>NZ_JBVJUY010000045.1:0-57903 GCF_055604165.1 Streptomyces sp. NPDC037242
CGGGGCTCCTGGCCTCCGGCCGAGGGTTCCTGGCCTCCGGGTCCGGGGCTCCCGGCCTCCGGGTCCGGGGCTCCTGGCCTCCGGCCGAGGGTTCCTGGCCTCCGGGTCCGGGGCTCCTGGCCTCCGGCCGAGGGTTCCTGGCCTCCGGGTCCGGGGCTCCCGGCCTCCGGGTCCGGGGCTCCTGGCCTCCGGCCGAGGGTTCCTGGCCTCCGGGTCCGGGGCTCCCGGCCTCCGGGTCCGGGGCTCCTGGCCTCCGGCCGAGGGTTCCGGACCTCCGGGTCTGGGGCTCCTGACCTCGGGTCCAGGGTTCCGGACCTCCGGGCCGGGGCTCCAGGCCTCCGGGCCCAGGGCTCCGGAACTCCGCCCAGGGTTTCGGGCTCCCGCCCCGCGGCACACAGACCATCTCCCTACGGCCGGGCCCCGCTTACCCTCCCCCCTCCGCGGGGCCCGGCCCCCTTACCGACCACCACCCGTGCTCCCCCGGACGGCACCCGGCGGGGCCCGGAGCCCTACCGACCACCCCCGCTCCGCCGGACGGCACCCGGCGGGGCCGGGACCCCCCTTCGTTCGTCTTCCTCCGCCGCACTAGGAGAACCATGTTCGAGACCGTCCGCGAGGACCTCCGCACCACCCTCGACGAGATCCGCGCCGCAGGCCTGCACAAGCCCGAGCGCGTCATCGGCACCCCGCAGAACGCCGCCGTCGCCGTCACCGCGGGCGGCGCCCCCGGCGAGGTCCTCAACTTCTGCGCGAACAACTACCTCGGCCTCGCCGACCACCCCGAGGTCGTCGCGGCCGCGAAGGACGCCCTGGACCGCTGGGGCTACGGCATGGCCTCGGTCCGCTTCATCTGCGGCACCCAGGAGGTGCACAAGGAGCTGGAGGCGCGCCTGTCGGCCTTCCTCGGCCAGGAGGACACGATCCTCTACTCCTCCTGCTTCGACGCCAACGGCGGAGTCTTCGAGACCCTGCTCGGCGCCGAGGACGCGGTCATCTCCGACGCCCTCAACCACGCCTCGATCATCGACGGCATCCGCCTCTGCAAGGCCCGCCGCTTCCGCTACGCCAATCGCGACATGGCCGAGCTGGAGGCGCGCCTGAAGGAGGCCACCGAGGGCGGCGCCCGCCGCAAGCTGATCGTCACCGACGGCGTCTTCTCCATGGACGGCTACGTGGCCCCGCTCGCCGAGATCTGCGACCTGGCCGAGCGCTACGACGCCATGGTCATGGTCGACGACTCGCACGCCGTCGGCTTCGTCGGCCCCGGCGGCCGCGGCACCCCCGAGCTGCACGGGGTCATGGACCGCGTCGACATCATCACCGGCACCCTCGGCAAGGCCCTGGGCGGCGCCTCCGGCGGCTACGTCGCGGCGCGCACCGAGATCGTGGAACTGCTGCGCCAGCGCTCGCGCCCGTACCTCTTCTCGAACTCCCTCGCCCCGGTCATCGCGGCGGCCTCCCTCAAGGTCCTCGACCTGCTGGAGTCGGCCGGTGACCTGCGCGAGCAGCTCGCCGCCAACACCTCGCTCTTCCGTACGAAGATGACCGAGGCCGGCTTCGAGATCCTGCCCGGTGACCACGCCATCGCCCCCGTGATGATCGGCGACGCGGCCGAAGCGGCCAGGATGGCCGAGCTTCTGCTGGAGCGCGGGGTGTACGTGATCGGCTTCTCCTACCCGGTGGTGCCGATGGGCGCGGCCCGGATCCGCGTACAGCTCTCCGCGGCGCACTCGACGGCGGACGTCGAGCGTGCGGTGGCCGCCTTCGTGGACGCCCGCGCGGCTCTCGTCGCTGCTCAGGGCTGACATCATGGGGGTGTGATCGACCCCCGCCGGCTGCGCATCCTGCGGGCCGTGGCGGACCACCGTACGGTGACCGCCGCGGCCGCAGCCCTGTACCTGACCCCCTCCGCCGTCTCCCAGCAGCTCGCGGCGCTGGAACAGGAGACGGGGCACGCGCTCTTGACCCGCAGCGGCCGCGGCGTACGGCTCACGGCGGCCGGGGAGATCCTCCTCGGCCACGCCCACGAGGTGCTGGCCCAGCTGGAGCGCGCCGAGGCGGAGCTCGCCGCCTACGCGGGCGGCACGGCGGGCGAGGTGACGGTGGCGGCCTTCGCCACCGGCATCGCGGAGGTACTGGCGCCGGCCATCGCCCGGCTCGCCCACGACCACCCCGGGATCCGGCTGCGCGTACGGGACGCGGAGGGCGACCAGAGCCTGCCGCTGCTGCTGGACGGGGAGGCGGACCTCGCGCTGGCGGTGGAGTACCGGGGCGCGCCGGGCGCGGACGACGGACGGCTGTCGGTGCTCCCGCTGTACGCGGAGCCCTTCGACGCGGTGCTGCCCGTGAACCACCCGCTGGCGAGCCTGCCCGCCATCGAGCTGGCGGACCTCGCGGACGCGGAATGGGTGGGGCAGTACCCCGGGAACCCGTGTCACGACGTGATGCTGCTGGCCTGCGAACTGGCGGGGTTCCAGCCCCGGTTGGTGCACTCCTCCGATGACTTCCGGGCGGTCGTGGCGCTGGTCGGCGCGGGAGCCGGAGTCGCGCTCGTGCCCCGCTCGGCGCTGCGCGGCATGGACCTCAAGGAGGCCCTGGCCCGGCCGGTGACCGGTCCGGCGGCGACCCGGAGGGTCTTCGCGGCGACCCGCCGCGGCGCCGAGTCGCACCCGCTGATCGCCCCGGTCCTGGCGGCGCTGGCCCGCGAGGCGGACCGCCTGCCGACGTACTGACCCCGCCGCGGGCCCGGCACCCGGGCGGACGGGCGGGTCGGACGGCCGGGCCGGGCCTGCGGGTCAGACCCGCAGGACCTCCACGCCGGCCTGTTCGAAGGCTTCGGCGACCTCCGCCGACAGGCCGGTGTCGGTCACCAGCACGTCCACCGCCGAGGTGTCGCAGATCCGGGCGAAGGCGCGTACGCCGAGCTTGCTGGAGTCGGCCGCGATCACCACGCGGCGGGCCCGCTCGCACAGCAGGCGGTTCATCGCCGCCTCGTCCTCGTGGCGGGTGGCCGCCCCGTCGGCGGGGTCGAACGCGTCCACGCCGACGATCGACGTGTCCACCGTGAGCTGGCCGAGCACCCCCTGGGCCAGCGGACCGGTCAGCTCGTAGGACTGGGGCCGGGCCACACCCCCGGTCAGCACGATCTTGAACTGCGGTCTGATCACCAGCTCGCCCGCGATGTTGAGCGCGTTCGTCACCACCGTCAGGGCGGGCGAACCGGTGCTGAGGTCCGCGCGGGCGGCGAGGGCGCGGGCCACCTCGGTGGTCGTCGTGCCGCCGGTCAGGCCGATCACCTCGCCCGGCGTCACCAGGGCGGCCACCGCCTCGCTGATGCGCCGCTTCTCGGCCGCCCGCCGGGAGGTGCGGTAGCGCAGCGGGAGTTCGTACGAGACCCCGTGCAGCACCGCTCCGCCGCGGGTGCGGACCAGCAGCTGCTGTTCGGCGAGCTGGTCGAGGTCGCGGCGGATCGTCGCCGCGGACACCCCCAGTGCCTCCGCGGCCGGCTCCACCTCCAGCTCGCCCCGCTCCACCAGCAGGTCCAGCAGTGTCTGCCAGCGCTCCTTGCGGGTCATCGAGCCGCCCCCTTCGGTCTTCCGCCGCTCTTCCGAGTGTTCGGTTACGCCTGTCCTCCGAAGAGATTAACTCAGGCGATCAACCCGTGGATGCTTGAAGTTGCGTGAAACTGCCCGCTATCTTGCAGGAAAACGCACACAGAACTCACGCACCGCGCTAGGAGCCGCCATGAGCCACGTCGCGTACGAGTTGGGCACACAGCCCGAATGCTGGGAGCGGGCCGCCGAACTGGCCCCGGCCCGGCGGGCGGTGCTCCCGCAGCCGGGGGAGCGTACCGCGATCGTCGGGTGCGGGACCTCGTACTACATGGCCCAGGCGGCCGCCGTGTTGCGGGAGGAGGCCGGACAGGGCGACACCGACGCCTTCCCCGCCTCGGAGTTCCCCCGGCACCGGCGCTACGACCGGGTCGTGGCCCTGACCCGGTCCGGCACGACCACCGAAGTGCTGGACCTGCTCGCCGCCCTGCGCGACGCGGGCGTGCCCACCACCGCCGTCATCGGCGACCCCGCGACCCCGGTGATGACCCTGGCGGACGAGCTCGTCGTACTGGACTTCGCCGACGAGCAGTCCGTCGTACAGACCCGCTTCGCCACCACGGCCCTGACCCTGCTGCGCGCGCACGTCGGCCTGCATAGTGCCGGGGTCGTCGCCGACGCGCGGACCGCGCTGGCCCAGCCGCTGCCCGAGGGGCTGGAGAGCCGCGGTCAGTTCACCTTCCTCGGGCGGGGCTGGAGCGTCGGGCTCGCGAACGAGGCCGCGCTCAAGATGCGCGAGGCCTCCCTGTCCTGGGCCGAGTCCTATCCCGCCATGGAGTACCGGCACGGGCCGATCAGCGTCTCCGCCCCCGGTACGGCGACGTGGTCGCTCGGCGAGGCCCCCGAGGGGCTGGCCGAGCAGGTGCGGGGCACCGGGGCCCAGTGGGTGGCCGGGCGGCTCGACCCCCTCGCCGAGCTGGTACGGGTGCACCGGCTGGCCATCGCCGTAGCCGCCCACCAGGGGCTGGACCCGGACGCGCCGCGCAACCTCACCCGCTCGGTGATCCTCACCGCCGGAGAGGAGGCGGTCCGATGAGCCTCGTCGGCGCGGGCGCACTCGTCCTGGAGGCCGCCACCGCGGGCCGGGCCGTCGCCGCCTTCAACATCATCACGCTGGAGCACGCCGAGGCCGTCATCGCGGGCGCCGAGTCGGTGGGCCTGCCGGTGATCCTCCAACTCAGCGAGAACGCCGTGAAGTTCAGGGACGGACGGCTGCTTCCCATCTCCCGGGCCGCCGTCGCCTGCGCCGAAGCCGCGGCGGTACCGGTCGGCCTGCACCTCGACCACGTCAAGAGCACCGAACTGCTGAGGCAGGCCGTGGATGCGGGGTTCGGCTCGGTGATGTACGACGCCGCGCACCTCGCCTACGCCGAGAACCTGGAGGCCACGCGTTCGGCCGCCGACTGGGCACACGCCAACGGGCTGTGGATCGAGGCCGAGTTGGGGGAGGTGGGCGGCAAGAACGGCGAGGCCCCGCTCGACCCGCACGCGCCCGGTGCCCGTACCGACCCGGACGAGGCGCGGCGGTTCGTCGCCGACTCGGGGGTCGACGCCCTCGCCGTGGCGATCGGCAGCAGCCACGCCATGACCAGCCGGACCGCGGCCCTGGATCACGTACTGCTCGCCCGGCTGGCCAAGACGGTGGAGGTACCGCTCGTCCTGCACGGCTCCTCCGGCCTGCCGGACGCCGAGCTCGCGGCAGCCGTCGCGGGCGGCATCCGCAAGGTCAACATCGGCACCGCGCTGAACGTGGCCATGACCGGGGCCATCCGTGAGCACCTCACGCCGGCGGATCCGCGGCCCTACCTGGCGGCCGCCCGTACGGCGATGGCGGCCACGGCCGCGGCTATGATCAGCGCCCTGAACTGACCGGCACCGGGGGCGATCGTGGACATGCAGCGGGGACGTACGAGCCGGCGGAGGTTCCTGCTGGCCGCCGGACTCCCGCTGCTGGCCGTCGGCGGCGGTGTCACGTACCTCCTGTGGCCGGAGCCGACTGCGCAGACCCGGGTCCGCGCGGACGTGGAGCCGCTGAACGCGCGGTTCAGGCCGTACTTGGGCGAGTTGAGCGACGCGCACTGGCTCGGCTACGACCTCGACGAGGCCAAGTACGGCAACCGGAGCATCCCGAGCCAGGACTCCCGGATCCGGGTGGTCGGCATCGCCCGCCTCCAGCCGGGCGTCGCGGCGGGGATCCTGCGCGATCCCGAGTACGCCTTCGAGACCACCGCGCTGTCGGCACTGCCGGACCGGCTGGGGCCGCACGCCCCGGCCGGGGCGAGCTGGCAGCGGAGCTCCGCGTTCAACGCGCACGCGAACCGGTCGGACTCGTCCGGACAGGTCTCGGGGGAGTACGCCTTCGACGCGCCGCGCGAACTCGTCGCCTTCGACGTGCTGTTCCTCTCCACCTGAAACCAATCCCTTCCGGATTCTTGTAACAGGTTCTAGTCTGCCCTCCGCAACCACAGTCACCGGCTGGACCGCGAGACTCCCGGAGGGGCCGTGCACCTCGAATACACGCCTGAGCAGCAGCAGTTGCGCACCGAGCTGCGCGCCTACTTCGCCGAGCTGGTGCCCGCGGACGTCTACGCCCGGTACGAGGACCCGGCCGCGCAGAAGCGCTTCTACCGGGAGACCATCCGCCGGCTCGGCGCCGACGGCTGGCTCGGGGTCGGCTGGCCGAAGGAGTACGGCGGGCGCGGCATGTCGCCCATGGACCAGTTCATCTTCTTCGACGAGGCCGCGCAGGCCGTCGTACCGCTTCCGCTGATGGCGCTCAACACCGTCGGGCCGACCATCATGCAGTTCGGAACCGACGAGCAGAAGGCCCACTTCCTCCCCAGGATCCTCGCCGGGGAGATCGACTTCGCCATCGGGTACAGCGAGCCCGACGCGGGCACCGACCTCGCCGCCCTCAAGTGCAAGGCGGTGCGCGAGGGGGACGAGGAGAGCGGCACCTACGTCGTCAACGGACAGAAGATCTGGACGACCAACGGCGACACCGCCGACTGGGTCTGGCTCGCCGTCCGCACCGACCCGGACGCGCCCGCGCACAAGGGCATCACCATGCTCCTCGTGCCGACGAGTGACCCCGGCTACTCCTGCACCCTCATCAACACCCTCGCCTCGCACGACACGACGGCCAGCTACTACGAGAACATCCGCGTCCCCGCGAGCCGCCGCGTCGGCCAGGAGAACAAGGGCTGGCGCCTGATCACCAACCAGCTCAACCACGAGCGCGTCACCCTCGCCGCCCACGGCACCATGGCCATCCGCGCCCTGCACGACGTCCAGCGCTGGGCCGCCGAGACCAAGCTCGCCGACGGCCGGCGCGTCATCGACCTCTCCTGGGTCCGCGCCCGCCTCGCACGCACGCACGCCAGGCTCGACGCCATGAAGCTGCTCAACTGGCAGATGGTCAACGCCGTCCAGGACGGCACCCTCACCCCGCAGGACGCCTCCGCGGTCAAGGTCTACGGCTCCGAGGCGCGCCGGGACGCGTACGCCTGGCTGATGGAGGTGGTCGGCGCGGCCGGCTCCCTGAAGGACGGCTCCGCCGGCGCGGTCCTGCACGGCGAGCTGGAGCGCGGCTACCGCAGCGCGGTCATCTTCACCTTCGGCGGCGGCAACAACGAGATCCAGCGCGAGATCATCTCCTGGATCGGCCTGGGTATGCCCCGCGTCCGCCGCTGAACCACTGTGACTCACAACGATAGTCGGCACATAACAGCCGTTGTTGTCACCGGACATGCGTGCGAACGCCCGGTGGGCTCAGATACCCCCGTCCGCCCTTGCTGGCACCCCTTCTCGGCTGGCATCTGCGCGAACCTCGGGTGGTCAGTTCAGTGGCGGGGACGCCTCCTGTCCGTCTGATGACGGGAGGAGTCCCTCGCGAGCGCGGCTGACCGGTGCGACACCGTCGAGTCCATCACCGGCCTGAACGTCAGCGAAAGGAATCGCTCTGCAGCCGGCCTGGTCATCATGCGTACGGCCCGTGGGGTCTATGCGCTGAGTTACGGAGTGGGGCACCACATGCTGGATCCCAAGACTTCGGTACGCTCCGCGTGGTCTTCGGCATCCTGCTGAAGGACGGCGAGGATGTTGCCGTCGACTCTCTCTTCGCCTTCGCCTTCGCCTTCGCTCAAGTCTCGCTGCTACAAGCGGTGCGGAGGCTGCGCGCCATGAACGCGGACGTCGAGGTGATCGCCATCCGGCGCTGACCCGCAGGGCTTTGCTCGTCGCTGCGCTCCTCGTCGGTACGGGCTCTGCGTGGCATCGTCCCGGCACGGCTCGGCGGTCGGACTTCACGCCTCGGCCGGTGCGTCCAGTCGGCAGTGGACGTCGACGATGCCCTCGACGGAGTGGGTGAGGCGTTCGGCCACGGGGATCAGGTCGCCGTCGCGGACCTCGCCGGTCAGGGTGGCGATCCCCTGGAACACGGTGACCTTGACCGCCTCGTGGGAGAGGGGGAAGAGGCGGTCGACGACCGTTCGGCGGATCTCGGTGGCGAGTTCCTCGTCGGTGCGGAGGAAGACCTTGAGGAGGTCGGCGCGGCTGACGATGCCCTGGAGGGCGCCGTCGGCGTCGACGACCGGGAGGCGCTTGATGTGCCGGTCGGCCATGAGGCGGGCGGCCTGAGGCAGGGTGGCGTCGGGGCGGATCGTGACGGCCGGGGTGGTCATCATGTTCTCGGCGCGGGTGGAGCCCGCCTTGGCGGTGTCGCCCAGGCGGCGCATCTGTTCGATCAGGCCCGGGCGGTGCTCGTGGAACTCCTCCTTGGGGAGGAGATCCGCCTCGGAGACCACACCGACGACGTGGCCCTCGCCCTCGATGACGGGTAGGGCGGTGACCTTCCACCGTTCCATCGCGGTGGCGATGTCTTTGAAGCCGGTCGATGGGGTGACGGCGATGACCTTGGTGGTCATGACGTCGGCGACGGTGTACGGGGTGGAGGTCATGGCGGGGTCCTCAGCGTGCGTAGGCGAGCGGGGTGCCGCTGCCGTGAGGGGCGAACAGGTCAAGGAGCCGGGTACGGGCGGAGTCGAGCCGGTCGGCGATGACCGCGCCCACGGCAATGGAGACGGACCGGCCGACGGCCGAGTCCTCGTTGCACAGCTCCCGTACGGCCGCTGCGTCGAACTCCAGGGCGCGCACTTCGCGGGAGGCGGTGGCTCCCAGGTGCCAGCTGTAGGGAGGGAACATCCAGGACCAGCCGAGGAGCTCGCCGTAGCCGAGGGTTTCGACGACCACGTTCTTGTGCCCGGGGACGTGGGTGTCGAGATCCACGGTGCCGCACTGGATGATCCAGAACTTCTCGGCCCGCCGGCGTTCGTTGAAGATGCGCGTGCCGGCCGGGAAGGTCACCTGGTGGGAGTGGGCGAGCAGGGCTTCGCGGGCTTCGGGTGCCATCGCTTCGAGGATGGTGTGCATGGTGCTCATGGAGTGCCTCCAACCCTTCGCATCCACCCTGCTCGGAGGGCCGCCGTGCCCGGGAGGGCCGCGGGGTGCACACCGAGGGGACCGTCCGGCCCCGGTCAGCGGACCAGGACGGCCTCCCCGGACCTGGGTACGACGGCCGTCCATTTCAGCTCGTGGTCGATGCGGTCCCGCAGGGTTTCGGCTGCGGTCTCCTCGCCGTGGACCAGGTAGGTGGTGTGGGGGGCCGGGGCGTTGCGCAGCCAGTCGATGATCTGGTCGGCGTCGGCGTGTGCGGAGAAGTGCGGTACGTCGGCGACCTCGGCGCGTACGGGGACGTACTCGCCGAACATCTTGAGCGTGCGGGCGCCGTCCACGAGGTCGCGAGCCCGGGTGCCGGCGGCGGCGAAGCCGACGATGACCACGGCGTTGCGGGGGTCCGGCAGGGTCCGGTGGAGGTGGTGCAGGACGCGGCCGCCGGTGGCCATGCCGGCGGACGAGACGATGATCGCCGGGCCGGTGGCGTTGTTGATGTCGATCGACTCCTGGACGGTCCGGGCGGCCAGGAAGGGCTCCGGGCTGATCGCCGCCTCGCCCTGGGCGAGGATCTCGGGCCGTAGTTCGGGGGAGTGGCTGCGCAGGGCGTCGCGGTAGACGTCCAGGGCGGCCAGGGCCATGGGGCTGTCCACGTACACGGGCACGTGGCGGGGCAACGTGCCGTCGCTGCGCAGGGCGGCCAGCTCGTGCAGGACGACCTCGGTGCGGTCGATCGCGAAGGCGGGGATGACCACGGTCCCGCCGCGGGACAGCGTCCGCGTGATCACCGAGGCGAATTCGCGCTGGGCGCTTTCGTGGTCGTGGTGGCGGTTGCCGTACGTCGACTCCATCAGCAGGACGTCGGCGCCGGAGAACGGCTCGGGCGGCAGGAGGAGAGGGTGGCCGGGGCGGCCGAGGTCGCCGCTGACGGCGAGAGTGTGGCCGTCCTCCAGCGTCAGGTGCGCCCAGGCGGAGCCGAGGATGTGCCCGCCGTGGTGCAGCATCAGCTTCGTTCCGGCCATGATCTCGATCTCGCTGCCCACCGCGACCGGGTCGAAGTACTTGATCGTGTGGTCGACGTCGTCATCGTCGTACAGCGGCTTGGCGGGGCGGTGCTTGGACCAGCCGTGCTGGTTGGCGTGCTCGGCGGCCTCCATCTGGAGGCGGGCGCTGTCGCGGAGCACGATCTCGGCGAGGCGTGCGGTGTGGGCGCTGGTCAGGATCGGGCCGCGGAAGCCGTGCCGGACCAGTCGCGGCAGGTAGCCGCAGTGGTCCAGGTGGGCGTGGGTGACGACGACGGCGTGGATGTCCGAGGCATCGCAGGGCAGCTTGTCCCAGTTGCGACGGCGCAGGTCAGCGACACCCTGGAAGAGTCCGCAGTCGACGAGGATCCGGGCGTGGTCGCTCTCGACGAGGAACTTGCTGCCGGTGACCGTCCGGACTCCGCCGAGGAACCTCAGCAGGGCCGGGCGGGCGGAAGCAGGAGACGGGACTGACTGGGACATGGCAGCAGCCCTCCTTTCGGAACGGATGCCGGTCTCCACCGTCGCACCGGAACGCCCTGTCCGCTGGGGACCGACCGGTCCCGGGCAAGGGCCGACCGGCCCAAGCGGGACGGAGGGACATGGGCGCAGCCTGACGGTGACCCCCTCCCGCACAGCACACAGAGAGAAGGCCGCGCCATGAAGGCACTCGTCTTCCACGGGCCCGGGCAGACGTCCTGGCAGGACGTCCCGGACCCCGCGATCAAGGACGCCGCCGACGCGATCATCAGGGTCGACGCCGTCACTATCTGCGGCACCGACCTGCACATCATCAAGGGCGACGTCCCCGAAGTGACCCCCGGCCGGATCCTGGGCCACGAGGCCGTCGGGACCGTCGTCGAGACCGGCGGCGACGTCCGCAGCGTCCGCCCCGGCGACCGCGTCCTGATCTCCTGCATCTCCGCCTGCGGCCGCTGCCGCTTCTGCCGCGAAGGGCACTACGGACAGTGCCGCGGAGGCGGCGGCTGGGTCCTGGGCCACACCATCGACGGCACCCAGGCCGAATACGTACGCGTCCCCTTCGCCGACCTCTCCGTGCACCCGCTGCCCAGCGCCCTGGCCAGCCACGACGCGGTCCTGCTCGCCGACATCTTCCCGACCTCCTACGAGGTCGGCGTGCTCAACGGCAACGTGCGCCCCGGCGACACCGTCGTCGTGGTCGGAGCCGGCCCCATCGGCCTGGCCGCCATCGCCACCGCCCAGCTCTACAGCCCCGGGCGCATCATCGCCGTCGACCTCGCCGCTTCCCGGCTCGCTGCCGCGCGCGACCTCGGCGCCGATGCCACCGCGAGTGCGGACGAGGAGCCCGAGCGGCTGGTGGAGGACCTCACCGACGGGCTCGGGGCCGACGTGGTCATCGAGGCCGTCGGCGTGCCCGAGGCGTTCGAGATGTGCACCCGCATGGTCCGCCCCGGCGGACGGGTCGCCAACATCGGCGTCCACGGCAAGCCCGCCGTCCTCCACCTCGAAGACCTGTGGATCAAGGACGTCACCATCACCACCGGCCTCGTCGACACCCACTCCACCCCCATGCTGTTGCGCATGATGGCCGCCGGACGCCTCCCCGGCACCGCGATGGTCACCCACCGCTTCGAGCTGGACCAGATGGAAGAGGCGTACGACGTCTTCTCGCGCGCCGGCGAAACCGGCGCCCTCAAGGTCGTGCTCGGCGGACCGCAGCACGACACGCTCGCCGTACCGCCCCAGGAGCAGTGAGTGCCGTGAAGAGCACACCGAGCACCCACCCGCAGCCATCCGGCGAGATGGCCGGACACACCGACCTGGGCCGCCGTCTGGCGGCCCGCCGCGAAGCCCTCGGCCTGAGCCGCGACGAACTGGGCCAGAGGTGCGGCGCCGACGGCACGTACATCGCCTACCTCGAGGAGCACGCCGCCAGTCCTGCCATCGGCACCCTCGTCCGGGTGGCAGATGCCCTCGGCCTCACCGTCGACGACCTGACCGGAGCCAGCGCCCACCGCGTCGCCGGCCGAGCCACCGCCCGGCGCGACAGTACGCTCGTACCGCTGGACGAGACCGAATGCCGGCGGCTGCTGAACACCCACGGCGTCGGCCGCATCGCCATCTTCACCTCCGAAGGCCCGGCCGTCCTCCCCGTCAACTACCTCGTCGCAGGACCCGATATCGCCTTCCGCACCTCAGCAGAAGCCGTCACGGCCAGAGCCGCCGGAACCGAGGTCGCCTTCGAGATCGACAACATCGACGACGTGACCGCCACCGGTTGGAGCGTCCTGGCGGTGGGTGAACTGGCAGCCGTCACGGACCCGGACGAGATTCGCCACCTCGACACCACGGCCCGCTCCCAGCCCTGGGCCGGTGGTCCGCGCAGCCACTGGATGAAGCTCACCCCGGATCGGATCACCGGCCGCCGCGTGGTGCACGACTCATGAGCGACCTGCACGCGGTCGTCTTTGACACCGACGGAGTGCTCCTCGCCACGGCGGACCGCCACGCGGCCGCCTGGAAGGAGACCTTCGACGGCTGCCTCACCGAATGGCAGCCGTCGCCCCCCGGCGCACGACCACGCCCGTTCGACGCCGTCCGCGAATACCGGGACCTGGTCGACGGCAGGTCCCGCCTCGACGGCGTACGCGCCTTCCTCCGCGCCCGTCACATCGACCTCCCACCCGGAACGCCCGGGGATCCGCCCGGATGCACCAGCGTTCACGCGGTCGCCGCCCGCAAGGAGGCGGTCTTCTCCGCGATGCTGCGGACCGACGGCGTCCGCACCTTCGATGACGTACGGCCCGCGCTCCAGCGACTACGGGAGACGGAGGTGCGATGCGCAGCCGTCTCGGCTTCGAGGCACGCCCGCCCCCTCCTGGAGTCCGCGGGGCTCATCGGCTACTTCGACACCCTGGTGGACGGCCAGGACGCGGCCGCACTCGCCCTTCCGGGCAAACCCGACCCTGCCCTCTTCCTCGAAGCTGCCGGCCGTCTCGGCGCGACCCCCGCGCACACCGCCGTGGTGGAGGACGCACTCGCCGGCGTCGAAGCGGGACACCGAGGCCGTTTCCGGCTGGTGGTGGGACTCGACCGAGAGGACGACCCGCACATGAGGGACGCCCTGCGCGCGCACGGCGCCCATCTCGTCCTACCCGACCTCGCCGGCCTGCCCGCCGCACTCGAAGGCGACCGCCCGTGACCACGGCCTGGCGCTGGGAGTACCCCCACTACGACCCCAAGGCCGAGCGGCTGGTCGAGTCCCTGTGCACCCTGGGCAACGGCCGCTTCGCCACGCGCGGTTCAGCGCCCGAAAGCGTCGCCGACGACATCCACTACCCGGGCACGTACCTCGCCGGATGCTACGACCGGCTCGACTCCGCCGTCGGCGGACGCACGGTCTCCAACGAGGACATGGTCCGGCTGCCGGACTGGACCGCGCTGCGGTACCGCTGCCTGCCCGAGGGCGCACCGCCCAGCGACTGGCTCACACCCGACCACCCGACCCTGCGCCACAGCCGCGTGTCGCTGGACCTGCGTGCCGGAACGCTCACCCGCCGCATGCTCTTCCACGACGCCGACGGCCGCCGCCTGAGCGTCACCCACACCCGCCTCGTCCACATGGGAGTTCCGAACCTGGCCGCGCAGAACACGGTGTTCAGAGCGCACGGCTGGAGCGGCCGGATCGAGATCGAGTCCGTACTCGACGGTGACGTCACCAACGCGGGAGTCGACCGCTACCGCGCCCTGGCCGGGCTACATCTCGTCGAGCACCGGGCCGGAGTGGAGGCGGAGGGCACCGCCTGGATCGCCTGCACCACGACCACCTCCCGGGTGAAGATCGGGCTCGCGGTCCGGACAGCGGCACGTCCTCTGGCACCGGTGGGCCGGACATGCACAGCCACCACCGCCACGCAGACGTTCGTCCTGCCGATCAAGCGGACCGCCCCGGTCGTCGTGGTGAAGACAGCCGCCCTGTGTACCTCGCTCGACCGTCCCCCGGCCGATCCGCTGCGGCGGAGCATCGACTGCGCCACACACGCCCCGGACTTCCCTTCCTTGCTGAACTCTCACCGGGCGTCCTGGCAACGCCTCTGGAGCGAAGGTGAGTTGAAAGTACCCGGAGAGACGGGCAAGGTTCTGCGGCTGCACGCCTTCCACGTCCTGCAGACCCTCTCGCCGCACACCGCCGAGCTCGATGCCGGCGTCCCTGCCCGCGGCCTTCACGGCGAGGCGTACCGGGGCCACGTCTTCTGGGACGAGCTGTTCGTCCTGCCCTACCTGGCCCTCCACCTGCCCGAGACCGCTCGTGCCCTGCTGATGTACCGGCACCGACGGCTCCCCGCGGCCCGGGAGGCCGCTCGCCGGGCCGGGGTGAAGGGAGCCATGTTCCCCTGGCAGAGCGGCAGTTCCGGCACCGAGGAGACGCAGCGACTGCACCTCAATCCGCGCTCCGGCCGCTGGCTGCCGGACCACTCCCACCTCCAGCACCACGTGGGGTCGGCCATCGCCTGGAACGTGTGGCGGTACGGGCTGGCCACCGGCGACGCCGGGTTCATGCACGGCCCGGGCGCCGAACTCCTGCTGCACACGGCCCACTTCTGGGCGGACACGGCGACGTGGGACACCAACCTCGGCCGCTACCGGATCCGCGGCGTCGTCGGCCCGGACGAGTACCACGACGCCTACCCGGACGCCGCCGCCCCCGGCATCGACGACAACGCCTACACCAACGTCACCGCCGCCTGGGTGCTGGCCCGCGCCCTCGACCTGTACGGGGAACTTCCGGCAGCCCGACGCGCCGAGCTCCTCACGCAACTGGGCATCGGCCCCGACGACCTCACCGTCTGGGAGGACGTCTCGCACCGCCTGTACGTGCCGTTCCACCGCGATGTGATCAGCCAGTTCCACGGCTACGGGGACCTCGCCGAGCTCGACTGGGGCGGCTACCGCGCCCGCTACCACGACATCCGCCGCCTGGACCGCATCCTGGAAGCCGAAGGCGACACGCCCAACCGCTACCAGGCGTCCAAGCAGGCCGACACTCTCATGCTCGGCTACCTCTTCCGCCCCGCAGAGCTCGAGCAACTCTTCCTTCGGCTCGGACACCGCCTCGACGACGGCCTCTGGCGCAGGACGGTGGACCACTACCTGCGGCGCACCTGCCACGGCTCCACGCTGAGCAGCCTCGTCCACGGCTGGGTCCTCGCCCGGGAGCAGGGCGCGGACGCCTGGCGCTACTGCCAGGAAGCCCTGCTCAGTGACATCACCGACGTCCAGGGCGGCACCACCGGCGAGGGGATCCACCTCGGCGCGATGGGCGGCACCCTGGACCTCGTCGAGCGCGGCATCGTCGGACTTGAGCCCCACGGCGACGGCCTGCACATCGACCCGGTACGCCTCTCCGAAGTGCCCGGCTCCGCGTTCTCGATCTCCTACCTGGGGCACCGGGACATCCGCATCCGGTTCCGGCCCGGCCGGCTCGGCATCAGCGTCCCTCCGTCACTTCTGGGCCCGGTGCCCGTGGTCCTGCCCGGAGACCGGCACGAACGCATTTGCGCAGGCCAGGAGCGGTGGTTCCGGCTGCCCAAGGGCTGACCGGCAGTCGCTGCATGCTCGCGTGGCGCTGTGTTCGTAATGCGCACACTGTGGATGTATCAGCCGTCGGAAGGATGAGCGGAATGGACAGGCAGCAAGAGGCTCCGCGGATCGTGGTGGGCGTCGACGGATCGCCCTCGTCCCAGGCCGCGCTGCGCTGGGCGGTCCGGTACGCAGGGCTGGTGAGCGGGCGAGTGGAGGCGGTCGCGGCATGGGACCTGCCCGGTGCCGCATCATGGTCGGCTCCAGCGGTGGACACCACGTTCGACGAGGAGGAGGCCGAGCGGCGTCTGGTCGAGGAGGTCCGCGCGGTGCTCGGTGAGGACGGTGCCTCCTCGGTGCACCAGCGCCTGGTACGCGGCAATCCGGTAGACGTCCTGGTCGATGCGGCAGACGGCGCGGACATGCTGGTCGTGGGCAGCCGCGGTCGCGGCGGCTTCAGCCGAGCCCTGCTCGGCTCGGTGAGCCATCAGACGGCGCTCCACGCACCGTGCCCGATCACCATCGTCCGGGCGGACATCCCCGTCGAATAGCTCCACCTCGGGCTGGCGCATAGCCTCACGGAATGGTGCAGAGCAAGGCAGCTGTGCCGTGAAGGCCTCGGCTTCGCCCGCCCAGCACTCCCGCTCCGACAAGGGTCCCGAGCTGGGGCCAGAGCACGCCGCCTTCGGCCAGCGCACCTGCTGCTCCAACGCCGAGACCTCGCGCCGTGAGCGCAGCTGCGGTGGAGAGGCCGGAGCATCGGCCGACCCCGTGCCCGAGTCCGCGGTGTGCTCAGTACGGCCAGGACCAGTCCTCGACTTCCGGCAGGTCGGTTCCGTGCGCGCGGATCCAGCTGTGGTGTCGGATGCGCTGGTCGGTCATGGCCTGGCGCAGGCCTTCGGCGCGGGCGGCGAGGCCGGGGACGCGGTCGATGACGTCCATGACGAGTCGATAGCGGTCGAGGTCGTTGCGTACGACCATGTCGAAGGGGGTGGTCGTCGTGCCGGATTCCTTGTAGCCGCGGACGTGCAGGTTCGGGTGGCCGGTGCGGCGGTAGGCGAGGCGGTGGATCAGCCACGGATAGCCGTGGTACGCGAAGACCACCGGTTTGTCGGTGGTGAAGAGGGCGTCGTACTCGGTGTCGGTCATGCCGTGCGGGTGTTCCTCGTGGGGCATCAGGCGGGCGATGTCGACGACGTTGACGACGCGAACGGCCAGCCACGGAAGGTGTTCGCGGAGCAGGGCCGAGGCGGCCAGGACCTCCATGGTGGGCACGTCGCCGGCGCAGGCGAGTACGACGTCCGGCTCGCGGGAGCGGTCATCCGTACCGGCCCATTCCCAGATGCCGGCGCCGCGGGTGACGTGGACACGGGCCTCGTCGATGGACAGCCAGTCGAAGGAAGGCTGTTTCCCGGCGACGATCACGTTGACCTGGTCACGGCTGCGCAGGGCGTGGTCGGCCACGGCGAGGAGGGTGTTGGCGTCCGGCGGGAAGTAGGCGCGTACGACCTCGGGGCTCTTGTTGAGGACGTGGTCGACGAAGCCGGGGTCCTGGTGGGAGAAGCCGTTGTTGTCCTGGCGCCAGACGTGCGAGGTGAGCAGGTAGTTGAGGGAGGCGATGGGTGCGCGCCAGGGGAGGTCGCGCGAGGTCTTCAGCCATTTGATGTGCTGACCGACCATGGAGTCGACGATGTGGGCGAAGGCCTCGTAGGTGGAGAAGAGTCCGTGGCGGCCGGTGAGGAGGTAGCCCTCCAGCCAGCCCTGGCAGACGTGTTCGGACAGGATCTCCATGACGCGGCCGTCCCGGGAGAGGTTCCGGTCCGTGGTCTGCGTGAGGCCTTGCCAGGCTTTGCCGGTGGCGTCGTACAGGTCGTCCAGCCGGTTGGAGGCGGTCTCGTCCGGGCCGACGACCCTGAAGTCCCGGCGCTCGGCGGTGTCGCGCATGATCCGGGTGAGGAAGCGCCCGAGAACACGGGTCGGTTCGTGCAGGCTGCTGCCCGGCTTGTCGACGGGGACGGCGTACGCGTCGAGGGCGGGCAGCGGGAGAGGCCGCAGCAGCCGGCCGCCGTTCGCGTACGGGACGGCGCCCAGCCGCCGCTCGCCTTGCGGGACGCAGGCGAGAACCCGCTCGGAGGGCCGCCCGTCGGCGTCGAAGAGCTCTTGCGGCCGGTAGGAGCGCAGCCAGTCCTCCAGCTGCCGCAGGTGTGCGGGGTTCTCGCGCACACCGGGCAGCGGGACCTGGTGGGACCGCCAGGTGCCCTCGACCGGCTGGCCGTCGACGGTCGCGGGGCCGGTCCAGCCCTTCGGGGTGCGTAGGACGATCATCGGCCAGCGTGCGCACTCCCGGCCCGGATCGGTGCCCGCCGCGCGCGCCTCCTGCTGGATGGCGGCGATGCGGTCCAGGGCCTGGTCCATCGCGCGGGCCATCGCCCGGTGCACCGGCACGGGGTCGTTGCCGGTCACGTACAGAGGCTCGTGCCCGTACCCCCTGAGCAGGGCGTCGAGTTCGGCTTCGGGGATGCGTGACAGCACGGTCGGGTTGGCGATCTTGTATCCGTTGAGGTGCAGGATCGGCAAGACGGCGCCGTCGTGGACCGGGTCCAGGAACTTGTTGGAGTGCCAGGAGGCGGCCAGCGGCCCCGTCTCGGCCTCGCCGTCCCCGATGACGCAGGCGACCAGCAGGCCGGGGTGGTCGAAGGCGGCTCCGTAGGCGTGGGCCAGGGCGTAGCCGAGCTCGCCGCCCTCGTGGATGGAGCCGGGCGTCTCGGGGGCCACGTGGCTCGGCACGCCACCGGGAGAGGAGAACTGCCGGAACAGTTTGGCCATGCCGGCCGCGTCCCGCGTGATGTCCGGGTAGGTCTCGGTGTACGTGCCTTCCAGCCAGGAGTTGGCAAGGACGGCGGGGCCGCCGTGGCCCGGACCCCAGACGCACAGGGCGTCCAGCGACCGGCCCTTGATCACGCGGCCCAGGTGGGTGTGGACGAGGTTCAGGCCGGGAGAGGTGCCCCAGTGGCCGAGCAGTCGCGGCTTGATGTGCTCCGGCCGCAGCGGCTCCGTGAGAAGGGGGTTGTCCATGAGGTAGATCTGGCCGACTGCAAGGTAGTTGGCGGCGCGCCAGTGCGCGTCGAGTTCCGAGATGGGGTAGGAGGCCATGCCCGCTCCTGAGTGCGACGGTCCGGGACGTTCGTCGACTGAGCCGATTCCTCCACACTGCCCTCGCCGAGGCGGCGCCGCGAGGGGAGGACCGGCCCTGGGGGAGGGACTGTTGGCCCCTGTGTGCCACGGCGTCCAGCCGGGAGGGTGAGTTCAGCGGTGCCGGTCCCCCCGGCCGGCGCCGCTCCCTTGGCGACCGACCTCGATGCCCCGGCATCGGTACGGAGGACAGACTCGTGAAGCGCACCCTGGTTGTCGGAGTGGACGGATCCCCGCAGAGCCGGGCCGCGGCGGACTGGGCCGCACGAGAAGCCGTACTGCGTGAGCTGCCCCTGCTCGTGGTCCACGCCTGGTTCTGGGCGCCGCTCGCCGGCCCGGTCGTCCAGGACCGGGACACCGAAGCCAGGCGGGCCGATGACGTCCTGAAGGAGGTGGAGGGCGAGCTCACCCAGCGGTACCCGGGGCTGGATCTCACCGCGGAAGTGCTCGCTGAGGCGCCGGTGCCGGCCCTGCTGCACGCGGCCAAGGGTGCCGAGATGTTGGTCGTCGGCTCGCGCGGGTACGGAGCCCTGGTCGGTTTCCTGATGGGTTCCTACGGTCGGCAGGTGATCGCCGCCGCCGAGTGCCCCGTCGTCTCCGTACGCTCCGCGCACGGCAGGCCGGTGGCCGTACCGGAGGAGGGTGAGGTCGTCGTCGGGCAGCAGGGCGGCGTGGAGGAGTCCGCCGAAGTACTGCGCGTCGCCTTCGAGGCGGCCGCGGCACGGAAGGTACCGCTCCGTGCGGTCCGCGCCTGGAGCCTGCCCCCGGTCTACGGCTACAGCCCCGGGTCGATGTGGATCGCCGACCAGTTCGGTGGCCTGGAGCCGTACGAGAAGGCCGCGCTGGAGCAGGCGCTGGAGCCGTGGCGGCTGAAGTACCCGGCGGTCGAAGTCGTCGCCCACGTGGAGCAGGGCAGCGGTGGCCAGGTGCTGCTGAGCGCCGCGTCGGACGCGCAGCTGCTCGTCGTGGGCCGCCGGGTCCGCGAGTCGGCGGTGGGGGCGCACATCGGGTCCGTGGCCCATGCGGTCCTGCACCACGCGGTCTGTCCCGTCGCGGTGGTCCCGCACGCCTGATCCGCCCCGGGTCAGGCGGGAGGGTCGGGCACGCGGAGGTACGGCGTGCCCGGCCGCCTGCTATTCCGTGGTCGGGACGGGGTGCTGGCTCGGCGGGATCAGCGTGTGGCTGGCGATCACGGCGGCTTGGACGCGGCGCTCCACGCCCAGTTTGGTGAACAGGCGCGAGATGATGTTCTTGACGGTCTTCTCGGCGAGGTACATCCGTTTGCCGATTTCGCGGTTGGTGAGCCCCTCGCTGACCATGACGAGGATCTCCTTCTCCCGGTCGGTGAAGCCGGGCAGGCCCGGGACCTGGTCCTCCTTGGGCACGTCGCCGCGCATGCGGGCCATCAGCCGGGTCGTGGCTCCCGGATCGAGCATGGACTGGCCGGCCGCGACGGTGCGGACGGCGGTGACCAGGTCGGTTCCGGTGATCTGCTTCAGCACGTATCCGGAGGCGCCCGCCATCACGGCGTCCAGCAGGGCTTCCTCGTCGTCGAACGAGGTGAGCATCAGGCAGGCCAGCTCGGGCATCCGCGAGCGCAGCTCGCGGCACACGCTCACGCCGTCGCCGTCCTGGAGCCGTACGTCGAGGACCGCCACTTGAGGACGCAGCGCGGGGATGCGGATCAGCGCCTGTTCCGCCGTGCCCGCCTCACCGACGACGTTCAGGTCGGGCTCCGCGTCCAGCAGGTCGTGAACCCCTCGGCGTACGACCTCGTGGTCATCGAGGAGGAAGACCGTGATCGGCGTCCTGGTGGGGGAGGGGGCACCGCTGTCGGTCATGACGCAACTCCTTCGCCTGGGTTCGCCCTGGAAGGACGAACTCCCGCATCCTGCCTGCCGAAGGGGCCGACCGGACAGGGCCGATCGGCCCTCATCCGACCCTTCCCGCGCGATGGAGCACCCAGGAGCAGGGACCTTCGGCCCTGCGCGCGGGGCATGTGGACCTTCCCGGGGCCGGACCGCGTGCGATGAGCTGGTGCCGCATGGGGAGGGGCGCGGCTCGACCGCAGAGCCGCACGCAGCGTGGAGGTTCCATGACGACTACCTTGATCGATCTGAAGACCGCGGTGAGGAGCGACGGCGACGTGTGCGTCACCTTGGCCGGAGAACTCGACTTCCACACGGCGCGGCAGGTGGAACCCCGACTCGCCGCCCTCGCCGCATACGGTCACCGCAGCCTCGTCCTCGACCTGTCCGGGATCTCCTTCTGCGACAGCGCGGGCATCGACCTCTTCCTGCGCGTGCACCACCGCTGCTACTCGGCAGGAACCCGGCTCCGCCTGTGCGGCGTGCCGCCTCTGGTGGCCAAGTCGATGCGGGTGCTCGGCGCCGACCGCGAGCTCCGGCCCGTGGTGGCTTGACCAGGGCGGTGTCCGAAACCGGTGCCCGGTTCGGGACCGTTGGGCCCTGGTTCTCGTGGTGATCGAGAGAGAGGCTGGTGACTCGGAAGCCCCAAGGCCCGATCGATACCGGATGAAGGTGCGCAGCATGGACCAGGCCGGCGGCATACGGCGCACCGACGGTCAGGCCGGCGACGTGACGGCCACCCGGCGCATGCGCGAGCTCGACAGGGCCGAGGCGCTCAGGCTCGTGGCGACGGTGCCCCTGGGGCGCATCGTCTTCACGCAGCAGGCGCTGCCCGCCGTGCGCCCGGTCAACCATCTCGTCGAGGGCGGGGACATCATCGTGCGGATCCACGACGACGGGGCACGCGCCTTCCTCGCGGCCCCGGCCGATGTCCCCGGAATGGTCGGCGCCTACGAAGCGGACGCCGTCGATTCCGTCACGCACCTCGGCTGGAGCGTCGTCGTCACCGGCTACGCCTGCCCGGTGACCGACGCCGATGAAGCGGCCCGCTTCGCTTCCCTGCTGCGCCCCCGGGTGGGACGCCCCATGACCCGCGCCCTGCGGATCCGCCCCGACCTCGTCGCCGGATTCCGGCTGGAGGCGGAGCGGACGCTGCCGGAGCCGACTGCCCGGGGATGATCGTGTCGGGGCCGTCAGCTCCCGGTGGGGAGCGGCGCCCGCCAGACGAGTCGGCTGCCACCCTCGTCGGGGGTGTCCACGATGAAGGACCCGCCCAGGCTCCGCGCCCGGTCGTCGAGGTTGAGCAGGCCGCTCCTGCGGCCCTGGGGCGGGATGCCCCTGCCGTTGTCGGAGACCGTCAGTACGACCTCGCCCGGTTCCGCCTTGAGGGCCACGGCGACCCTGGTCGCCCCCGCGTGGCGTGCGGCGTTGCTCAGGAGCTCGCCCAGCACCGCCATGACGTGGTCGGCCACCTCGGACGGGACGTCCGTGTCGAGCAGGCCCTCCATGTTCAGGCGCGGCGGATGGCCGAGGGTGGTGGCCGCGTCGCCGACCGCCCGGGCAGCGCGAGCCCGCAGACCCTGTCCGCTCTCACGGTCCTTGGTGCGCAGACCGAAGATCGTCGATCGGATGATCTTGATCGTCTCGTCCAGGTCATCGACCGCACGGCTGACGCGCTCGGCGGCCCCTTCGTGCTCGACGAGCCGTGCCGCGCTCTGAAGGGTCATGCCCGTGGCGAAGAGCCGCTGGATGGCCAAGTCGTGCAAGTCCCGTGCGATCCGGTCCCGCTCCTCCAGCAGCGCTATCTGCTCCGCGTCCCGGCGCCGCTCCGCCAGTTCCAAGGCGATGGCCGCCTGACCCGCAAAGGCGACGAGTGGCTCCAACTCGTTCTCGCCGAAGACGGGCTCGCCGGCTGCGCGCACGAGCAGGAGTACACCCCTGCTCTCTCCGCCGGCGGTGCCCAGCGGGACCGCGACGGCGGGGCCCAGCCCGCCCTCAGTCTGGGCATCGTCCGGGTAGCGGTCGTCGTCCGAGGCGTGCACGACCGTGACGGGTTGCCCGGTCCGGTGGGCTGTCCCGGAGAGAGTTCCCGCGATGGGGACGACAAATCCCCGCCTGGCCTTGCCGTCCGCACCCGCCGCGAACTCCACGAACAATCCCTCGGCGCCGGGAACCGGCACGCAGATGTCCGCGATCCGGGCCCCCGTGATCTCCTGGGCCCGAAGAGCGATGAGCTCCAGCACCGCCGGACGGGAACTGCCCGACAGCAGGCTTTCAGTGATTTCCGCGTTGGCCTTCAGCCACCGCTGCTGGCGCTGGGACCCCTCGTAGAGCCGGGCGTTGTCGATCGCCACGCCCGCCGCCACCGAGAGGGTGGAGATCACCGTCTCGTCCTCGGTGTCGAAATCGAACCCGCCCCGCTTGTCGGTCAGATAGAGGTTCCCGAACACCTCGTCCCGCACCCGGATCGGCACACCGAGGAACGTGCGCATGGGCGGGTGGTGCGGCGGAAACCCGTACGACGAGGAGTGCGCGCCGAGATCGGTGAGGCGCAAGGGCTCCGGGTGACGGATGACCTCTCCGAGCAGACCGTGGCCGGCCGGCAGGGGACCGATCTCGGCGATGGCCGCCTCGTCGAGCCCCACGGTCAGGAACTGCGACAACGTGCGGCCGTCAGGGCCGATGACCCCCAACGCCCCGTACTCGGCGTCGACGAGCAGTGCCGCGGCCTCCACGATCCGCCGCAGCACCTGGGCCAGATCCAGCTCCCGGCCCACCGAGACGACGGCCTCCAGCAGGCTGTGCACCCGATCGCGGGTGCCGCGTACGGCGTCGATGCGCACTTGGAGCTCGTCGAGCAGCTCGTCCAGCCGCATCCGAGGCACTTGCGTCAACGGATCCCCCACACTCACGTGATTCCCCTTCGCTGCCCGCCCCGTCCGGAGCCAGCGTATCGACAGCCCGGCCTTGCGGGGCGGGGAGCGGGAACGCCGGCAGGACGACGGGATCGCGACACTCCGAGGCGTGAGCGGCGTCGTTGCGCACGGCCGCCGGCCGTGACTGACTTGATCGCAGAACCGGACGGCAGAGGGGCGGAGACGGCCATGGGCCTTAAGAAGGCGGTCTACGAGAGAGAACTGCTGCGGCTCCAGACGGAGCTGGTCAAGCTCCAGGAGTGGACGCGCGCGGAAGGCGCCCGCCTGGTCGTCGTCTTCGAGGGGCGCGACGCCGCGGGCAAGGGGGGCACGATCAAGCGCGCCGCCGAACACCTCAATCCCCGTGTCGCACGCATCGCGGCGCTGCCCACGCCGACTGAGCGGGAGCGTACCCAGTGGTACTTCCAGCGGTACGTCGAGCATCTGCCCGCCGCCGGCGAGATCGTCCTGTTCGACCGCAGCTGGTACAACCGCGCCGGGGTCGAGCACGTCATGGGCTTCTGCACGCCCGCGGAACACCAGCTCTTCCTGCGGCAGTGTCCGGTCTTCGAGCGGATGCTGGTGGAGGACGGGATCCTGCTCCGCAAGTACTGGTTCTCCGTCAGCGATGCAGTGCAGGAAGAGCGGTTCCGCGCCCGTGCGGAGGACCCGTTGCGCCGGTGGAAGCTCTCCCCGATGGATCTGGAGTCCCTCACGCGCTGGGAGGCGTACTCGAGGGCCAAGGACGAGATGCTCGTCCACACGGACACGCCGGATGCCAGGTGGTACGTGGTCGAGAGCGACGACAAGCGCAGCGCGCGGATCAACATGATGGCCCACCTGCTGTCCACGGTTCCCTACGCGGACGTGGCCGTACCCTCGGTGACCTTGCCGCCGAGGCCCCGCTCAACGGGCTACGAGCGTCCGTCCAAGGAGTTGCAGACAGCCGTACCCGACCATGCCGCCACCCTCGGGAGGACTGAACCGCAGTAGGCGCCGGTGGGTCTACTCCCGGATTTCCAGGACCTCGGTCAACGGGCGGCGGGGCGTGTCGGGCCCTGCGGGACCGTAGCCGAGGCGGAAGACCATCTGTACGTGTCCCATGGCCGCGACCGGGTCGCGGACCGTCCAGCGCAACTCCGTCCATTCCAGGGGATGGGACGTCATCGACGTGGCGAGGCCGTCGGCCGTGGCCTGCAGAAGGACCCGCTCCATTGCCTGGCCGGCGCGCAGCCAGTCTGCCCTCGTGTCCCCCGAGGTGCTCAGCAGGGCCAGCTGCGGCCGCTTCTCGAACACGGCCCAACCGCGATCCGGTATCGGGTTGGCCCAGCCGAAGTCGCGTACAGGGGTGCGGCCGCCGGAACCCTTCGGTCCGAATGCGGCGGAGGGAATGCCATCACCACGCGTGCCCGCAGCATCCTGCGTGTGGGAGGTCCAGGCCGCGGTTTCCGCTTGGGCAAGCGGATCGATCTCCTCGCGATGTTCTGCGTCCCGTACCAGCCCCAGCACGGTGTCGATGTGCCAGGTGTCCGGAACGGTCAGCATGCAGCCTTCCAGGTGGGCAGCAGCCCACAGACCGTCCAGGAGCGCGGTCGGTACCGGCTCCTCGCTGAAGGGGTACCGGCTGGTGTGCCGACGCCGGACGGCGTCGTGCAGGGAGGCCAGCTCGCGGTCCGCCCCCGCGGTTTCGTCGATGGTCACCGTGGCGAGCAGCCACGGTTCAGCGTCGTCGGGCAAAAGCTGCACGCGGACGGGGAGACCGATCCAGGATGCGGACACGCGCAGGTTGAACAGTGCCGCGGCGCAACCGAGGTGGAGGCTGCGGTGAACCGGGTCGGTTCGGGTCATGGCACGTTCCGGATCGCCGTACAGGGAAAGTGCACCGGCGCCGACATGGAAGACGAACCTCCACGGCTGGGCGTTGTGCATGGACGGGGCAGTGACGGCGTCGCCGACGAGCCGGACGACGGTGTCGGGGTCGAAGTGTGTTGCGGTCACGGGACTGTTCCTGTCTGTGCGGCCTCAGTCGTGTGCCACGACGGCGACCGGTGAGGTGGCGTGATGCATCACCGCGTGGGTGATGGGACCGATGCGGGCACCGACTGCCGGACGGCGGATGCGCCGGCCGACCACGACGAGTGCCGCGCCGGACGCGGCGTCCAGGATCTGGATGGCGGGTTGGCCGATGACGATGCGTGCGTCGACGGCGAGTTGTGGGTACTTCCGCTCCCAGGGGCTCAGCAGCTCGCGGAGCGTGCTGTCGAGTCCGTCGGCCATCTCCTGCTCGACACCGGGATCGAGGGCCGGAGCGTAGGAGAAGACCGGTGGGAGCGACCAGCCGTGTACGACGACGAGGGAGCAGGACCGCCGGTCCGCTTCCTCGCAGGCGAAAGCGAGGAGCCGGTCGCAGTCGCTGCGCAGGTCCACTCCGAGCACCACCGGTCCGGCATCGTCCGCGTGGCCGGGCGGACGCTCTTCGCCGTCGATCGAGCGCACGAGCACGACGGGTGTCTCGGTCTCGGGGATCGTCGCCGAGCCGGTCGAGCCCACGATGAACCCGGCGACGGTGCCGAGACCTCGTGAGCCGAGGACGAGCAGGTCCGCCTCGGCTGCGGCGGAGGCGAGGACCTTGGAGGCCGCGAGGCCTTTCGTGCCGCGGGTGCTGATGCCGAGCGTGGGGTGGTCGCGCAGCAGCCGGTCCCGCGTGAGCGAAAGGAGGTCCTCGGCCCACTGGGGACGCGGTTCGGGGAGCGGAGCGGCGAAGGGCCCGTACTGTGCCCAGTCCTCCGCGTGGACGAGCTCCAGAGCCGCGCCCCGTAGTTCGGCCTCGTCGGCGGCCCAGTCGGCTGCGGTCCTGCCGGCGCCCGATCCGTCCAGACCTACCGTGATCAGGTTCGACATGTTGTTCCTCCCGGGGTCGTACGGTCGGCTTCTCTCAGCCTCTTCCGCTTGCCGTGTCGCTGGGAAGGTCCGAGCGGCCCAACCGGGGACCGTTCGGCCCTCCTCGCCCGGTCAGCTCTGTTCGACCTCGGGGCAGGTGAGTCTGTCGTCGACGTCCACGACCCCGTCGACGCTCTGGCAAAGACGCACCACCACGGTCCGCAACCCGGGCTCCGGCACGGTGCCACTGAGCGTCACGAAGCCGTCGTCGACTTCGACGGTGATGGCCGACGGAGCGAGGTGGAGCGTCCGGGTGAGGACGTCCTCGAGGATCTCTTCCTGAATCGCGTGATCGCGGCGGAGGAAGAGCTGGATCAGGTCGCTGCGACTGAGGACGCCGACCAGGCGGCCTTCCTCGTCGACCACCGGCAGCCGCTTGACCCGGTGCCGCTGCATGATGCGGGCCGCGCGGACCACGCTCCACTCGGGTCGGGCTGTGACAGCCGGGCTCGTCATCAGTTCCTGGGCTGTTGCCGCACCACCGGTTCTCCGCCGGCGGAGAAGGTCGGCTTCGGAGACGACGCCGACCGGATGCCCGGTTTCGTCGATCACGGGCATGGCGGTGATGTCGAACTCCTTCAGGAGCCTGGCGATCTCCTTGAACGCGGTCGTGCGCCGGACGGTGACGGCGGTGTGCGTCATCAGGTCCGCGACGCTGCGGTGCCTCATGGCGGTGATGCCCTCATGCGGAGAGGAGGACGGTGAAGTCCGCCTTGACGTCGACCACGCCCGGGACGGTGCTGGCAGCGCGTACGACGACGTCTTCCATCGCGGGGTCCGGCAGAGACCCGTTGAGGTAGGCGATGCCGTTGGCGACGTGGACGTGCACCTCGACGGGACCGTGCGCGTGGACGTGCGCCTCACCGGGAACCTGCGGGAGCAGCTGGTACATGATCAGTTCGCGGATCTCGGTGCCGATGTCCTCGTCCGGGCGCAGGAAGACCTTGAGCAGGTCGCCGCGGCTGACGACGCCGACGAGGCGACCGTCGGCGTCGACCACGGGAAGGCGCTTGAGGTGCCCGCGGGCCATCAGACGCGCCGCGGTGGGGATGGTGGCGTCCTTCGTCACGGTCACGGCCGGGCGGGTCATCAGCTGCTCGGCTGTGGTGTCGTGGGCCGTGTCGGTGTCCTGGGGCTTGAGCAGCAGGTCGGCTTCGGAGACGACGCCGACCACCTGTCCGTCCCGGGCCAGGACGGGGAGCGCGCTGACGTTCCACATCCGCAGCGCTTCCACGATGTCCTTGAACGCGGTTCCTTCGTCGACGGAGATCACGGCGTGTGTCATGACGTCCTCGACGTTGCGCAGGTGCTTCATGGTCTTCCTCCTCGATGCAGCAACAGCTACTCGTGATGGTCCGAACGGCGACCCGTCCGCGGGTAGGGCTGTCCGGAGCCCGAGAAGGTCCGGCCGGCTCTGGTGGGCTCCGCCTCGGGGTGGTTCCATGGAAGTGCGGAAAGGGTCCTTGCGAGGATGCGGAGAAGCGGCCGAGCGCCGTGCACCGCACAATCGGGATCCGCGAGAAGCGGGCGGACTCTTTCCGCCCTTGCTGTCTGCCTCGCACGGCCGTTCACCGGTTTCCGGTCGTTCACTCGTGGGCGATGACGGCCACGGGGGCTGCTGCGTGGTGCAGGACGGCGTGGGCGGCCGAGCCCAGGTGTGCGCCGAGGGGAGAGCGGCGCACATGGCGCCCCACGACGACGAGTCCCGCACCCTGCGAGGCCCGGACGAGATGTCCGCCCGCCGATCCCATGAAGACGTTCTGGCTGACGTTCACGTCGGGGAACTTGTGCTGCCAGGGCAGCAGCATGTCGTCCACCATGTGTGTGACGCTCGTGCCGATGTCCCGTTCGTTGTCCGGGTCGAAGAAGGGGACGTAGCTGTAGGCGGCCGGCATCTTCCAGCCGTGGACAGCCCGCAGCGGGCAGTTGCGCCGGGCCGCCTCTTCGAAGGCGAAGGCGAGTACCCGGTCGCAGGCCTCGTGAATGTCGACCCCCACGACGACCTCGGCCGCGAATCCGGCGCCCGGGCCGTCCGGGTCGTCGGCGACGCGAACGAGCACGACCGGCGTGTCGGTCCCGACCACTGTGGACATCGCCACCGAGCCGACGATGAATCCGACCAGGCCGCCCAGCCCGCGCGATCCCAGAACCAGCAGCCCGGCGTCGGCGGCCTCGGCCGCGAGTGCGGCGGCCGGCCGTGCTGTCAGGCAACGGGTCGTGATCTCCAGCTGCGGGTGGCGCCCGTGCAGCTCCTGAGCGGCTTCGGCCAGGGCCTGATCCGCCCAGCGATCTACGTCCTGGCGGCCCACGCCGGGGAACACCGGGTCCAGGGGCCAGTCAACGGCGTGCACGAGACGCAGGGGCACCTGCCTCAGGACGGCTTCCCGCGCGGCCCAGCGTGCTGCTGCCCGGCTCTCTTCGGAGCCGTCGACTCCGACGGTCACGTGGTTCATGGCTCTGACTCCCTTCGTGCGGTCCGGCGCTCATCACCACGGCATTGCGCGCCGGGCATGGTCCGCGTGGGTTGCCGTGTCGTCGGTGCGGGCGGTGACGCGAGATGCCACCGCGACGACCCCGTCGAGCCGTTCGACGAGGCTGAGAAGTGCGGGGAGCTGACTCCGGCGCTCGACCTGGCCGTCCAGGGTGACGACGCCGTCCACCACGTGAACGTCGACGTCACCGGCCGGCACACCGAGCACGTCCGTGAGGACGTCGTCGGTGACACGCCGGCGTATCTCGGAGTCCGGGCGCAGGAACACGCGCAGCAGGTCCCGGCGGGTGACGATGCCGACGAGCCGGTCCTCCACGTCCACGACGGGGAGGCGTTCGATGCTCCGGCGGGTCATCAGCCGCGCGGCGTCAGCCGCTGTCTCTTCGGCATGGACGGTGACCGCGGGCGCGGACATGACCCCGCCCGCGGACGGCGGCCCAGCTGCCGAGCTGCTCTGCTCGGCGGGATGGGAGCCCGACATCGTGTGGGCGAGGAGGTCTGTCTGCGAGACGACGCCCACCACACGATCCTCGTCGTCCAGGACAGGGACTCCGGAGACGTCGTACTGGGCGAGGAGCTTCGCGACGTCCTTGAAGGCGGTACCCGGGGCCACGGAGACGACCTCGTCGGTCATCAGGTCCGCCACCTTGAGGTGCTTCATGAGGCCCTCCTGCTCCGCCGTGTCACGCGAGGCTGATGTCCGGTGTGGGGTGTGCCCCCACCATCCACCGGTGACCGCTGGTGAGCGAGGGCCGAACGGCCCCGTTCAGGGGCCCGTAGGGGTCCGGGGTGCCAGGTCGCGACGTTGGGGACCTTTGGTCCCGTCTGCGGCCCCGGACGGCCCTCTTCCCGGAGCGTCGACGCTGCCAGCGTGAGGGGTGTCCCTCATCGGCTTCTCGGTTGGGAGAAATCGTGGAAAGTACGTTCCGCACCCCGGACACCAGCTCGGTCACGGTCGGCGTGGACGGCTCGGAATCGGCGCTCGTCGCTGCTCTGTGGGCGGCCAAGGAAGCCGTCCGCCGAGGCCGTCCCCTGCACATCGTCTACGGCGCCGACACCGACGGCAGGGCCTTGTACCTGTCGGCGGAGACCATCGAACGGGTCCGCGCCAACGGCCGGGCGCTCCTGGACGACACGGCGAAGGCCGTGTCGGCCGAGTATCCCGGGCTGAACGTGACCACCGAGTTCAGCCGTGCGGGCGCCGTCGACAGCCTGCACCGCGCCGCCGGGCTCCACGGCACGGTCGTGCTGGGCAACCGCGGCCTGGGCGGTTTCAACTCCCTCATGCTCGGCTCGGTCGGGCTGGGCACCGCGGCCATCGCCATGACGCCCGTCATCGTCGTCCGCGGCATCGACGGGGCCGAGGAGACCGGCACGGTCCTCGCGGCGATCCGCGATGAGCGCGACCTCCTGATCGCCCGGTACGCCGCCAAGGAAGCCGAGCTGCACAAGGCCTCCTTGCGGCTGCTGCACGTGTGGAACGTGCTCCAGTCCGTAGGTGAGGTGGTCAGCATGCTCGACGGCGTGGACGAGATCGCAGGCGGGCACGCAGAGACCCTGCGGGCCGTCGCGGACGTGGTCCGCGGCGAGTTCCCCGATCTGGAGGTGAAGGCCGAGGCGGAGAAGAGCATCTCCGTGGCCGGTGTCCTGGTCGAGGCGTCCCGGCACGCCGACCTGCTCGTCATGGGCGGGCGCCGGGTCCCAGGGTCCCTCGGACTCGCCCCCAACCTGGGCAAGGCCACGCACAGCCTGCTGCACCACGCCCACTGCCCCGTCCTCCTCATCCCCCGGACCGGCAGCGACTTCGGGAGCCAGTCATGACCATCCACCCCGCAGGAAGCCATGACATCGTCGTGGGCATCGACCCGGCCAGGGACTGGCACCTTGCCCTGGCCTGGGCCGCCGACGAGGCACAACGGCGACGGGTCCCGCTGCGCCTGGTGCTCGCGGTACCGCCCCAGCACGACACCCAGCCCGTCGATGACACCCCCGGCCAGACGGCCCTGAGGCAGGCCGGCTCCGACAGGCTCGAACAGGCGTGCAACTGGGTGCGTGACCGCCACCCCGAAGTGAGCGTCACCGGCGAGCTGCGCGGCGGCTTCCCCGTCCCGGTCCTGGGCGGCGCGGCACGAGAAGCCCGCATGATCGTCCTCGGCTCCCGGCACCTGAGCCGCACCGCCGAGTTCTTCAGTGCCGGCTCGCTCGTGGTCCCCATCACCGCTCAGGCCCATTGCCCCGTCGTCGTCGTGGGCGACGCCGAGCACATCAGCCAGCAGCCGCCCTACGTCGTCGCGGGTATCGACGGCAGCGCGTCCGCCACTGCCGCGCTGGCCTTCGCTTTCGACGAGGCCGACCTTCGGGGGGCAGCGCTGCGGGTCGCCTGCGTGTGGCAGCCGCCGCTCATCATGCACGACGACGAGGAGGTGGCGCTGCAGGCCCAGCGCACCTTGCTCTCCGAAGCCACCGCCGGCCTGTCGCAGAAGTACCCGGACGTCCGTGTGACGCATGAGGTCCTCACCGGCCACCCGGTCGAGGAACTGGCCCGCGCCGCCGAGCACGCGCTGGCCGTCGTCGTGGGCCGCAGGGGCCGCGGCGGATACACCGGCATGAGGATCGGATCCGTGGTCCACGGCCTGCTGCACCGTGCGCACTGCCCGGTGATCACCGTCCCCGCCGGCTGAGCCCGCCATGACCAGTCGCGCGATCGACATGCCGTCCCTCGGATCCTCGGACCCGGCGGGGCTGACGCAGTCCGAGGCCGAAAGCCGACTCGCCCGGTACGGGCGCAACGAAGTGGCACCTCCGCGACCCACACCCCTGCACCGTCGGGTGCTGGCGCAGTTGCGCGATCCGCTGATCATGGTGCTGCTCGGTGCCGCCCTGCTGACCATCGCGATCGGTGACCACCCGGACGCCGTCGTCATCGGCCTGGTGGTCCTCTTCAACACGACCGTGGGAGTGGCCCAGGAGGTCCGGGCGGACCACGCGGTCGCCGCCCTCTCCGCGCTCTCGGCCCCGCACGCCCGAGTGCGGCGCGACGGTGCCGCCCACGAGGTGCCGGCAGCGCTGGTGGTGCCCGGTGACAGCCTGCTCCTGGGCGAGGGAGACATCGTCGCCGCGGATGCAGACCTCACCGAGGCGTCGGCCCTCCTGCTGGACGAGTCCATGCTCACCGGCGAATCGGAACCCGTCGCCAAAACTGCCGGTGACACGGTCGGCGCCGGCACCGTCGTGGTGCGCGGTCGGGGTACCGCGATCGCCACGGCCACCGGATCCTCCAGTGCCCTCGGCCGGATCGCGGCGCTCCTCGGCGGGGAACACGAGCCGACCCCGCTCCAGCGCCGCCTCGCTTCCCTCGGCCGCGTTCTGGCCACAGCCACCCTCGCCCTGTGCGTGCTCTTCTTCGCCCTGGGCCTCGTACGCGGCCTCGGCGTGAGCACGATGGCGGTCACCGCCATCAGCCTGGCCGTCGCCGCGGTACCCGAATCCCTGCCCGCCGTGGTCACCCTGGCCCTCGCCCTCGGGGCCCGCCGCATGGCGGCCCGGGGAGCCCTGGTCCGACGCCTGCCGGCGGTCGAGACACTCGGCTCGGTGAGCGTGCTGGCCACGGACAAGACCGGCACCCTCACCGAGGGCCGCATGGTCGTCCAGCACGTGTGGACGCCGTCCGGAGCCGCCGACGTGTCCGGCAGCGGATACGAACCCCACGGAGCCCTGACCCGTTCCGGACGCTCCCTGACACCCGAGCAGCTCCGCCCACTGCAGGTGCTCCTCACCACGGCAGCCCTGTGCAACGACGCGAGCCTGAAACCGCCCCAGAGTGGATCCGACATGTGGGCCGCCGTGGGTGATCCCATGGAGGCCGCACTGCTGGCAGCCGCCGCCAAGGCCGGCTGCCCCGACCCTGCCGAGCTGCACCGGGACTGCCCCCGGATCGGAGAAGCCCCCTTTGACAGCCTGCGTAAACGGATGACCACCCTCCACCACCTGCCGGACGGCAACGTTCTGGTCTGCCTCAAAGGGGCGCCCGAGGCCGTCCTGGTTCCCATGGTGCTCGCCGAGCCGCCCGAGGTCCTGGACCAGGCCCGCCAACAGGCCGCCGAGCTGGCCTCGCACGGATTCAGGGTCCTGGCGGTGGCAGGCACCGAACGGCTCCAGTGGAATCCGCCCGCCACCGAGGCGGAACGCGGACTGGGCCTTCTCGGCCTGATCGCCATCAGCGATCCGCCGAAAGCGGCGGCCGCGGCCACCGTGGCAGCCTGCCGCGCCGCCGGCATCACCCCGATCATGATCACCGGCGACCACCCCGCGACGGCCCACGCCATCGCCGTACGCATCGGCCTCGTAGAGGACGGGCCGGCCGATGCGGTGGTCACCGGACCAGAGCTGGCCGCAGCACCGGACACCGACCTGACCGCGGTCCGGGTCTTCGCCCGGACCGATCCACAGCAGAAGCTGGACATCGTCCACGCCTGGCGGGCCCGCGGCGCAGTGACCGCCATGACCGGGGACGGCGTCAACGACGGCCCCGCCCTCCGCCAGGCCGACATCGGCGTCGCCATGGGCGCCCGCGGCACGGAGGTGGCCCGCCAGGCCGCCGACCTCGTCCTCACCGACGACGAGCTCTCCACCGTGGTCACGGCCGTCGAGGAAGGCCGCCGCGTCTACGACAACATCCGGCGCTTCCTCGTCTACGCCATGGCCGGCGGAGCCGCCGAGATCCTCGTGATGCTGGCAGGCCCCCTGCTCGGCCTGGCCCTGCCGCTGCGGGCGGGGCAGATCCTGTGGATCAACCTCCTCACCCACGGCCTGACCGGCGTGGCCATGGGCGCGGAACCCGCCGCACCGGAAGCCATGCGGCGCCCGCCCCGGCCGCCCGGGCAGCACATCCTGGCCGCAGGAGTGTGGCAGCGCCTGCTCGTCCTCGCCGCGGCCGTGACGGCGTTGAGCCTGATCGCCGGCATGGGCGCGCGAGCCATGGACCTGCCCTGGCAGAGCGTGCTCTTCCTGTCTCTGCTCGGTGCCCAGCTGGGCGTGGCCATGGGTCTGCGGGCCCGGCTGCTCACCACCCAGAACCTCTTCCTCCCCGCCTCCGTGGCGGTTTCCGCCCTCCTGGCGATGGCTGCCCTGCACGTTCCCGCTCTGCAGTCGCTGCTGGACACCGAGCCGGTCGGCTGGGCCGGCGCAGGGCTCTCCACCGCGGCAGCCCTCGCAGCATTCGTCACCGCCCGCCTCCTGCGCAGCGCATTCCACGGAAAGGCACGACCATGAACGCACATTCACCTGCCGACGGGCACGGGATCCACGCCGAGGTGGGCGACCAGATCGTCGTCGGCGGCCCCACCATCGGAAAGCCCGGCCGTGACGGCGAAGTCATCGCCCTGCACCATGACGACGGCACCCCGCCGTACGACGTGCGCTGGTCCGACACCGGTCGTACCAGCGTGTTCTTCCCCGGCCCGGACGCCCACGTCCGGCACCTGCACGACGACGGCACGCCGCGGCACGAGCAGAGGCCGAACGGCGCAATGGCCTCCCACTGAGTGGGAAGGCCGGGCCCTCGGGCCGGGGATACCGTGGAAGTGGTGGCCTTCTCGCCATCATTTCCGGCCGGAGGCGGGCATGAGCACAGGGGAACAGCCCACCGGCAGCGGTGTTCCTCGACTGCGGCTAGACGAACTGCTGGACGAGCTGCAGGTACGGATCGACGAGGTCAGAGGCACGCGGGACCGGCTGAACGGTCTGCTTGAGGCTGTCATGTCCGTGGGCCGGGAGCTGGACCTGCCGCAGGTCCTGCAAGGCATCGTCGAGGCCGCCGTGGTGCTCGTGGACGCCGAGTACGGGGCCCTCGGAGTCATCGGGAACGACAAGAAGCTGGCCGAGTTCCTGCCCGTCGGCATCAGCGACAGCCTCCGCGCACAGATCGGAGACCTGCCCTCCGGCCACGGCATCCTCGGCGAGCTGATCCGCCATCCCGAACCGCTGCGACTGTCGGAGCTGTCCGAGCACCCTGCCTCGTACGGGTTCCCGGACCACCACCCGCCGATGCACTCCTTCCTCGGTGTCCCGATCCGGGTCCGCGAGGACGTCTTCGGCAACCTCTACCTGACTGAGAAGCGCGGCGGAGCCGAATTCGACGCGGAGGACGAATCGGTCCTTTCCACCCTCGCCGTCGCGGCAGGCATCGCCATCGAAAATGCCCGGCTCTTCGAGGAGGTCCGGTTGCGCGAGCGCTGGCTGGAGGCCAGCTCCGACATCACCAGCGCCCTGCTCTCCGGAGCGCCCGAGGAGGAGGTCCTTGAGGGCATGCTGGAACGGGCCAAGGACATCACCAGCGCCGACATGGTCGTCTTCTACCTGCTCGGCTCCGCCGGTGAACTGCGGGGCTCCCTCGCGCTCGGGGAGGGGGCCGAGGCGCACCGCGGGATCGTCCTGCCCAGCACCCAGGGCACTCTCGCCGAGGCCGCCCTGGCGCGCAACGGCCTCATCACCGTCCCCGACGTGGCGATCGATGAGCGCGTCACCGTGCAACCCGAGCGGTGGGCGGGCTTCGGCCCGGCCGTGGCCGTCACCGTCGGCACCAAGGAGAAGCTCAGCGGCGTCCTCATGCTCGCCCGGCGGCACGGTCGCCCCGTGTTCGCCCCCACGGAGGTCGCCCCGCTTCCGGGGTTCGCGGGCCAGGCCGCTCTCGCGTTGGAGCTTGCCGACCGGCGCCGCGACACCGAGCAGATGAGCCTGCTGGAGGACCACGACCGCATCGCTCGCGACCTGCACGACCTGGCCATCCAGCGCCTCTTCGCCACCGGCATGACCCTCCAGAGCGCCCAGCGCTTCGTCGACCACCCCCAGGCGTCCGAACGCCTCGCCCGCGCCGTGGACGACCTCGACGCCACCATCAAGATCATCCGATCGACCATCTTCGGGCTCCGCGAGCACGACGCCCCCGGGGAGGCGTCCAAGCTGCGCTCCCGCGCTGTCCAGGCCCTGGACGAGGCGGCTGCAGCCCTCGGCTTCGCGCCGGCCCTCAGAATGGAGGGTCTGATCGACACCGACGTACCGTCGGCCGTCGCCGACGAGGTCCTCGCCGTGGTGGGGGAGGCTCTCACCAACGTCGCCCGCCATGCCGAGGCCACGCGCGTCGAGGTCTCGATCGTTGCGGCCGACGGGAACCTGACCCTCACGGTGACGGACAGCGGCGTCGGCCTGCCCGAGGGCGGTCGGCGCAGCGGACTGCGGAACCTGGCAGAGCGTGCCGAAAGGCTCAGCGGCCGGATGGACGTCGCAGCGCGGGGCGACGGTGAACCGGGCACTCGCCTGGAGTGGCAGGTGCCCCTGGTCCCGCCCCCGTCGTGACCGTCGCCGACGTTCTTACTGCTTCGCAGTCCCGGCGTCGTGCTCGTGTACCTGGGCGGCGATGACGGCGGCCTGGACCCGCCGCTCCACGCCGAGCTTGCCCAGCAGCCGTGAGATGTGGTTCTTGACCGTCTTCTCGGACAGGTAGAGCTGTTTGGCGATCTGCCGGTTGGTGAGACCCTCACCGATGAGCTCCAGCACTGCCCGTTCGCGTTCCGACAGAGCCGCCAGGCGGGCATCTTCCGGTTCCTTGGCGCTCTCAGGGTCCCGCAGCGAGCGCATCAGACGGGCGGTGGTGGCTGGATCCAGCATGGACTGCCCGGTGGCCACCGTCCGGACCGCGGAGACCAGGTCGGAACCCTTGATCTGCTTCAGCACGTACCCGGCGGCGCCCGCCATGATCGCGTCCAGCAGTGCGTCCTCGTCATCGAACGACGTCAGCATCAGACAGGCCAGGCCGGGCATGCGAGAGCGCAGCTCGCGGCAGACGGTGATGCCGTCGCTGTCGGGAAGCCGTACGTCGAGCACGGCCACGTCCGGGCGCAGTGCCGGCCCGCGGGCCAGTGCCTGTTCGGCCGTGCCCGCCTCGCCCACGACGCTGATGTCCGGCTCGGCGTCCAGGAGGTCTCGCAGCCCGCGACGGACCACTTCGTGGTCGTCGAGGAGGAACACCTTGATCGGCGCCTCGGCGGATGCCTTCGGATCATCGGACATGATCGCCCCTGGTTCGGTCCCCATGACGCTTCCCATCCGCATTGTCTCAGGAAGGCGTGCAACGCACCCCGTGGCCGTGCGAAGGCGCTAGGCAGCGACGGCGCCGTTCAGCTCCATCCGGACGTCCACGACACCCTCGACCGCTCGGATCGCCCGCGCGAGCAGGGGGACCAGGGCCCGGTCCCGCAGCGGGCCGCGCAGGGTGACGACGCCGTCTCGTACGGCGAAGTCCACGTTCACGCCGGGTGTCAGCTCGGTGAGCACGCTCTGGCGGATCTCCTCCTCGAGCTCCTCGTCGGGCCGCAGGAACACCTTCAGGAGGTCGCTGCGGCTGACCACACCCTCCAGCATGCCGAGCGCGTTCACCACGGGCAGGCGCTTGACGTGCTTGTGCGCCATGATCCGGGCGGCTTCGGCGACGGGCGCGTCGGGATGCACCGTGATCGCCGGGCTCGACATGAGCTCCTCGGCCAGCACGCCGGCGGCCTTCGACGCCTCCTCCATCTGACCGGGCAGAGAGGGATCCGTCCGCCGGAACTCCTCTTTCGGTAGCAGGTCCGCCTCGGAGACCAAGCCGACGACCCGGCCCTCGCCTTCCAGGACGGGGACCGCGCTGACCTTCCACTGGTGCATCAGCTCGACGATCTCCTTGTAGGACGCCTCGCGGCCGATGGCGACGGCGGTGTGCGTCATGACGTCACTGACGGTGTAGCGGGATGCGGGCATGACCGGCTCCTTCGCCGTGCGGACGATCAGAGGAAGCTGCCGCTGCCGTAGGGCGCGTACAGATCGAGAAGGCGCACGCGGGCGGCCTGCAGCCGGTTGGCGAGGACCTGCCCGACCCAGTGGCCCAGAGCCGAGCCGAAGGCGGCGTCGGTGTCCATCAGCGCCCGTACGCGCTCCGCGTCGAACTCGTATGCGCGGACGGGCGTCATCGCTTCGGCGCCCAGACGCCAGGAGTACGGCTTGAAGAGCCACGAGCAGCCGACCAGCTGGCCGGCGCCGAGGCTCTCGATGACGGCGGGGCGCCGCCCGGGTACGTGGACGTCCAGGGTCACGGTGCCGGACCGGACGATCCAGAACCGGTCGGCGTGGCCACCTTCGCGGAAGAGATGGGTCCCTTCGTCGAAGTTGACCTCTTGGGCCAGTTCCATCAGACGGGAACGGCAGTCGGCGGGCAGCGCCTCGGAGATACGGGTGGGTGAAGGGGTGCTCATGAACGGCCTCCTGTTCGAGTCCGTCTTCAGTCTTGGCGTTCCCGCCGGTCCCGGGCATGGGCCCTGTGGCCCCGTCTGTGGGCCGACCGGCCCATGCCCAGGGTTGGTGCAGCCGGAGATCCTGGCAACAGACGGCCGACAAGCGGTCATCGACCCGTCCACCCGGCAGGTGCGCGATGTACTGGAATGGCCATGGCATGGGGGCCTGGGGATGGTTCGCCGTGTCCCTCACCACGCTGATCGTCTGGACCCTGATCGTCGCGGCGACCGTCCTCGTGATCCGCGCCATCAGGCGAGACGGTGCGGACGGGCGCACGGCACCCGCGCCGTACCCAGCCGCCGACGACGGGGTCGAGAGACTTCTCGCGGAACGATTCGCCAGAGGCGAGATCGACGACGAGGAATACAGCCGGCGGCTCGCGGTGCTGCGAAGCCATGCCCCAGGGCCCATGCCCCTTTGAGGAGCCGACAGCGGGCAAGGGCACCTGCGTCCCGCCCGCTTGACCAAGGATGCACATGATGAAGAGCGACCCGGCCTCTACGACCACCAGCTCGCCTGCCGTCAGCATGCCGGGACGACAGATGGAAGAACTCAGCGCGGACGAGGCGCTGCAGTTGCTGGGCACCGTCGAACTGGGCCGGATCGTGTTCACCCGTCACGCGCTGCCCGCCGTGCGTCCGGTCAACCACCTTCTCGTCGCCGGCGACATCATTGTCCAGGTCCAGGACGGCTCGACGCTGGCAGCCTTGCTCGCGGCACAGGGGGGTGCGGGCGTGGTCGTCGCGTACGAAGCCGACGCCATCGATCAAGGAGAACGCCTGGGGTGGAGCGTGGTCGCCACCGGCTACGCCACCGCCGTCACCGCCCCCGACGAGGTCGAACGCTACGCGCATCTCCTGCAGCCTTGGGTCGAGGGCACCGCATCGGGAGCGATCCGGATCAGGCCCGACATCGTCACCGGCTTCCGTCTGCGAAAGAGCAGCACGTAGCGGTCGGCCACTCGCGCGCTTCACCTCCTTGCAGCGCTCTGCCCGGCACGATGTGACCACAGCCCGCTTGGAGTTCCGGAGGTGCCATGCCGAAGCACGGACGGCGCACTGCGATCCCGCCCGCCTTCCGCGGCTACCGGACGAGCTGGCTACGGGGCGACGTCCTGGCCGGGATCACGGTCGCCGCCTACCTGGTGCCGCAGGTCATGGCTTACGCGGGTGTGGCCGGCCTGCCGCCGGTCGTCGGCCTGTGGGCCGTCCTGCCGGCCATGCTCCTCTACGCCCTGAGCGGCACCTCGCGCCTGCTGTCCGTCGGACCGGAGTCGACCACCGCACTCATGACCGCTGTGGCCGTCGGGCCTCTCGCAGCTGGCGACCCCACGCGCTACGCGGCGCTCGCGGCGGCTCTGGCCCTCGTCGTCGGCCTGCTCTGTCTGGTCGCTTGGGCCGTCCGGCTGGGCTTCCTGGCCGACCTTCTCTCCAGGCCCGTGCTCATCGGCTACCTGGCCGGAGTCGCCTTCATCATGATCGTGGATCAGCTGCCCCGCCTGACTAGGACCAGTGGCAGCGGATCGGGGTTCTTCCCCCAGCTGCTCTCGTTCCTCCGCCACATCGGCGACCTGCACTGGCCCACGACCCTAATTGCCGCGGGCTGCCTGCTCCTGCTGTTCACCCTGCCTCTCCTGAAGCGGGCTCTGCCCGGACCACTCCTCGTCCTCGTCCTGGCCACGGCGGTGGTGGCGGTCTTCGGGCTGGACGAGGACAGGGGAATCGCCGTCATCGGCGCGGTACCGACCGGCTTGCCGGGTTTCGCCCTGCCCCGGCTGGCTGACCTCGCCGACCTGGTCCTGCCGGCTCTCGGCGTGCTGCTGGTCGGCTACACCGACGTCGTCCTGACCGCACGCGCCTTCGCCCGGCACGACGACCCGCACCCCCTGGACCCCAACCGCGAGCTGCTCGCCCTCGGCGCGGCGAACATCGGCGCCGGAGTCCTGCACGGCTTTCCGGTCAGCAGCAGTGCCAGCCGAACCGCCATCGCGGATTCCTCGGAAGCCCATACCCAGGCGTACTCGCTGGTCGGCGCCGCCTGCGTGTCCGCTGTGCTGCTCTTCCTCGGCCCACTGCTCGCCCACACCCCCTCCGCCGCCCTCGGCGCCATCGTCGTCTACGCCGCCGTACGCCTAGTCGAGGTCGGTGAGTTCCACAGGCTGGCAGCCTTCCGCCGCCGCGAATTCCTGCTCGCCCTCGGCTGCGGTCTCGGCGTCCTCACCTTCGGCATGCTGTACGGCGTGCTCCTCGCCGTGGCGCTCTCCGTCGCCGAACTGCTCATGAGGGTCGCCCGTCCCCACGATGCGGTCGAGGGCATGGTGCCCGGTCTGGCCGGCATGCACGACATCGACGACTACCCGACCGCCCGCACCATTCCCGGCCTCCTCATCTACCGCTACGACTCACCGTTGTTCTTCGCCAACGCCGAGGACTTCCGCCGCCGGGCGCTGGCCTCGGTCGCGGCCCAGGACGAGTCCGTGCACTGGTTCGTCCTGAACACCGAGGCCAACGTCGAGGTCGACATCACCGCCCTCGACGCCGTCGAGGCCCTGCGCTCCGAACTCGCCCAACAGGAGATCGTGTTCGCCCTCGCCCGCGTCAAGCAGGACCTGCGCCACGCCCTCGACGCCTACGGCCTGACAGCAAAGGTCGGCCCGGAGCGCATCTTCCCCACGCTTCCCACAGCCGTTGCCGCTTACCGGGACTGGCAACGCGCCACAGGCCGCGCTCCAGCCCTCTGAGCATGCCCGTGACCGAGTAAGCGGACGCTGAGCACGGGAGGATCAGCATCGGACCTGCCTCGGAGGCGCTGCGGCCCTTTCCGATTCCAGGAGCGCCAGCATGGCTTGTCCACGCACTTGCTGTCCGTCTTGAGCGCTCCGTAGCCGCTTTGAGCGGAGGAGCTGAGTGCACCCGGAGCCACATCAGTCCGGAGCTGCTTCAGATGCTGGCGCCAGCGGTGTAGGAGGAGCGGCTGACAGAGGGCGTCATCGCGGTCGGCCTGCGTACTGGCATCGCGCAGCACACGGAGCCGGAACTCGCCCTCGCTCATGCCGTGGACGTGCAGGGCATCCCCATGGAGGGGAGCGTGAATCAGACCACGTGCCGTGGCACGCTCGATGGCGCCGTGTCTGGTCCGGACGGCCGATGACGCTTCCGGTGGCAACCCCGCGGCGGATCCGCAGGTCGTGCTGGCCGCGTCATTTCGAGGGAATGACCCGGCGGCGGTCTGGGAAGGAGTCGGGAGTGACGCAGTGGCGGGAGGGCGCATCTTGCGGCTGCCGGAGGGGGGAAGTCGCGTCTTCGTCAGCACAGCGGCCGGAGGGCCTGAGTGTCTGTACCGATGTGCCAAGAACCCTCGGTGGACAGCTCCGCATCGTGCCGAAGCTGGTTGGCGTAAGTGCTGGTTGATCGGATGGGCTGGGGACATCCAGCGGCTGTGGTCACAACCGCACGGTGGCCCCAAAACGGCGGACGCGCCTTCAGGATGCGGGCCGTACGGTCCGCATCCTGGCGTAGGCGTACACGCATCCGGCGAGCGCGAGGTCCGACAGCAGCATGAAGCCGATCGAGTACGAGTCCTTCGCGCTGTAGATCGCACCCATCACCAGCGGGGGCACGAAGCCGCCGAGGCCGCCCATCGCTCCGACGATGCCCGTCACACTGCCCACCTGCGGCTGTGGCGTCACCTGCGAGACCAGGGCGAAGACGCTGCCGCTCGCGGTCCCGAGCCCGGCCGCCATCAGCAGCAGGGCGAGCGTGCCGACCGGGTCCATCGCCGGATCGAATGCCTGCACGATCGCGAGGAGGGCCACCAGGCCCAGGGCCCCGGCCGTGACCAGCGCCGGGTGGATCCGGTCCGACAGCCAGCCGCCGACCGGCCGGAAGACCACCGTGACCAGGGCGAAGCCCGCCGCCTTGGTACCGGCGTCGGTCGCCGACAGGCCGTACCAGGTCTTCAGGTACGTCGGCAGGTACACCCCGAACGCGACGATCCCGCCGAACCCGATCGCGTACAGCGCGGCCAGCTCCCACGTCACCCGCAGGCGCCCCGCCCCGCGCAGCCGCGAGGCGAGCGAGGCCGTCGGTACGGGCCGGTCGGGCCGGTCCCTGAGCAGCAGGGCCGCCAGGGCGGCGTACCCGGCGAGCGCCAGTGCCACCACGAGGAAGGGCAGGTCGGGGTCGTGTTTCGCGATGCGCGGCGTGACGTACCCGGACAGGGCGACACCGCCCATGCCCATGCCGAAGACACCGAGCGCGAACCCCCGCCGGGCGGGCGGGAACCAGGAGTTGACCAGCGGGATCCCGATCGCGAACGTCGTGCCGCCCAGACCCAGCAGGAAGCCGACCGCGAGCGTCAGACCGTAGCTGTCGCGCGCGGGGATCAGCAGCAGCACGGGCACGATGGTGAGCGCGGACACCACCGGGAACATCAGCCTCGCCCCGTAGCGGTCCGTCAGCGCACCCACCGGGATCCGCCCCAGCGACCCGACCAGCACCGGCACCGCGACCAGCAGCGACTGCTGGAACGAGCTGAGGCGGAGCCGGTCCTTGTAGTCGCCGGCGAGCGGCGCGATCAGGTCCCACGCCCAGAAGGTGAGCGTGAAGCCGAGCGTCGCCAGGAGCAGATTGCGGTACGCGGCGGATGAGGGCCGTGACGTAGACGGGGCGTCCATCCCGCCAGTCAAGACGCCCCGGACCGTCCGGTCGCGCAGGACTGCGCCGAATGGAGTGCGGGCGGAGTTCTTCGAGTACCGCCTGTTGTGAGTACGGTCTGCTCATGCAGAACATTGGGCTGGAGCAGCAGCGCGGGCACGTGCTCCTCATAGCGGGGGACGCCGCCGTGCGGCGCCGCACCGTGCAGGTGGCGCCGAGCGCCAACTTGGCGGCGCTGGGGGTGGTGCCGGTCCAGGCACTCCTGAACTGCGATGTCGCGTGCGACACGACGTACCTCGACGGCGCTCGGGACCCGAACCTCGTGCTGATGCGGCTGCGCACCGCCGCGGCCACGCCGGGTCCGCTGCTCGTGTACCTGTCGGGCCGGCTCACCGTGGACCGCCGGGGCGGCAAGCTCCACCTCGCGCTGGCCGGGACGACGGCCGGCTCGGTGCGCTACACCGCGCTCCCGTGGGAGTGGCTCGGTACCGAACTGCGCGGACGGCCCGCCGGGCTGACCACCGTGCTGCTCGACCTGGCCGCGGACAAGGCGGCGTGGCCGCTGCTCCAGGAATACGGCAGCCTGCCCGCGTCCCCCTCCGCCGAGGTCTACGGAGTGGTCTGCCCGCCCGGCTTCGAAGGCGGCGGCAACGTCGTCAGCAGGTACACCCGCCACTGGATCGAGCAGCTCCGCAGCAACCCCGCCCGGCCGGCCAACCTCCAACTGCACGCCCTGGCGGCGGGAGCCGCATCGCTGCCGCCGGGCACCCTCGTCCTGCCGACGGCACGTGAGCTCGGGGCCCCGGCCGCTGCGTGGCAGGCCGCGCCGCCCGTGGCCGTACCCGCGCCCGTGCCGCCCGTGCCCGCGGCCGCGGCCGAGCCCGCGACCCCGTCGGCCCAGCCGGACGCCGGCGCCGGGGCCAGTCCGGCCGCCCGGAACCCGCGTCCCCACATCCACGACCTGGCCAGCTCCGGCCGGCACGCCGAGGCCGCCGACCTCGCCGAGGCGTGGGAGCAGTACGTACTGCAGACCCACGGGTACGCCTCGCCGGAAGCGGTCGACTGGCTGGAGATCCGCGCCGACCTCGCCCGCATGGCGGGCGACTTCCGGCTCGCGACCCAGCTGTGGACCCGTGTCGGCCGGATCAGGCTGGCCGACCGGTCGCCGGAAGCTCCGGACACACCTGAAATGCGCGCGGCGGCGGCGGGCGCCCTCTACTGCTGGAGCCAGCTCAAGGAACCCACCGCGGCCATCGAGGCCGGACCCGTACTCATCGGGCTCCTGCGGGACCTCCCGTCCCTTGAGCCGGGGCACCTCCAACTGGCCCAGCACCGGCTGGAACTCCTGCACGGCACGTTGAGCCGCCACTGACGGGGGCGACGGGGGCCTACCAGCGCGTGGTCTCCCCGATGAAGTCGGGGATGTCGACGGCGGTGCCGCGGCGGCGGGCCTCGGCCAGGACGTGGTGGCCCACGGCCAGGTCGAGGATGCCGAGTCCGAAGGGGGAGAAGACGGTCGCCCGGGCCGGGTCCAGGGCGACCTCGCCCTGGAGCAGGGCGCCCAGCGTCCCGTTGATGAACTCGCGTCCACCGGTGAGCTGTTCGGTCAGGTGGGGCGAGGTCTGGGCCTTGAGGCAGTGGTCGATGTCGTCCACCACGTTGTTCGTCTTCAGGAGCAGTTCGGGGGCCAGGTCCCGCAGCGAAACGTTCAGGATCACCTGCCCGGCGCGCAGCGGGGTGTCGCCGCTCACGTAGGGCGTGGCGGCCGTCGTGGCGAAGACGACCAGGTCCCGGGTGAGCGCCTCGTCCAGGCTTCCCGAGGTGACCGGAACGCCGAGGCGCCCGGTGGCGTGCGCGCCGAGGTGGCCCGCGCTGACGGCGTCCAGGTCGTGGACCAGGACCTCCGCGATGCGGATGCCGTGGGCGGCGAGGTAGTCGAGGACGGTACGGGCGATCACGCCGGCGCCGATGAAGGAGACCCGTACGGGCTCCTCGGAGCCGAGCAGTTCGGCCGCCGCGACGGCAGCGGAGGCCGCCGTTCGGGCGGCGCTGATGCTCGCGGCCTCCAGGCAGGCCAGCGGGTAGCCGGTGGCGTAGTCGTTCAGGAGCAGGGTGGCCGAGGCGCGCGGCAGGCCGTGGCGGATGTTGTCGGGGAAGCTGGCGATCCACTTCATGCCGATGGTGTCGACGTTGCCCCCGAGGTAGGAGGGCAACGCGATGACCCGCGCGTTGGGCTTGTCGGGGAAGCGCAGGAAGTAGCTGTCGGGGTTCACCGACTGCCCCTGCTCGTGGGCCACATAGGTCTCGGCAATGATGCGGAGCACGTCCTTGTGCGAGTCGCTGAGGATCTCGGACACCGCCGCGCCGGGAACGACGCTGAAGTTCGCCATGGTTGTGGTTCCTGATTCCTGTTCGAGGGTGACGGAGACGTGCGGGGCTCCGGTGCAACGGCCGTCGCCCCACGAGCCGGAGTACATCCGGCCGATGTATGCGGCTCCCATATCCGGGGATACTCCAGCCCTATGGAAGACCTCGTCACCGCCCGGCTCGTGCTCCACCCGATGAGCGCCCGCGAAGCGGCAGCCCTGACGCGGGGCACACCGGGCGCGAATCCCGGCTGGGCCCCGGGATACCCCGCGCGGGCCGACACCACCGGGGCGCTGCGCCATCTGGAGACCTGCGAGGCCCACGGCGACCCGGCGCCGTTCGGGGCGTACGAGATCCGCCGCCGCGAGGACGGCCGGGCCATCGGCGGCCTCGGCTTCCACGGGCCCCCGGACCAGGACGGCACGCTCACCGTCGGGTACGGGCTGGTCCCGGAGGTGCGGGGCCTCGGGTACGCCACGGAGGCGCTGCGCGCCCTGCTGCTCCTCGCCCGTGCGTACGGGATCACCCGGGTCGAGGGGGACACGGACCACGGCAACACCGCCTCGCAGCGCGTGATGACGGCGGCCGGGATGAGACTGGTGGGAGAGGACGAGCGTCTGAAGTACTACGCGGTGGACTGGCCGGATCCGGCCGTCGACGCAGAGGACGGCGAGGACACAAGGGAAACAGGGGGATCATGAGCGCGACGAAGCCGGACAGCGGGCCCGACGGTCCCGGCGCCCCTGGCGACTCTGGCGTGCCCGACCCCGGGCTCTACGGCCCCGACTCCGTCACCTGGCAGTGCCACGGAGACCCGATGATGTGGATCGCCGGAGTCCGTGCCCTCTACCTCCAGGCCCTGCACCCCCGCGCCGTCCGCGGAGTCATGGAGAACTCCGACTTCCGCAACGACGCCTGGGGCCGGCTGCTGCGCACCGCCGACTTCGTCGGCACCATCACCTACGGCACCACCGAGGCCGCAGAACGCGCCGGTGCCCGGGTCCGCAAGATCCACCGGATGCTGTCCGCGACCGACCCCGCGACCGGTGAGCGCTTCCCCGTGGACGACCCGGAACTGCTGCTCTGGATCCACTGCGCCCAGATCGACAGCTTCCTGCACGTCCTGCGCCGCTCAGGCGTCCGCCTCACCCCCGCCCAGGCCGACCGCTACGTCGCCGAGAACCGGACCAACGCCCGTCTCGTCGGACTCGACCCCTCGGAGGTGCCAGCCGACACCGCGCAGCTCGCCGCGTACTTCGCCGAGGTGCGGCCCCTGCTCGCCGCCGGCGCCGATGCCCGGGCCGTGGACGACTTCCTGCGCAGCCCGCCCACCCGCGCCCTGCTCGTCCCTGGCCGAAACCTGCTGTGGCGTCCCCTCGCCGACCTCGCGTACGGATCACTCCCGGCGTACGCGCACCAGCTGTACGGGCGACCCGCACCGGCCCCGCGCAGCGTCACGCGGCGCCTGCGTCTCACCGGGCACCTGTTGCGCGCCATTCCCGCAGGTCTGCGCTGGCAGCTGCCGCCAGGTCACATCTTGAAAGCGATGCGTCGCATGGGCCCCACCAGCCGCCCCTCGCCGTACACACTGCGTACATCAGCGGCCATACTGGACGGGCCGGGGAGGGCTTAGGGCGACACACGGGGGCGACTTCAAGACATGGCGGAGTCCAGACTGATCCAGGGCCGGTACCGGTCGCTCGATCTGATCGGTCGCGGCGGCATGGGCGAGGTGTGGCGGGCCCGGGACGAGTCGCTCGGCCGGCAGGTCGCCGTCAAATGCCTCAAGCCCGTCGGGCACGATCAGGACGCCCACTTCACCCAGGTCCTGCGCGAACGCTTCCGCCGCGAGGCCCGCGTCGCGGCCTCCCTCCAGCACCGCGGTGTCACCGTCGTCCACGACTTCGGCGACGACAGCGCCTCCGGCGGCCCCCTCTACCTCGTCATGGAGCTCCTGGAGGGCCGCAACCTCAGCCAGCTCCTGGAGGACAACGAAACGCGCCCGCTCCCCGTGGACGTGGTCGTCGACATCGCCGAGCAGATGGCCGCCGCCCTCGGCTACACGCACGACCAGGGCGTGGTCCACCGTGACCTGAAACCGGCCAACATCATGCGGCTCACCGACGGCACGGTGAAGATCTGCGACTTCGGCATCGCCCGCCTCGCCCACGACATCGGCTTCACCGCCAAGCTCACCGGCGGTGGCATGGCCATGGGCACCCCGCACTACATGTCGCCGGAGCAGATCGCCGGCGGCGAGGTCGACCACCGCAGCGACCTCTACTCCCTCGGCTGCGTGCTGTACGAGATCGCCACCGGAGCCCCGCCCTTCGACCTCGGCGACTCCTGGTCGGTACTCGTCGGCCACCGGGACACCGCGCCCGTGCCGCCGCGCGAGCACCGCTCGGAGCTGCCCGGCTACTTCGACGAGATGGTCCTGGAACTGCTCGCCAAGCGCCCCGAGGACCGCCCCGGCGACGCCCGCCACCTGCACCGGCGGCTCGTCGAGGCCAGGCTCGGCCCGGGCGGGATGCCCGGCCCCCTGGCCCCGCTGCCCGAGTGGGCCCGCGGCATGACCGCGGGACGCAAGGCCGGCATCGACGCCCGCCCCGCGAGCGGGGAGTGGGCCGTGCTCACCGGCTCCTGGACCGCGGCCCGGCCGAGCGGGGCGCAGCGCGTCGCGCAGCCCGCCCCCGCCGAGGACCCGCGCCTGACCACCGCGTACGGGGTCCCGCGCGGGCCGGGCTCCGCGGCGCCCACCGTGGCGTCCGGTGCGGGTGGGCCGGGTGCGGGTGCGTCCGGCGCGGGCGGGTTCGGCTCCGCCCCGGCCGGCGCCGATCCGACCGGCGCCGCCGCCGCGCTCGCCGCCGGCCACACGCGGGCCTTCGCCCTCAGCCGCGCCGGCCGCCCCGAGGAGGCGCTGGCCGAGTACACGGCCGTGGCCGAGGGGCGCGCCCGGGTGCTCGGCCCGGACCACGCCGACACCCTCGCCGCGCGCCAGGAGGCGGCGTACGAGACGGCCAGGCTCGGCCGCCACCAGGAGGCGTACCAGACCTACCGCGCGGTGCTCGCCGCCCGGGAGCGCACCGCGGGCCCGCGCCACCCCGACACGCTGCGCTGCCGCCACAACGTGGCCTGCGCGCTCGGCGCCCTCGGCCGGTTCGGCGAGGCGCACCGCACCGCGGCCGAGGTCGCCGTCGACCGGGCGGCCGTCCTGGGAGCGGAGCACGCGGACACCCTGCTGACCCGCTACGAAGTGGCGTACGCGCTCGGCCGGCTGGAGCGCTGGGAGGAGGCCCTCGACGGCTTCCGGGACGTCGCCGCGATCCGGGAGCGGGTGCTCGGCCGCGACCATCCGGACACCCTGGCCGCGCGGTACGAGGTCGGCATCGCCCTCGGCCGCACCGGGCGCAGCGCGCAGGCCCTCGACCTGTTCCGGGCCCTGGTCCGCGACCGCACCCGGGCGTACGGGGCCGCCGACGCGGAGACGCTGCGCGCCCGGCACGTCCTCGGCGTCAACCTGGGCCGGCTGGAGCGCTGGGAGGAAGCGGTCGCCGAGGCCCGGGAGGTCGGCGCGGCGCGCGCCAAGGTGCTCGGCGCCGAACACCCCGACACCCTGGCCAGCCGCCGCGAACTCGCCGTCGGACTCGGCCGGCTGGGGCGATGGGAGGAGGCGCTGCCGGTCTACCGGGAGCTCTCCGGCATCCGCGAGCGGGCCCTCGGCGACGAGCACCCCGACACGGCGCTGGCCCACGCCGACGAGGCGTACTGTCTGGAACGGCTTGGGCAGGTGTGTTACCAAGAGCCATGACGACCTCGCGGGGCTTCGGACGTGACGTGTACGACGATGTGATCGTGGGGGGCGGACACAACGGCCTGGTCGCCGCCGCCTACCTGGCCCGGGCGGGCCGCTCGGTCCTGGTCCTCGAACGGCTCGGGCACACCGGCGGAGCCGCGGTCTCCACCCGCCCCTTCGCGGGCGTCGACGCCCGGCTCTCGCGCTACTCCTACCTCGTCTCGCTGCTCCCGGCGAAGATCGTGCGCGACCTCGGGCTCGAATTCGCCGTGCGGGCCCGCACGGTCTCCTCGTACACCCCTGTGGAACGCGGCGGCCGGGCCGGCGGACTGCTCGTGGGCGGCGGCGAGGCGCGCACCCGGGAGTCCTTCGCCCGTCTCACCGGCTCGGACCGGGAGTACGAGAGCTGGCGCGCCTTCTACGGGACGACCGGCCGGGTCGCGCGCAACGTCTTCCCCACCCTGACCGAGCCGCTGCCCACCCGCCAGGAGCTACGGGCCCGGGTCGACGACGAGGCGGCCTGGCGGATGCTCTTCGAGGAGCCGCTGGGGCAGGCGGTGGAGCGGACCTTCGCCGACGACCTGGTCCGGGGCGTAGTCCTCACCGACGGGCTGATCGGCACCTTCGCCGACGCGCACGACCCCGGACTCGCGCAGAACCGGTGCTTCCTCTACCACGTCATCGGCGGCGGGACCGGGGACTGGAACGTCCCGGTCGGCGGCATGGGCGCGCTGACGGATGCCCTGGCGGCCGCGGCCCGGGCCGCCGGGGCGGAGATCGCCACCGGGCACGAGGCGCTGCGGATCGACACGGACGGCACCACCCCGGCCGAGGTGACCTTCCGTACGGCGACGGGGGAGGGGCGGGTGGTCGGGCGCACCGTGCTGGTCAACGCCTCGCCGCGGGCGCTGGCCGAACTCCTCGGGGAGGAGGCGGCGCCGTCCCCGGTCGAAGGGGCCCAGCTGAAGGTCAACATGCTGCTGCGGCGGCTGCCCCGGCTGCGGGACGCGGCCGTGGACCCGCACGAGGCCTTCGGCGGCACCTTCCACATCGCGGAGGGCTACGAGCAGCTCGCGCGGGCCTACGCCGAGGCCGCCACCGGCGAACTCCCCTCCGTACCGCCCTCGGAGATCTACTGCCACTCGCTGACGGACCGCACGATCCTCGGCCCCGAACTGGCGGAGCAGGGCTACCAGACGCTCACGCTCTTCGGACTGCACACGCCGGCCCGGCTGTTCGCGCACGACAACCAGGGGGCGAGGGAGGTGCTGCTGACCGCCACCCTCGCCCAGCTCGACGCGCACCTGGCCGAGCCGATCACCGACTGCCTGGCCTTCGACGCCGACGGCCGCCCCTGCATCGAGGCGAAGACCCCGCTCGACCTGGAGCGCGAGCTGCGGCTGCCCGGCGGGCACATCTTCCACCGGGACCTGTCCTGGCCCTACGGGGACCAGGACACGGGCCGGTGGGGCGTGGAGACCGCGCACCGCAACGTCCTGCTGTGCGGCGCCGGCGCGGTGCGCGGCGGCGGCGTCAGCGGGGTCCCCGGGCACAACGCGGCGATGGCGGTGCTGGGGCGCTGACGCGCTGTGTCCGCCAGCTACGCGTGGGGCTCGATGACCACGATCGGGATCTCGCGGTCGGTCTTGCTCTGGTACTCGTCGTACGCGGGCCAGTGGCCGACCATCAGCGGCCAGTACTCGGCGCGCTCGGCGGACGTCGCCGTACGGGCCGTGGCCTGGAGGATCTCGGGGCCGACCTGGATGCGGACCTCGGGGTGCGCGCTCAGGTTGCGGTACCAGAGCGGGTCCTCGGGGGCGCCGCCCTTGGAGGCGACGATGAAGTAGCGCCCCTTGTCCTCACCGTAGATGAGCGGGGTCCGGACGGGCTTCCCGGAGACGCGCCCCAGGGTGGTCAGGAGCAGGGTCTGGGTGTCCCGCCAGAACTGCCCTTCGGTGCCGCCCGAGTTGACGTAGAGCTCGACGTGGTCGAGAGTCCAGCCCGGCTTCGGGTCGATGGGGTTGTCCCAGTCGATGTCGGTGGTCATGTGCCGAACCTGCCTTCGGTGTGTTGAAAGGTAAACAAACCTCACCAACGATCGACAACACCGCGGGACACGCTTTTATGCCGCCGCTAGTCCGCAGAGCGGGTCCAGCCGGTGGCCTCGATGCGGGCGGCGTCGGCGGGGCGGTCCTCGGCGAACAGGAGGCGGGCCGGTTCCGCCACGCGTACGACGTCGACGTAGCTTCCCCGCCCCACGTAGCGGCCCGTCGAGGAGTGCCGGAAGCGGAGGCGGACCTCGCGGCCGGCCCAGTCGGCGAGCGGGGCCTCCAGACGGTGCCAGATGCGGCCGGACCATCCGGAGACGGAGCCGAGTGGCCACTGCTCCGCGGCGCCGCCGGTGGTGCGCACGGTGCTGAACGGCAGCGGCTGCCAGGTCTCCCCGTCGGGTGACGCCTCCAGGTGGAGCGCGCCCTCGCCGGGCACCGTGTCCCACCACACCGCGCAGCGCAGCCGGGCGGCGGGCCCGGCCGGGGTGAGCGGGGGCAGGGTGAGGGTGCCGCTGCCGCCGACGTCCATGCCGGAGTACCAGGCCGGGCCGCCGTGCCTCGTACGGACCGGGACGGCCCGGGCGAAGCGGTTGCCGACGGCGACGCGGGGCGCGCTGCCGGCGCGCCAGGTCCGTACGGGGTGGACGGAGTTCCCGAGCAGGATCAGGAAGGAGTCGGTGGAGGGGTCCAGTACGAGGGAGGTGCCGGTGAATCCGGTGTGGCCGGCGGAGTGCGGGGTGGCCATCGCGCCCATGTACCAGTGCTGGTAGAGCTCGAAGCCGAGGCCGTGGTCGTCGCCGGGGAACGCGGTGTTGTAGTCGGTGAAGAGCAGTTCCACGGAGGCGGGGCGCAGGATGCGCTTGCCGGCGTAGACGCCGCCGTCGAGGAGGGCGCGGGCGAGGACGGCCAGGTCCCAGGCGGTGCCGAAGACGCCGGCGTGGCCGGCGACCCCGCCGAGGGCGTAGGCGTTCTCGTCGTGGACCTCGCCCCAGACCAGTCCGCGGTCCAGGCCGGACCAGGGCGGTCGCTGTACCTCGGTGGCGGCGGTGACGCGGCGCCATGAGAGCGGTGGGTTGAAACGAGTGCGGTGCATCCCTAGCGGAGCGGTGATCTCGTCGTGGAGCAGGACATCCAAAGTGTGGCCGGTGATCCGTTCCAGGAGCAGTTGGAGCGCGATGAGATTGAGGTCGGAGTACCGGTACACGGTCCCGGGAACCTCCTGGGGTTTCACCGACCACAGCAGCCTCAACCGACCCTCGCGGGTGGGCTCCTGGTAGAAGGGCGCCCAGGAGCGCAGTCCCGAGGTGTGCGTGAGCAGTTGCCGGACCGTGACGGCCTCCTTGCCGCCTCCGACGAACTCCGGCAGGTAGCGGCACACCGGAGCCTCCAGCTCCAGCCGGCCCCGCTCCATCTGCTGCACCGCCAGCAGGGAGGTGAACAGCTTGGTCAGCGAGGCCAGGTCGAAGACCGTGTCCTCGGCCATCGCGATCCGCTCCGCCGCGGGGAACTCCCGGACCCGGTCGGTCCGCCCGTCGTAGTCCGCGTACCGCACGGCTTCGCCCATGGCGCGGTGCAGGGCGACGGTCCGGCCCCGCCCGGCGAGGACCACGGCGCCCGCGTAGTAGGGGTGTTCGGGGGAGGGGCCGAGGAACCGCCGGGCCTCGTCCGCCACCCCCTCCAGGTGCTTCTCCAGCAGCCCGGCCCGGCGCGCGGACCCGTACCGCAGGCGCAGCCCCTGAAGCGCACGCCGCTCGGCCGGGTTCCCCGCGGCCCCGGCGCTCCCGGGCAGCGCGGTATGCAGCACAAGCACCCCGCCAAGCGCAAGCAACCGCGCCCCAAGCCGCCGCCTACTCAACCCGCCACTCGCCCGCGCATCCGCATCCGCATCCGCATCCGCATCCGCATCCGCGTTTGCTCCCGCTCCCGCTCCCGCGTCTGCCTCTGCGTCCGCTCCCGCGTCCGCCCCTGCGTCTGCGCCCGCGCCCGCACCCGCCCCTGCGTCTGTGTCTGTGTCTGCGCCCGCCCCCGCACCCGCGTCCGCCCGTGCACCCACGCCCGTGCCCACGTCCGCACCCGCATCTGCACCCGTGCCCGCGCCTGCCTCCGGACCCGCGCCCGCGCCCGCTCCCGCGCCCGCGCCCGCTCCCGCGCCCGCGTCCGCGTCCGGCCCCGCGCCCGCGTCCGCCCGTGCACCCACGCCCGTGCCCACGTCCGCACCCGCATCTGCACCCGTGCCCGCGCCTGCCTCCGGACCCGCGCCCGCGCCCGGACCCGCGCCCGCGCCCGGACCCGTGCCCGCGCCCGGACCCGCCCCCGTGTTCGCACCCTCGCCCGCGTAAGCGACCGCGCCCGCCCGCGCACCTGCACCCGTGCCCGCGGCCGCACCCGTCGAGCCTTCGGCGCCCGCGCCCGCGCCCGCACCCGCCCGCGCACGCGTGCTCGCACCCGCCGATCCCTCGGCGGCCGCGGCTGCCGAGGGATCGGCCCCCGTGACTGCTTGCATCTCCGGCCCTCCTGTTCGAGTCGGCACGCGGCGCGGTTTCCCGGGGCTGCGCTCCGGGCCCCGTTGCTCGCCTACCGGCGGGGCCGGCACGCGCGTCCGGGCGTCGACTGCGCCGCACGTTAGTGGGTATCTGCCCGCCCCAGAGGCGGGCCCCGCACCGAGCGGCCCGTAAAGAATCTGACACTGCATCAGAAAATCTCTTCCCTCGAATGCAGGGCTGCGGCATCCTGCCGCCCATGGAGACGGAGCTGAGCAAGAAACTGGGAGTCGAGCACGCCATCTTCGGCTTCACGCCCTTCCCGGCGGTCGCCGCTGCCATCACCCGCGCGGGCGGTTTCGGGGTACTCGGCGCGGTGCGCTACACCGCCCCCGACGACCTCAAGCGCGACCTCGACTGGATGCAGGAGCACACCGACGGCAAGCCCTACGGCCTCGATGTCGTCATGCCCGCCAAGAAGGCCGTCGACGGCATCAGCGAGGCCGACATCGAGGCCATGATCCCGGCCGCGCACCGCGACTTCGTCCGCGACACCCTCGCCAAGCACCACGTGCCCGAGCTCGCCGAGGGCGAGGCCTCCGGCTGGCGGATCACCGGCTGGATGGAGCAGGTCGCCCGCAACCAGCTCGACGTCGCCTTCGACTACCCCATCAAACTCCTGGCGAACGCCCTCGGTTCCCCGCCCGCCGACGTCATCGCGCGCGCCCACGACCACGGCGTCCTCGTCGCCGCCCTCGCCGGCAGCGCCAAGCACGCCCGCCGCCACGCAGAAGCCGGCATCGACATCGTCGTCGCCCAGGGCTACGAGGCCGGCGGCCACACCGGCGACATCGCCACCATGGTCCTGGTCCCCGAGATCGCCGAGGCCGTCGCCCCGCTCCCCGTCCTCGCCGCCGGCGGCATCGGCAGCGGCGAGCAGATCGCCGCCGGACTCGCCCTCGGAGCCCAGGGCGCCTGGCTCGGATCCCTCTGGCTCACCACCACCGAGGCCGACCTCCACTCCCGCGCCCTCACCGAGAAGCTCCTCGCCGCCGGCTCCGGCGACACCGTCCGCTCCCGCGCCCTCACCGGCAAGCCCGCCCGCCAGTTGCGCACCGAGTGGACCGACGCCTGGGACGACCCGGAGGGGCCCGGCGCCCTCCCCATGCCCCTGCAGGGCCTGCTCGTCGCCGAGGCCGTCTCCCGGATCCAGAAGTACGAGGTCCAGCCGCTGCTCGGCACGCCCGTCGGCCAGATCGTCGGCCGGATGAACACCGAACGCAGCGTCCAGGCCGTCTTTGACGACCTCACCAGCGGGTTCGAGCGAGCCATCGACCGCATCACCCGTATCGCCGGCCGGGCCTGAGAGGCGTGAACACGATGACCGAACGACCCAACGGATTCTGGGCGCAGGCCACCGCCGACCCCGGGCGCACCGTCCTGGTCACCCCCGAGGGCGAGGAGTGGAGCGCGGGCCGCCTCCACGCCGACGTCAACCGCCTCGTCCACGGCCTGCGCGCCGCCGGACTGGAGCAGGGCGACGTCTTCGCCGTCGTCCTCCCCAACGGCGTGGAGTTCTTCACCGCCTACCTCGCCGCCGCGCAGGCGGGCTTCTACCTCGTCCCCGTCAACCACCACCTCGTCGGCCCCGAGATCGCCTGGATCGTCGCCGACTCCGGAGCCAAGGTCCTCATCGCCCACGAGCGGTTCGGCGAAGCGGCCGCCGCCGCGGCCGACGAGGCCGGCCTGGCCGCGAGCCACCGCTACGCCGTCGGCGCCGTCGCGGGCTTCCGTGCGTACGGCGAACTCCTCGACGGGCAGCCCGGAACGGCCCCCGAGGGGCGCACCCTCGGCTGGGTCATGAACTACACCTCCGGCACCACGGGCCGGCCGCGCGGCATCCGCCGCCCGCTGCCCGGCAAGCTCCCGGAGGAGACGTACCTCGGCGGCTTCCTCGGCATCTTCGGCATCCGCCCCTTCGACGACAACGTCCACCTGGTCTGCTCGCCGCTCTACCACACGGCCGTCCTGCAGTTCGCGGGCGCCGCCCTGCACATCGGCCACCCGCTCGTGCTGATGGACAAGTGGACCCCGCAGGAGATGCTGCGCCTGATCGACGATCACGCGTGTACCCACACCCACATGGTGCCGACGCAGTTCCACCGGCTGCTCGCGCTCCCACAGGAGACCAAGGACGCGTACGACGTCTCCTCCATGCGGCACGCCATCCACGGCGCCGCGCCCTGCCCGGACCACGTCAAGCGGGCGATGATCGACTGGTGGGGCGGCTGCGTGGAGGAGTACTACGCGGCGAGCGAGGGCGGCGGTGCCTTCGCGACGGCCGAGGACTGGCTCAAGAAGCCGGGAACCGTCGGCAAGGCCTGGCCGATCAGCGAGCTGGCCGTCTTCGACGACGACGGCAACCGGCTGCCGCCCGGTGAACTGGGCACCGTCTACATCAAGATGAACACCGGCGGCTTCAGCTACCACAAGGACGAGGGCAAGACGAAGAAGAACCGCATCGGCGACTTCTTCACCGTCGGCGACCTCGGACTGATGGACGAGGAGGGGTACCTCTTCCTGCGCGACCGCAAGATCGACATGATCATCTCGGGCGGGGTCAACATCTACCCGGCCGAGATCGAGTCGGCCCTGCTCACCCATCCGGCCGTCGCCGACGCCGCCGCCTTCGGCATCCCGCACCCTTCCTGGGGCGAGGAGGTCAAGGCGGTCATCGAGCCCGCGGAGGGCTTCGAGGCGGGTGACGCGCTCGCCGCGGAGATCCTCCACCACTGCGAGCGGCAGCTGGCCGGCTACAAGCGGCCCAAGACGGTGGACTTCATAGGGACGATGCCGCGCGACCCCAACGGCAAGCTGTACAAGCGCAGGCTCCGCGACCCGTACTGGGAGGGCCACGAGCGCGCCATGTGACACGGGGCCGCCCGCCCGCGGTGGGTCGCCGCGGTGGGCCGCCCGCGGTGGGCCGGGCGGCCCAACCTGGCGGGCCGGTCGGGTTATCCCCGGCCGCGCCTGTCGGGTGTTGGTGCCCGAGCCTCGGTGAGATGTGCGGCGGACCGACGCGGTCCGCTCCCTGTCCGACCTCACCGAACTTCCCGTCGGCCGTCGCGGCCGGGGGGAGCTAAGGAAGACATGTACGCGAGCACCACTCCCCGCCGCAGGCGCCGGGCCCTGGCCGTCGCGGCGCTCACCGCGGCGGCCGTCACGGCCCAGCTGGCCGGCGTGTCCCAGGCCGCCCCGGCCGACGGCGACCGCACCGGCGCGATCCGCACCGGCGTCAACCTGATGGAACCCCCGCCGGGCGAGTACGACGGCCCCCCGCCCGGTGAGCACGACGGACCCCCGCCGCACGAGGGCGAGGACCCGTACCAGCCGAAGCCGAAGCCGCACGGCGTCCCGCACGGTGTGCAGGAGTTCACCAACGACGGCTCGTTCGTACCCCCGCCCGGCGTCACCTCGGTGTTCGTCCAGGCGTGGGGCGCTGGCGGCGGCGGTGGCGGCGGTGGCGGCGGCCACGCCGGCAGCGCGGGCGGTGTGGGCGGTCCCGGTGGCGGTGGCGGTGGCGGTGGCTTCGCCTGGTGCTCGGTGCCGGTGAAGCCGGGCAAGAGCTACACCGTCGTCCTCGGCGACCACGGAGCCCTGGGCGGCGGCGGCGCCGCCGGGAACTACGGCGTCAACGGCGGCAACGGCGGCAACGGCACCGGAGGCCGGGACGGCACGGCGACGACCCTCGCCTCGGCCGGGGGCGACGTGGTGGTCAACGCCGGCGGCGGCACGGGTGGCGGCGGCGGTGGCGGCGGCCTGGCGTCCGGCATCGGCACGGCCGGCACGCCCGGCGACGGCGGAACCGCCACCTGCCGCACCGGCGGTGTCACCCGGACCGGCCTGGACGCCGACGGGTCCACCGGCGGCGGTGTGGTCGACGGCATCGTCGCCACCCCGGCCGGGACCGTCATCGGCGGCAACGGCGGCCCGGGCGGCGGCATCGCAGCGGCCGGCCAGCCCGGCACGGTCGGCGGCGACGGATTCCTCGTCGTCTTCTGGTAGCCCCGGCCCCGGCACCCGCCGGGCCCGGGGGGGGGGGGGGGGGGGGGGGGGGGGGGGGGGGGGGGGGGGGGGGGGGGGGGGGGGGGGGGGGGGGGGGGGGGGGGGGGGGGGGG
>NZ_JBVJUY010000046.1:0-56579 GCF_055604165.1 Streptomyces sp. NPDC037242
CCCCCCCCCCCCCCCCCCCCCCCCCCCCCCCCCCCCCCCCCCCCCCCCCCCCCCCCCCCCCCCCCCCCCCCCCCCCCCCCCCCCCCCGGGCCCGGTGGGCGCGCGGCTCCGGGGCGGCGGCCGCCGTTGGACCGATCCGGTGGGGCGGCCGCGTCCGGCGCCGCCGAACCGTGCGGTTCACCGGACCGGGGGAGTCCACCGGACGGGACCGGAGGTGCGCGGGGGTGGACCCGACGGGAATTTCCGGACAGGGTGCGGAGGGGAACGGCCGTACGGATGCCGGGGGAGGCGCGACCTCCGGCGCTCCGCGCGGCCGCACGTCCCCCTCCCCTCCCGCATGCCCTGCCCTGCCCGTACGGAGTGCCGAACCATGACCGCAGATGCCGCGCCCGCGCCCGACGCGACCACACCAGCAGTTCCAGACCCCACGCCAGTCCCCGCCCCCACCCCCGCGCCCTGGAAGGGCTGGGCCGCCGTCTGCGCCGTCGCGCTCGGCATCTTCTGCCTGATCACCTCCGAACTGCTCCCCGTGGGACTGCTCACCCCGGTCGGCGCCGATCTCGGCGTGTCCGACGGCACCGCCGGCCTGATGGTCACCGTGCCGGGGCTGGTCGCCGGAGTCTGCGCGCCGCTCGTCACCGTCGGCGCCGGCCGGCTCGACCGGCGGCACGTGCTGTGCGCGCTGATCGCCCTGACGGCCGCCGCCAACCTCGTGGCCGCCCTGGCCCCCTCCTTCGCGGTGCTCCTCGCGGCCCGGCTGCTCGTCGGGGTCGGCGTGGGCGGCTTCTGGGCGATAGCCGGGGGCCTCGCCGTACGACTGGTCCCCGAGCGCCACGTCGGCCGCGCCACCGCGCTCGTCTTCGGCGGCGTCCCCACCGCCTCGGTGCTCGGGGTCCCCGCGGGCACCCTGCTCGGCGAACTCGGCAGCTGGCGCACCGCCTTCGCGGCCGTCGGGGGCCTCGGCCTCGCCACGCTGGCCGCCCTGCTCCTGCTGCTCCCCCCGCTGCCGCCGACCCGGCAGATCTCCTTGCGCCAACTGCCCGCGCTGCTGCGGGGCAACCGCGGGGTCCGGGCCGGGGTGGCCGTCACCTTCCTGGTGGTGACCGGCCAGTTCGCCGCGTACACCTTCGTACGGCCGATCCTCCAGGACGTCTCGGGCATCGACACCGGGTTGGTCAGCACGCTCCTGCTCGGGTACGGCGTCGCGGGAGTCGCCGGGAACTTCCTTACGGGGACCCGCGATGCGCCCCGTACGCTGCTCGTGGTCAGCGCCTGTCTGACCCTGGTCCTGGGGCTGATCGCCGTCGTGCCCGGAGCGGTCGCCGGAACGGTCCTGCTGCTGGTCTGGGGGCTCGTCTACGGCGGGGTCTCGGTGAGTCTGCAGACCTGGATGACCAGGGCCGCCCCGAAGGCCGCCGAGGCCGCCTCCTCGCTGATGGTGGCCATGTTCAACCTGGCCATCGCCGCGGGCGCGTTGGCCGGGGGCCTCGCCGTCGACGGGCTCTCGGCGCCGGCCGCGCCGCTCACCGGAGCCTGCCTGATGTGCCTGGCGGCCGTCACGATCCGGGTCACCTCGCGGGCGGGGGCCGCCGCCGGGCGCTGAGCCGCCGAAGGGGTGCGGGACGCGGTCGCGTACCAACAGATCGGACCGTTGGGGCGCATCGGACATCCGGCTTGACTCGGGCCATCCCGGGGGGAAAGAGTGCGCCGATCGAGCACCACTGCACCGCGCATGAGCTGCACTCCGGAGATGCCCAACATGTCCATATCCGTCCGCTCTTCGTTCGCCTCAGCGGCAGCGCTCGGCGGTTCCCTCGCAGCCGGCATGGTCGGCGCCGTCACGATCGCCGTCGCGGTCGCGCCCACGGCCTTCGCCACCCCGGAGCCGCAGCCCACCACCTGCACGGGCGCACTCGGCATCGCGGGCCGCTACGGCGAGTTCATCGAGGGGGACGACCAGCACACCCCGGATGCCGAAGGCGCGGTGGCCGTCGGCGGGAACGCGGACTTCCGGGGCGGATTCAGCGTCGGCCAGGAGCTGAGCACCGCCCAGGCCGACGCGCTCCCGGGCGGCAACGCCCTGGTCGTGGCCGGCAACATCACCGGCGACGTACGGGTGGTCAACGGGAACGGCATCTACGGCGGCACCCTCACCGGGCTCGCCGAGGCCCACAACGGCAAGGTGGCCAAGGGCCCCTCGCCCATCGACTTCACCGCCGAGTTCCGCGCACTGCGCAAGACCTCCACCGCGCTCGCCGCCGCCCAGTCGCCCACCGCACAGTGGCGCCTGGACGACTCCACCCTCCAGCTCACCGGCACCGACGCGCGGTTCAACGGCTTCGTCCTGCCCGCCACCGAGCTGGAGAAGGCCAAGGAGATCCGGATCAGGGTCCCGGTCGGCGCGGTCACCGTGGTCAACGTCAAGGGCGCCGCGTACGACCAGAACAAGGCGGGAACCACCGGCTTCTTCCTCTGGGACGAGGCGGGCAGGCGCGAGATGCTCGACGACAAGCTCAGCAGCGCGGCCGACGGAGACATCCGCGCCAAGCTGATGTGGAACTTCCCCGACGCCACGAAGGTCACCAAGAAGAGCGGCAACGCCTGGCCGGGCACCATCCTCGCCCCCGACGCCGCAGTCGACCTCGGCGACGGCGGCCCGGTCAACGGCTCGGTCATCGCCAAGTCGCTGACCGGCAAGGGAGGTGCCGAGACGCACCACTACCCCTTCACCGGCTGCCTCCCGAACGGCCCGGTCCCCGCGGGGAACACCCCCTCGCCCGGCGCCCCGGCCCCGGCGGGCGCGACCCCGCCCGCCGCCCCGGTGCCCGGACAGCCCGCCACCCCCGGGACTCCGGGCAGGCCCACCGCGGAGCCGCCGGGCACGCCCGGCGGATCCGCGACCCCCGGCCCGTCCCGCGGCACCCCGGCCGCGGCCACCGGCGGCAGCGGTGGCAAGGGCGGTGATCTGGCCCGGACCGGCGCCGACGTGGCCGTGCCGCTGGCCATCGGCGGCGGCCTCGTGCTGGCCGTCGGTGCGGGCATGGTCCTGGTCGCGCGGCGGCGCAGGGCCTGACCGGCCGGACGGGGGCCGGCACCGCACCGCCGCGCCGGCCCCCGTCCCCGCCGGGAGACAACCGTGACAACCGTGTCCCCAGAACCAGACGAGAGCGGGATCGCCCCCGACGACGCCCCGCTCGTACGCCCTTACGTCGCCCCCTCGGGCCGCCCGCCCGGGCTGCCCCGGCCGACCCTGCCCACCTGGCCGCAGAGCGGTCCCGCCGCCGTACCGGCACGGTCGCCCGCTCCGGTGATCCCGGCTCCCGTAGCCGTCCCGCAGGACCGGGACCGGGAACGGAGCACCCGGCTGCCGCTGGCGGTCCTCGCCCTGCTCGCACTTGCCGCCGCGGGCGTCCTCGTACTGCTGCGCACCCCGGAGCCGGAGCCCCCGCAGGCGGGAGCGGCGCCCGGGCTGTCCGTGCCGGTGCTTCCGGCGCGCAGCCCCGGCGCCGACGCGGAGCCCTCGCCCGACGGGACCGCCGGATCCTCCGAGCCCAGGCCGTCGGGGCCGACCGCACCCGGCCCGTCGGGGAGCGCGGCCGCGAGCCGCGACGCGCAGCCGGGGCAGCCGCCGCCGAGGGCCCGGGCGGCGGGACCGTCGGCGGCGACCGGCTCCGGGACGCTGCGCCCGGGCGACCAGGGGCCCGAGGTGCGCACCTTGCAGCAGCGGCTCTACGGGCAGGGGTTCACGTACGTCTCCGTCACCGGGACGTACGACGAGCAGACCCGGCGCGGGGTCCTGCAGCTCCAGCAGAACAGGAGCATCAAGGGTGACCCGCCCGGCGTCTACGGCCCGGCCACGCGGGCCGCGTTCGGACTCGCCGGGTACTGAGGGGCCGGCGCGGGGCCTCAGCGGCCGCCGGAGACGCGCAGGACGGTCCCTGTCGTGTACGAGGCGTCCGGGGAGAGCAGCCACGCGATGGCCCCGGCGACCTCCTCGGGCTGTCCGGGCCGACCGAGCGGGATCCCTGCCGCCGCGCGGGCCGGCCGGTCGGGGTCGCCCATGGCGGCGTGCATGTCGGTGTCGATGATGCCCGGCGCCACCGCGTTGACCCGGATCCCGTCGGGTCCGAGCTCCTTGGAGAGCCCGACGGTCAGTGCGTCGGTGGCCGCCTTGGTCGCGGCGTAGTGGACGTAGTCGCCGGGGCTGCCGAGGGTGGCGGCCGCGGACGAGACGTTGACGATCGCCCCGCCGCCCGCCTCGGCCATGTCCCGGGCGGCCCGACGGCAGCACAGCAGGTACCCGAGCAGGTTCACCTCCACGACCCGCCGCAGGTCCTCGGTCCTCGCGTCGGCCAGCCGGCCCAGGGGCCCGGTCACCCCGGCGTTGTTGACCAGGCCGGTCACCGTGCCCAACTCGGCTCCGGCGATGTCGAAGAGCCGCTCGGCGTCGCACTCGTCGGCGGTGTCCCCGCGTACGGTCACACACCGCCCGCCGGTCGCCCGTACGCGCTCGGCGGTGGCCTTGGCGGCCGCCTCGTCGTGGACGTAGCCGAGCACGATGTCGTGCCCGTCCGCGGCGAGCCGCACGCAGGTTGCCGCGCCGATCCCCCTGCTCCCGCCGGTGACGACGGTGACCGGTCGACGTGCCATGTGAACCTCCTGTGTGACGCTGTCCCCCTGCCGTGCCCGCGCCCATGATCGCGAGTCCCGACCTCGGACACCAGCCCGGCCCGCTGCGGCGGCCGGGCGGAGATTAGCAGTGCGATAAACGCTGGACCAGCGGAAATAGCGGGACGCAGAGTGGCATCGATGCCGAACACGAAGATGTCCTAGGAGCCTTTCCATGTCGACCCTGCGCGTCACCGCCGAAGAGCTGACCGTCCACGAGCACCCGAACGCCGACGCGTTGGAGCTGGCCCAAGTGGGCCTGTACCGGGCCGTCGTGGCCAAGGGGGCCTACACGACGGGTGAGTTCGCGCTCTACATACCGGAACAGGCCGTACTGCCCGCCGGTTTGATCGAGGAGCTCGGACTGACCGGACGGCTGGCGGGCGGCGCCGCCGACCGGGTCAAGGCCGTCCGGCTGCGCGGCGAGCTGTCGCAAGGACTCGTATGCCGGCCGATGGCGCTCGCCGGGGTGGACCTGGCGCAGGCCGCCGAGGAGGGCACGGACTTCGCGGAGCTGCTCGGCATCACCAAATGGGCGCCGCCCATCCCCACGACGATGAGCGGCGACGTCGCGGCCGCGCCCGACCTGCTGCCGTGGGTGGACATCGAGAACCTCCAGCGCTACCCGGACGTCTTCGAGGCCGGCGAGCCCGTCGTCCTCACCGAGAAACTGCACGGCACCGCCTGCCTGTCGACGTATGTCGTCGAGGGCAGTCACGTGCTGGTCTCGTCCAAGGGGTTCGGCTCCAAGGGGCTCGCGCTCAAGGAGGACGAGCGCAACCTGTACTGGCGGGCCGTGCGCGGCCACGGCGTCCCCGAGGTCGCGGCCCGGCTGGCGGCGCGGCTCGGTGCCACCCGGGTCGGCATCTTCGCCGAGGTGTACGGCAGGGGCGTCCAGGACCTGGCGTACGGAACCGACGTACGCACGGCCGAGGCGCCGCCCGGGTACGCCGTCTTCGACGTCTCCGCCGAGATCGACGGCCAGGTCCGCTGGCTGGACCCGGCCGAGGTGCTGCTGGACGGCGAACTGCCGCTCGTACCACGGCTGTTCGAGGGACCTTACGACCTCGACACCGTCCTGGAGTGGGCGAGCGGCCGCGAGACCGTGTCCGGGCGGGCCCTGCACCTGCGCGAGGGGGTCGTCATCCGGCCCGCGGCGGAGCGCTACAGCCCGGTGGTCGGCGGCCGCGCCATCGCGAAGGCGGTCAGCCCGGCGTACCTGACGCGCAAGGGCGGCACGGAGTACGAGTGAGGCGACCAGGCTAGCCTGGCGGGATGATCGCGAACGATGCGCTGTCCCGCGCCCTCGACGCCCCGGGGGACCCGCGGGTGCGCCCGCTGCCGCCGGAGGTGGCCGAGCTGCTGCGCGTGCTGGCGGCTCCGCCCCGGCTCGCGGCGCACCTGCGGCTCGTGCACGACGTGGCGTACGAACTGGCCGACTGGCTGACCGGGTACTGCCCGGGTCTGGCCTTCGGCCGGGAGGCCGTGCTGTTCGGTGCGGCCACGCACGACGTGGGCAAGGCGGTGCACCCCGCCGAGCTCACCGGCCCCGGCTCCGCGCACGAGCCGGCCGGGCGGGACCTCCTGCTCGACCACGGCTTCGGCGCGGAGCGGGCCCGGTTCGCAGCGACCCACGCCGCCTGGGCGGAGCCGGGCGTGAGCCTTGAGGAGCTGTTGGTCAGTACCGCCGACAAGGTGTGGAAGGGCAAGCGGGTACCGGAGTTGGAGGACCTCCTGATCGGTCGCCTGGTCGGAGCGGTGGGCGGTGAGCGTTGGGAGGTGTACCTGCGGCTCGACGAGTTGCTCGGGCGGATCGCCGAGGGCGCGGACGGCCGCCTGGCCTTCCAGGCCGCGCATCCCGTCTGAACCGGCGCCCGTCTGAACGGGCGCCCGTCTGAACGGGCGCCCGTCTGAACGGGCGCCCGTCTGAACGGGCGCCCGGCCGGGCGTCGCGGCGCGGTGGAGCCCCGGTCGCGGCACCACCCGCGCTACCCGCGCCGCGCGGTGGCCTCGCCCCGGGTGTTCAGGGCCGTGCGCCAGCCCGGCTGTTCCGCCTGCGGCTGCGGGCTGCTCCCGCGTCGGCCGCCCGTGGCGAAGAAGGCCGACAGCGGCAGCGTGGCAGCGCCGACGGTGACGGCGTCCGGGCCCAGGGAACCCATGTCGATGGTGACCCGGGCGGCGGGATGGCGCAGGGAGTACCGGGTCGCGTGCTCCCGTACCGCCGGAAGGATGCGCGGCCCGAGCATCAGGCCCGCCCAGCCGCCGAGCAGGATGCGCTCGGGCTGGAACAGGTTGATCACGTCCGACAGGCCCGCGCCGAGGTACTCCGCCGTCTCGTCCAGCACCTCCCGGGCCACCGGGTCACCGGCGTCCGCCGCCGCCAGCAGCGCGGCGAGGGCCTCCTCCTCGTCCACGGCGGCCCCCGCGCCCCCGCCCTGCTCCGTCCATCGGGCCAGCAGGGACTCCGCGCCCGTGTACGCCTCCAGGCAGCCCAGCGCCCCGCACCGGCAGCGCCGCCCGCGTACCGACACGGTCAGGTGGCCCCACTCCAGCGGCGTGCCTTCGGTGTTGCCGCCCTCGGGGGAGCCGTCGGTGATCAGGCTCGCGCCGACGCCCGAGCCGAAGAGGACCACGACCGCGTCCCGGGCACCGCGGCCCGCCCCGAACCACATCTCCGCCTGGCCGAGCGTGCGCGCGCCGTTGTCGATGATGTACGGGACCTCGGGCGGCACGGCTCCGGTGGCGCGCAGCAGCGCCTCCAGCGGGACCGCGTCCCAGCCGATGGTCTGCCCGTGCACGACGGCCCCGCCGGGCGCGTCGCGGTCGACGATGCCGGGCACGCCCACCCCGACCCCCAGCAGTCGCTCCGTGCCGACTCCGGCCTCGGCGAGCACGGTGGCGATCCCGGACCGCACATGGTCCACGATCGGGCCCACGTCGTAGCAGCCGCGGGGCTTCAACGGCATCTCGGTGCGGGCGAGTTCGGTGAGCGCGAGGTCGAACAGCTCGACGCGGACCCGGGTCTCGCCGACGTCGATCCCGATCATGTGGGCGCTGCCGGGCGCCACGCGCAGCAGGGTGCGGGGCCTGCCCCCGTCGGAGTCGACGATGCCGGCCTCCTCCAGGAGCCCGTCGGCGACGAGTTCGCCGACCACGTTGCTGACGGACCCCGAGCTCAGCCCGGTGGCGGGGCCCAGCTCCTGACGGCTCATCGGCCCGCCGAAATACAACCGCTGCAGTACGGCGCTGCGGTTGCCGCGTCGCAGGTCCCGCACCGTACGTCCGCTACGCCCCGTGGTCATGTGGCTCCTTCCGTGCTGACGTCGATCGCAACATACCCCTGCGCGACCCCTTGACGCGACCCTTTCCCGAGGCTTAACTCACGTCCTAAATTAAGGCCTGGTTGTAACGGGGCGACCGAGCCCGGGCGCTCGGACCGCATCACCGGCCTTTCTCCCGACCTGCCGAAAGGGACCGAGCCGCCATGCGCAGAACCCGAGCCGCAGCCGCCGCCACCGCCGTCTCCCTGCTCACCGTCGCCGCCACCGCCTGCGGCGGTGGCTCCGCCGACAACGCGGGCGGCTCCAACACCGCCCCCAAGGAGCTCACCTACTGGGCCTCCAACCAGGGTCCCGACATCGCGGCGGACCAGGCGGCCCTCGGCCCGGAGCTGAAGAAGTTCGAGGAGCGGACCGGCATCAAGGTCAAGCTGGAGGTGGTTCCTTGGTCCGACCTGCTCAACAGGATCCTCGCGGCCACCGCCTCCGGCCAGGGCCCGGACGTCCTCAACATCGGCAACACCTGGTCCTCCTCCCTCCAGGCAACCGGCGCCCTGCTGCCCTGGGACGCCAAGAACTTCGACGCGATCGGCGGCAAGGGCCGGTTCGTCGACTCCGCCATCGGTTCGGCCGGCGCCCCAGGCAAGGACCCGGCCGCCGTCCCGCTCTACTCGATGGCGTACGCGCTCTACTACAACAAGAAGATGTTCCAGGAGGCGGGCATCGAGAAGCCCCCGGCCACCTGGGACGAGATGACCGCCATCGGCCGGCGGCTGTCCAAGGACGGCAAGTGGGCGCTGGGAGCCGAGGGCTCGAACCCCGCCAACAACATCCACCAGGTCTTCGTCCTCGCCAAACAGCACGGCGCGGACTTCTTCGACGCGGCCGGCAGGCCCACCTTCGACACCCCGGCCAACGTCCAGGCGGTCAAGCAGTACGTCGACCTGATGGCCAAGGACAAGATCATCGCGCCCGGCAACGCCGAGTACGAGAAGAACCAGTCCCTCCAGGACTTCGCCAACGGCAGGACCGCCATGGTCCTGTGGCAGAGCGCGGCCAGCAGCTTCAAGTCCCACGGGATGAAGGAGGGCGACTGGGGAGTGGCCCCCGTCCCGGTGCCCGCCGGCGGCGCCCCCGGCACCGGCAGGAACACCAACTCCATGGTCGCCGGGATCAACATGGCCGTCTTCAGGAACACCGACAACATCGACGGCGCGCTGAAGTTCGTGAAGTTCATGACCAGCGACGAGGAACAGAAGCTCCTCAACAAGACCTACGGCTCCATCCCGCCCGTCAAGGCCGCCCAGAGCGACCCCGCCTTCGCCGACGAGGACCTCACCGTGCTGCGCGACACCCTCGCCACCAGCGCCGCCCCGCTCCCGCAGGTCCCCGAGGAGTCCCAGTTCGAGACCGCCGTCGGCACCGCCGTCAAGGAGCTGTTCGCCGACGCCGCGGCCGGCCGGCCGGTGACCGTCGAATCGGTCAGGTCGAAGCTCACCAAGGCCCAGCAGCAGATGGCGAAGTGAGCGCAGCCCAATGACATCCGCGACCGCCGGGCGGGTGCGGCGTACCGCTGCCCGCGCGCACCGCACCGGACGGGTACGGCGTACCGCCCTGCCCTACCTCCTGCTCCTGCCCGCCCTGCTCCTCGAACTGCTCATCCACCTCGTCCCGATGGCGATGGGCATCATGATGAGCTTCCGGGAGCTGACCCAGTTCTTCATCCGGGACTGGTCCAGCGCCCCCTGGACGGGATTCGACAACTACGAACTCGCCGTCGACGTCAACAAGCCCGTCGGCGAGGCCCTGCTCGGCTCCTTCCTCACCACCTGCGCCTTCACCCTGCTCTCCGTAGGCCTGTGCTGGTCCGTCGGCACCGCCGCCGCCGTGTTCATGCAGGAGACCTTCCGCGGCCGCGGCATCCTGCGGGCGCTGTTCCTCGTCCCGTACGCCCTGCCCGTCTACGCGGCCGTCATCACCTGGGCGTTCATGTTCCAGCGGGACAACGGCCTGGTGAACCACGTCATCCACGACCAGCTGGGCATCGGCGGCGCCGAACACACCTTCTGGCTGCTGGGCGACAACAGCTTCTGGGCCTTGCTGACCGTGTCCGTCTGGAAGGGCTGGCCGTTCGCCTTCCTGATCGTGACGGCCGCCCTGCAGAACATCCCCAAGGAGCTCTACGAGGCCGCCGCGCTGGACGGGGCCGGCGTCTGGCAGCAGATCCGCCGGATCACCCTGCCCTCGGTCGGCGCGGTCAACCAGGTACTGGTCCTGGTGCTGTTCCTGTGGACCTTCAACGACTTCAACACGCCCTTCGTACTGTTCGGCAGATCGGCCCCCGAGGCCGCCGATCTCATATCCATCCACATCTACCAGTCCAGCTTCGTGACCTGGAACTTCGGCACCGGCTCGGCGATGTCCGTCCTGCTGCTGCTCTTCCTGCTGCTCGTCACGGCCGGATACCTGGTCCTCACGACGAGGGGACGGAGGAACGCCGATGCCTAGGTCGTGTCGTCGAAGTCCCGTCTGGCCGGCGGGGCCTGGCACCGGAGCCGGACGCACGGCCAGGGCCCGCAGCCCGCTCGACCCGCCCGCCTCCTTCAAGGCGATCCGCGCGGTCTTCCTGACCCTGCTCAGCGCCTTCGTGCTGCTGCCCGTCTACGTGATGGTCACCAGCTCGCTCAAACCGCTCAAGGACGTGGCGGGACAGTTCCGCTGGATCCCCAGCGGGCTCACCGTCCGCCCCTACATCGACATCTGGCACACCGTGCCGCTCGCCAAGTACTTCGTGAACTCCCTGATCGTGGCCGGCGCCGCCACCATCTGCTCCGTGGTGATCGCCGTCTTCGCGGCCTACGCGGTCAGCCGCTACCGCTTCCGCGGCAAGCGCCTGTTCACCGTCACCGTGCTCTCCACCCAGATGTTCCCCGGGATCCTCTTCCTGCTCCCGCTGTTCCTGATCTTCGTGAACATCGGCAACACCACCGGAGTGGCGCTCTACGGCTCACGCGGCGGACTGATCCTCACCTACCTCACCTTCTCCCTCCCCTTCTCCATCTGGATGCTCATCGGCTACTTCGACTCGGTACCCCGCGACCTCGACGAGGCCGCCACCGTCGACGGCTGCGGACCGCTCGGCGCGCTGCTGCGCGTCGTCGTGCCGGCCGCCGTCCCCGGCATCGTCGCCGTCGCCGTGTACGCCTTCATGACCGCCTGGGGCGAGGTCCTGTTCGCCTCCGTCATGACGAACGACGCCACCCGCACCCTGGCCATCGGCCTGCAGGGCTACTCCACCCAGAGCGACGTCTACTGGAACCAGATCATGGCCGCCTCGCTCGTCGTCAGCATCCCCGTCGTCGCCGGATTCCTGCTGCTCCAGCGGTACTTGGTGGCCGGACTCACGGCAGGAGCCGTCAAATGACCCTTTCCGAACGCCTCACCGTGACCGAAAGCCCCACCGTGACCGCACGCGCCGCCGTCGAGAACGTCATCGACCTCGCCGCCCTGCCCCGCGACTTCGTCTGGGGCACCGCGACCTCCGCCTACCAGATCGAGGGCGCTGTGGCCGAGGACGGCCGCGGCCCCTCCATCTGGGACACCTTCTCCCACACCCCCGGCGCCATCGACGGCGGACACGACGGGGACACCGCCTGCGACCACTACCACCGCTGGCGCGAGGACATCGGCCTGATGCGACGGCTCGGCACCAACGGCTACCGGCTGTCCGTCGCCTGGCCGCGCGTCCTGCCCGGCGGTGACGGCAGGGTCAACGCCAAGGGCCTGGACTTCTACGACCGGCTGGTGGACGGACTGCTCGCCGCGGGCGTCGCCCCCTCCGTCACCCTCTACCACTGGGACCTGCCCCAGGCCCTCCAGGACCGCGGCGGCTGGCCCGAACGAACCACCGCCGAGCACTTCGCCGCGTACGCCGGCCTGGTCGCCGAGCGCCTCGGCGACCGCGTCACCCAGTGGGCCACGCTGAACGAACCGCTCTGCTCGGCGTGGATCGGCCATCTGGAGGGCAGGATGGCCCCCGGCTGGACCGACCTGACCGCCGCCGTCCGCGCCTCCTACCACCTCCTCCTCGGGCACGGCCTCGCCACCAGGGCCATCCGCGCCGCGGCCCCCGGCGCGCAGATCGGCATCGTCAACAACCTCTCCACCGTCGAGCCCGCCACCGGCAGCGCCGCCGACCGCGCCGCCGCACGCCGGATGGACGGCCACGTCAACCGCTGGTGGCTCGACCCCGTCCACGGCCGCGGCTTTCCCGCCGACATGCGCGAGGTCTACGGCGTGGACCTGCCGGAACGCCCCGGCGACCTCGACACCATCGCCGAGCCGCTCGACTGGACCGGCCTGAACTACTACTTCCCGCAGGTGGTCACCGCCGACCCCGGCGCCCCCGCGCCCCACGCCCGCATGATCGAGCGCCCCGGCGTCCCGCGCACCGGCATGGACTGGGAGGTCGACGCCGACGGGCTGGAAACGCTGATCATGCGGCTGACCGAGGAGTACGGCGCCCGGCGCATCCACATCACCGAGAACGGCTCCTCGTACCCCGACACCGTGGCCCCCGACGGCAGCGTGCACGACCCCCGCCGCACCGCGTACCTGACGGCCCACCTGGCCGCCTGCGCCCGCGCCGCCCGCCGCGGTGCTCCGCTGGCCGGGTACTACGCCTGGTCCCTGCTGGACAACTTCGAATGGGCCTACGGCTACGACAAGCGCTTCGGCCTGATCCACGTCGACTACGCCACGCAGCGCCGCACGATCAAGTCCAGCGGCCACCACTACGCGGACGTGATCGCCGCCCACAAGGCCCTGTAGCCCCCGCGCCGCGCCGTGCCCGCCCGGCTTCCACGGGCGGGCACGGCCTTTCGTGGTGGGATGGTCCGGGGGCGGTTCCAGCAGCTCACGGAGAGGCGAGGCGCATGTCCGAAGACACCGAGGGCACCATGCGGGCGATGGCGTACGAGACGTACGGCGGGTCGGAGGTGCTCTCCGAGACCCGGCTCCCGGTGCCCAAGGTCGGCCCCGGCGAGGTCCTCGTACGGGTCAAGTGCGCCTCGGTCAACCCCGTCGACTGGAAGATCATGTCGGGCGGGCTCGACGGCCTGATGGACGTCGTGTACCCCGTGGTGCCCGGCTGGGACGTGGCCGGAACCGTAGAGATCGTCGGCATCGACGTGCCCGAGTTCACGGCCGGCGACGAGGTCGTCGCCTACGCCCGCAAGGACTACGTGCACGGCGGTACCTTCGCCGAGTTCGTCACCGTGCCCGTACGCGCCCTCGCGCCCAAGCCGATCTCCCTCAGCTGGCAGGAGGCGGCCGGCCTGCCGCTGGCCGGGCTCACCGCGTACCAACTGCTCACCCGTCTCGACACCGGTAAGGACGACACCGTGCTCATCCACGGCGCGGCGGGCGGAGTGGGCACCCTCGGTGTGCAGATCGCCCGGGCTCTGGGCGCCCGCGTCATCGGCACGGCCTCCCCGCGCAACCACGATCGGCTGCGGGAACTGGGCTGTGAGCCGGTCGAGTACGGCGAGGGCCTCGCCGGCCGCGTCCGCGAGATCGCCCCGGAGGGCGTCACCGTCGTCGCGGACTTCGTCGGCGGCGTCCTCGACACCACCCGGGCGGTCCTCGCCGAGGGCGGCCGTCACGCCTCCATCGCCGACCACACCGTGCTCGGCGACGGCGGCCAGTGGATGTGGGTGCGGCCCGTCGGCAGCGACCTCGCGGAGCTGGGCGGGCTCGCGGACAGCGGCAAGCTCACCGTCACCGTGGCCAAGACCTTCCCGCTCGCCGAACTCGCGGCCGCCTTCGAACTCAGCCGGGCCGGACACGCCGCCGGGAAGATCGTCCTGGAGATCTGAGCGGAACGCGGAACGCGGGACGGCCGGTGGCCGCCCCGCGTTCCGGGGGCAGGGGGAGGGGGACGGAGAGGGTAAGGGTCAGGGTCAGGGTCAGGGGAAGGAAACGACGGTGGAGGGGACGGTCGAGGTGCCCGAGGTCGGCGCGCCCGTGGCGTTGATGACGTGCTCGTACTGGCCGTTGCCGCCGAGCGAGACGACGAGCAGGTCGTGGAACTTCACGCCCGGCTTCACCGGTGCCTGGAAGCCGTGGTCCTGACGGATCGTCGGGTCCACGTTGTAGTAGCAGTAGCTGCCCAGGCCCCAGCCCTCGTGGGTGGTGACCGAGTCGGCAACCTTGTACGCCGCGTACCCCTTGACCGAACCGTTCTGAATGGCCGCCTGGTTGGGGGCGTCGTAGGCCTTCTCGTTCTGGAAGAAGACCGTGCGCCCGCGGTTGCCGTTCCACTCGACGTCGTACTTGTTGAAGTGCTCGACGAAGAGCCCGGTGGCCAGTACGTCGTCGCCGTTGACCCGGAATCCGTAGTCGGCGCGGTTCGTCTCCCAGCCCACCCCGTCGCCATGGTCGGCGCGCCAGATCCAGGTGTGGTCGACGATCGTGTCGTGGTTGTTGACCACCATGCCCACGGTCGCCTTGCCGGGCCCGGCACCGCCGACCCGGATGAACACGTCCTGGACGGTGGTCGGGTTCGCGGCGTGGTCCGTGGTGGTGCCGGCCGGGCCGACCTCCAGCAGGCTCGGTGAGTTGACGGCTCCCGCGTCGATCAGGAACCCGGCGAGCTTCACGCCGTCCACATCGGCGACCTTCATCGCGGTCACCCCGTTGTCCGGGACGATCGTGGCGAGGCCGAGGCCCAGCACCACCGTGTCGGGGCGGTCCACCCGGATGGTCCGGTCGACGTGGTAGACGCCCGGGGTGAAGAGCAGGTGCAGGCCCTGGGCCAGCGCCTGGTTGATCGTCGAGGCGGTCGCACCCGGCTTGACCACGTAGAACCGGTCGAGCGGGATCGAGGTGCCCTGCGGTGCACCGTTGCCCCAGGAGGTGCCGCGGGCGTTCGTGCGCTTCGCCGGCACGAACACCTTGTAGTCGTTGCCGTCCAGGTACAGGAACGGCTTCTCGCGTGAGACGGGCGTGGTGTCGAGCGTGGTGTACGGCGGATTCGGGAAGCTCTGTGCGGGTGCGCCCTGGACGCCGGAGAAGACCTGGTTCCAGACGCCGTTGCCCCAGCTGCCGATGGAGCTGTCGCGGGTGTACCACTGCTGCTGCGAGTAATTGCCGACCTGGCCGTCGATCCGGGAGTCGGCGATGTAGCCGCCGGACGCCCAACCATAGCCGGTGGGGGCGAGGTTGAGGCCGCCCTTGACGTGCATCCGGCGGAACGGCGCGGCCTGCGAAACGGCCCAGCGGTCGGTCCCGTTGACCGGGTTGAGCGCGAGGTTCTCCGCCGAACGCCAGAAGTTCTGGGTGGCGTTGCCGTTGAACCAGCCCGCGTCGACGGTCACGTCACCGTTGATGGTGGTGTCGTCCGGGCTGAGTCCGAGGCCGGAGACGGAGGTGTAGAAGCCGATCTGGGCGTTGAGCCCGTTGTAGGTGCCCGGCTTGAACAGGAACTGGTAGCGGCCGGAGCCGAACTGGGCGGATTCCTGCTGCCTGAACACCTCGTCAAGTCTGGCCTGGATGTTCGGCGTCGACGGGTCGAAGACGATCACGTTCGGGCCGAGGTCCCCGCCGCCGGGGAGGGTCGGGCCGGTGCCGGTGGTCCCGTAGACCTGGAACTCCCAGAGCGAGTAGCCGTAGACGGTGGTGCGCTGGGTCCCGTACATCCGTACGTAGCGGGCGGTGCCGGTGATGTCGTGCGCGGCGGTCCCGCCGGTGCCGGCGGTGGTCGAGTGGGCGGTGGACCAGGTGCTGCCGTCGGTGGACAGCTCGATCCGGTACGCCTTGGCGGCCGCGGTCTCCCAGCGCAGGACGACCTGGCTCAGTTGGGCGGGGGCCCCGAGGTCGACCTGGATCCACTGCGGGTCGGCGAACTGGCTCGACCAGCGAGTGCCGTTGTCGCCGTCCACGGCGGCGCCCGCGGGGGTCCCCGCGCCTTCGAGGCTGGAGGCGGTGGCGGGTCTGCCCTGTGAGAGGAGCGTGGGAGCGGCGGTGGCGGCGGTGCCCGGGAGGAGCACCAGCAGGGCCGCGACCAGTGCGGCGGCGAGCGCCGCGATGGTGAGCCGCGGCGGGCGATCGGAGAGGACGGGCATGCGGGGCACTCCTGACGTCATGGATCCGGGGGGATCGAAGCGTGAGTGAACTGGCCCTGCATGGGGGCGTCAAGGGTTTCGGCGTTCATGAATTGAAGATCAAATGCCATGTCACATACGCCTCAGGCCTGTGAACTCGGGGTTCTTTCAATCCTTGTGAAAAGTATTGACGAAAAAAGATGCCGGGACTCTACTGAGGCTCTGACCGCTCCGTCCCGCCATGCCCGCTGCGACGGGACGGAGCTCTCTCGGTTCGGGAAGTGTCCAACTCCTCGGCCCCGTTGCCTACTTGTGTTCGTTACTCGGAGGTGAAGCGGATCGCGCCGCACTCCGCCCATGTCACCTCGACACCCGGAAGGGCGGCCGACCACGGCGCGGTCAGAGCGGCCAGCCGGGCCGCGTCCGGTGGGTTCGCGCCGAGGCCTATGGCGTAGCGGGCCAGCGTGTCGGCCGACTCGACCGGCCGCGGCCAGGCGTGCGCGTCCGCGACCCCGGCCTCGGGCAGGGCGCCCAGCAGGGCGCGCAGGCGCCCGCGCATCCGCCCCCTGCACTCCTCCAACTCCCGTGCGCCACCCGCCCGTACGGTGACCACGGCCCAGGCCGCGTGCCGCCGGTGCAGGGCCGGGGCCGTCCGGGGCAGCGCCCCCGGGTCGGCCTCCAAGGCCTCCCAGGCCGCGTACAACTCCCGCCCGAGCAGATCCCGCAGCCCGGAGCCCACCTGGGCCGTGCAACTGCGGACCGGCGCGGAAGGGGTGAGGACGGTGACCGGGCCGAGGTCCCCGTACGGCGCCTCCGCGCCCGGCGCCAGGCCGACCGGGACGCGCCAGTCCCACGCCGCCCACGTCCCGAAGAACTCCCGCCGCAGGGCCTCGGGAGAGAGGTCGTCGGCCTCGCGCACGGTGCGCGCGGCCAGCACGGTCCAGGCCAGACCGGGCAGCCCACCGCACGGCGCGGAATCCAGCCCCCGGGCACGGGCCCAGGCCTTCACCTCGCGCGCCAGCCCGGCGAAGGCGGCGTGTTCCGTGCCCACGAACTCCCGTACGGCCTCGGCATCGCTCACCGCGCTCAGCGCCACCGCGGCCGCCTCGCCCAGCTCGGCCCGCCGGGCCACCGCCCGCGCCGGAGCCAGGCCGCCCGTCGCCACCACGACCAGGTCCACGTCCAGGCCGGCCACCCGCAGGCGCAGCCCCGGGACCCGCGCGCCCGTCACCTCCCGCAGCCGCTCGGCCTCCGGCAGCGCGGCCGCCACCGCCGCCCGTACCCCCGCCACGCCGGTGGCCGTGCCAGGCAGCGCCGCCACCAGGTCCAGATCGGCCCCGGGCAGCGCGCAGCCCATCCGGCGGGAGCCCGCCACATGCACCACGGCGTCCGGCAGCGCCGCCGCGATCCGCGCCAGGACGCGCTCGGCCGTGCCGGGCGGTGGCACCTCGCCCGCGCCGGCCGTGCCGCCCACCGGATCGCCCGTCCCCTCCGGCTCCCACCGGACCTCGCCCGTACCCAACTCCACCGTCGCCCGGACCCGCATCGGCCCGTCCCCGCGCCGCGACAGCACCGCGAGCGACCCGACCCGCGCCGGGACCCCGCGGCCGTCCCCGCCGAGCCGCGCGGCGAACTCCCGCACGGCCCGCTGCGGGTCCTGGCTGCGCCCCAGCGTCAGGTGCGGCGTGTAGCCGCCGGAGCGGCCCCGGCACTGGGGGAAGCGCCGGGCCAGCGCGCGCCACAACTCCTGCCACGCGGCGCCCGCCTCCGTGCCCGTACCCGAGTCCGCCGCCGGGTCCAGCCAGATCGTTGCGTCCTCCCGGTGCCCGAAGCTGTGCACGCCGGACAGCCGCGCCGTGAACGGGGCCGTCCCCGCCGCCACTTCGGCCAGCAGTGGCAGGGCCGCCCCGAAGGAGGACTCCGGCACGAAGCCGAAGAGCAGGTTCACGTGCGCGGGCCAGCGGTCCACCTGCGGGTCGTGCTCCCGCCGCAGGGCCTCGACCGCCGGATCGTGCGGCGCCAGCCATGCCACCGCCGTCCGCGCGGTCGACCGTACGTCGAGCACCGCGGGCCCCGCGTCGGACGGATCCCCGAGGTCCAGCGTCGCCTCGACCCCGTAATGGTCGGAGATGAACAGCCCCTCCGGCCCCGGGGAATCGCCGCGCAGCGTCGCCCGGTCCACCCGGGCCCGCGGCGACCGCAGCAGGATCCGGTCCAGCCGCCCCGCCCGCCCGGACAGCGAGCCCACCGCCGCCAGCGGATTGGCCACCGGATCGAAGGTCGGTGTCCCGTCCCGCTCCCCGTGTACGTCGCTCCAGGCGTCCCGGAGCCCCAGAGCGGCCGCCGGTCCCGCGGCGCCGGTCCGACCGTCGTTGAAGTCGCCGAGCAGCGCCACATCGGCCTCGACGCCGCCCAGCCCCTCGGCCAGCCGGGCCAGCTCGGCGGTCCGCCGCCCGGCGCCGTTCTCGCTGTGGTCGCTGCTCAGGTGCGTGGCCGCGACCACCAGGGGTCCGGCCGAGGTGGCCACGGTGACGGCGCTGACCGCCTTGTGCGGGCCCAGCGAGTGCAGCCCCGCCTCCCGCACCGGCAGTCGGCTCAGCACCAGCAGCCCGCTCTCGGCGACGTCCTTGCCGCCGGGGTCGGTGCCCAGCGTGTATCCGGCCCGCACCCAAGGCTCGGCGAGCAGCATGCGGAGCAACTCGGGCTCCACCTCCTGGAGCGCGATGACATCGGCGTCGGCGGTCGCCAGGTCGGCCAGCAGCAACGGCCTGCGCCGGGCGGTGGCGATGCGCGGGGCGTCGTACCGGTCCCAGAGCGTGTTCCAGGTCAGCAGCCGCACCTGCGCGGGGCCCGGCGCGGCGGGTGGCGCCTCGGCCGGCAGCCAGGCGCCGCCGCCCGCCGGGTCCCATGAGTACGGGGTGCGGGCGGTGAAGAAGGGCGCCCGCAGCAGCCGCGGTTCGCGGACCCGCCCGGCCGGGGTGCTGTCGATCAGGTCCACGCCCGTGGCCCGGTCCCACACCAGCTCGCCGTCCGCCTCGACGAACAGCACTCGGTGCCAGGGGATGTCGCCGCCGGGCACGAAGGACGGCAGCGGTACGCGCTTGGGCGCGGCCCCGCGCTGGAGCAGCCCCAGCACGAAGCGGGCGGGGTCGAAGCGGGGGTCCCAGCGGACCTGGTGGTAGAGCTCCTCGCTGGTACGCATCAGCAGTCCCTGTCCCCGTCCCCGTCCCCGTCCCCGGCCCTGTCCGTGTCCCTGTCCGTGTCCCTGTCCTCGTTCTTGATCCCGTCGAGGGATCCCGCCGTGTCCTCCACCGTGCCGCCCGCGCCGACGTACCAGGTGCGGTGCGCCTGCCCGGGGTACGGCGGGCTGAACCGGTGCAGTTGCGAGGCCAGCACCTGCGGCGGCACCGGGTGCGCGCGCACGAGGTTGCGCCGCAGCAGTTCCGCCTCGTCGACCAGCACCACGGCGTGGGTCACCAGCGCGTCGCGGCGCCGCGCGACCGCACCCGCGAGGCCGCGCTGCTGGCACGTGAGGGAGGTGGCGTCCCACACCACCGTGCCGCCGGTCCGCGCGGCGGCGGCCAGAGCGGCGTCCAGCCGGACCAGGCCCTCGCGGAGCACGTCCGCGTTGGCACGCTGGTCGGAGCGGGAACCCCGGGCCGTGCGCAGATCGTCAAGACTGATGTACGCGCCGACCCCGGGCAGGCTTCGGGCGTAGGTGCTCTTTCCGCTGCCCGAGGGCCCGCACAACTGCACCAGGCGGGGGAAGGCCCCCTCGCGCCACCGCCAGGTCGCGGCCACCGCCTCCTCGGCCGTGGCCACCCTGCCCTGCCCGAAGGCCTCCCGCGCCTGGACCCAGCAGCGGTCGGCCGCGTCCGCGCCCAGCCCCGCGAGGGCCTCCCGCAGCCCCGACCGCAGCGGACCCAGCGGATCCGGTACGAGCAGACCTGCCTCCTCGGCGCACAGCGCGGACCAGTCCACGCACTCCCGCCCCTCGGCGTCCCCGGCGGCCGCCGTGCCCGCGGCGAGCGCGTGCAGCACCCCGAGGTCCGCCGCGGCGGCCAGGCGGACCAGCCCGGCCCGCCGCTCCTCCTCCGGGAACGGCCGCCGCAGGTGCGGGGCGAGCCCCACGAGGTCGGCCACCCGCCGGGCGAGCGGCATCCCGAGCGGCCCCGTGGCCAGCGACGCGGCGAGCCGGGCCCGGGGCCGCCGGTGCAGTACCGCGGCCAGTGTTCCGACCAGCCGGTCCTCGCCGGTCCGGCCCAACCCGTCCAGCCGCGCCACGACTTCGGCGACGGTCTCCGCCTCGACCGGCTCGGTGGTTTCCGCCGCCTCCGCCGCCCCCGCCGCGCCGACGGCGGCCAACAGTCCCGCCGGGTCCGCCTCGGCCCCCGACCGCACCGCCCACAGCGGAGCGGCCGGGCCCAGCCCGTTCGGCACCACCGCCGCGTACATCCAGTGGGTGCCGGTCTGCACGTGGCCGCCCCGTACCCACTTGGCCACGTACCGCCCGAAGTCGCCGCGCGAGAATCCGGCCACGGTCCGTACGACGTAGCCCTCCTGGCGCGTGGTGTCGAGCCGCAGCTTGCGCAGCGCGCGCTCGTCGAACGTCCCGCGCCACAGCACGCGCGGGCCCGGTACCCCGAGGCCGTGCAGGAACCGTACGGTCCGGTCCCAGTCCAGGCAGTGCTCCCCGTCCCATACCGAGAACCCGTAGAACCAGGAGTCGAGTTCCTCGTACGCGAGGGAGTGGCGGGCGTACACGTTCTCCCCGCACACCCGCCAACCGGCCGGAATCCCGGCGCCGATGCGACCCTGGAGCCCCTTGACCCAGGCCCGCGACGGATGGTGGCCCGAGTCCAGCGAGCGCGCGTGCAGGCCGTCGGAGTACAGGGTGGTGTTCTCGCCGTCGAGCTTCTCGGTGACCACCACTTCCCGCCCGGCCAGCCCGGCGAGTCCGCTGGTCCGCTCGTCGTCGGGGGTCGCCCCGGGCGACCACGGCAGGTGCGGGGTCCGGGGGTAGTGGGTGCGCATGATCCGCTCCTGCTCGACAACGTGGTGCCTCGTCACTCTAGGTATGCGGAGCAGGGACCTCCACCTATTAACGGGTCCACGGCCCCCAGGTCAGTAGCCGATCGTGAACCTCTGGCCCGCATGCGCGTCGCGCTCGATCTCGTCGACCAGGGCCACGGCGTAGTCCTCCGTCGAGATGAGACTGCGGCCCGCGTCGTCGACGATCAGGTTGTCGTGCCCCAGCTTGTACATCCCCGTCCGCTCGCCCGGAGCCATCTGCCCGGCCGGGCTGAGGCTGGTCCAGCGCACCTCCTCCACCGGCACGGTCCGCAGGAAGTCCAGGGCCTCCCCGTGGGCGTGCATGACGGCGAGCTCCGCCTCCGGGATTCCGGCCCCGTCCCAGACCAGCGGGCCGCCGGGGGTGCGCAGCGAGCCCGATCCGCCGACCGTGATCACACGCGGCCGGGCTCCGTCCGCGCTCAGCATGCGCACCCCGCCGATCAGCGACTTCACGGCGCTGACGAGCGTGCCCGGGTCCCCGGTTCCCGGCCCGAACGCGCTGACCAGCACGTCCTGGCCGACCGCCGCCTGGGCCACGGATCCCGGGTCGAGGACGTTCCCGCGCACGACGGTGGCGGCCCCCGGTCCGCCGCTGCCGGCGACGCCGGAGAGGCGGGCGGGGTCGCGGACCACCGCGGTGACCGAGTGGCCGCGTCCGAGCGCCTCGTGCAGCACTCTGGATCCGATCGTGCCGGTCGCTCCGAAGAGTGCGATCTTCGCCATGGCGACTCCCTGGGGACGGGGACGGGGGCGGTACGGGCCGGGTCGTCCGGCCGCGCCCCGCCCATCCAAGCGAACCGCGCCCACCGCGCCCGGCAGCCGGGCCGGGGTCAGTCGGATGATCCCGTCAGCCGCACAGCGCCACGATGGCCGGGGACACCGTCCCCCGGGCGGCCGCGCACAACTGGGCCATGTCGTACGTGCGCTGCGGCGCCGGCCGGGGCCCCGGCTTCGCGGGCGGCCGCTTGCGGTGCTCCGGCGCGGCCGGCTTGGCAGCCTTCGCCCCGCGCGGCGTCCGGTTCCCGCGCTCCCCGGACCCGCCGCGGCGGTGACCGGGCGCCGCCGGCCCCGGCACGGCGGGCCGGGCGGCCGCAGCGCCCGGGGCGCCCGGGGACGACGGCGTCGGCGGGGCGGACGACGGCGCGAAGGCCGCGGGCGACGGCAGCGGCCCGAGCGGCAACGCCCGGACCTCCGGTTGCTCCCGGGCGGCGGTCCGGGCGGCCCCCGGTAACTGCCGCCCGGGCTCCGGCGGCTGTGGCGGGTGCACGGTCACACATCCGGCGGTCGTCACCAGTACGGCGAGGACCAGCATCAGGGGCAGGGCTGTCAGGCGGCGGGGCGGCATCCGTCCACCCTGCCGTACCCGGGGCCCCGGAACCTACGTGCCGTCACGCGGACGGGTGAGGCCACCAGTCACCGGCCACCGGTCTCGGCACCCCCGCACGCTCAGGCCCCGGCGGGCCCGCGCGTCACCAGCCGCAGGGCGTGCTCCAACGGCCCCCGGCGCAGCGGGCTGTCCGCCCAGACCCGCTGCCACGCCCACGCCGCGCCCAGCCCCGCTCCCGCGAAGGCGGCCACCGCGCCCCAGGACGCGGCCCCGTTGGCCGGGCCGGCCAGCACCAGCGCGTGGACGACGTACGCGCTCAGCGCCATCGCCCCGAGCGCGGTCAGCGGTCGCAGCAGCCGGGCGCCGGTCCGGCTCCGCGCGGCGAGCACGAACAGCCCGATGAGGGCGCAGCCGACGCCCGCGTTGCCGAGGGTCTCCAGCGGGGTCTGGCTGTACGGGTCCGCCAGGAGCAGCCACTCCCAGGAGGTGCTGGGCACGGCCCCGAACTGCCGGCCCAGCACCTCCCGTACGGGATCGGCCGCGCCCAGGGCCTCCGGGTGGCTGGAGGCGATCACGCCGAGCAGCCGCTCGCGGCCGCCGAACACATGGGTGGAGAGCCAGGCGGCGCCGTAGCCGGCGAGTGCCGCCGCCGCGCCCCAGCCCGCCATCCGCCGGGCGACGGAACGCTCCCGCAGGTCGCACAGCCGGCCGAGGGCCAGCCCGACCAGGACGTACGGGAAGTAGGTGGCGAGCGGATAGGCGCCGGTGAGGAGCAGCTCGCACAGCACCTCGCCCGCTCCGTCCCAGCTGGCCAGGGCTCCGGCCTCGGGCACCAGGCCGCGACCGGAGTCCTCGTAGCCGAACAGCGGGCCGAGCAGGAACGACAGCAGCGGTCCGGCCACCACGGACGCACCGGCGACGGCGGTGAGCACCGGGGTGGACAGCCGGGTGAAGGGCTCGGCGGCCAGGAAGTACACGGCGAAGAAGGCCAGGATCACGAGGATCCCCGGCCACAGTGCGGCCAGCCACAGGCCGAGCCCGGCCAGTACGGCGCAGCGGATCAGCAGCGGGCGGTAGCGCGCCGCCCAGCCGTCCGGCAGCTCACCGGCGGATCCGCGGCCGCGCTGGGCGAGGGCCAGCGAGAACCCGGCGAGGAGGGTGAACAGGGCCGGGGCCCGCCCGTCGGCCGCCACGATCAGGTACCCGGCGCCCTCGGCCCGCGGGGCCGGCCCGACGTGCACGGCGAACATGCCGAGGACGGCGAGCCCGCGCACCGCATCGACCCCGGCGAGCCGGCCGCTGCTCGGGGCGTCGCTGCTCCGGATGTTGTTGCTCCCGCCGCCCCTCATGCGGACCTCCGCCCGGCGGTTCGGCTCATCCGCACGTCACCGTGTCGCGCGGCGTGTAGCGGGTCTTCATCGTCTCCCGCTTGACCTCCGCGCCGCCCTTGACGAACACCCGGTCCACGGCGACGTCGAAGCCCTCCAGCGGTGACTGCGGCTCGCACTTGGGCCCGCTGCCGGTCCGTGTCTGCGGCGGCTTGACATTCGTCCGAGGCCCCTTCACCGCACGTATCTCGTCGTACTTCTTCGTACCGAGGAACGTGATGGTGATCGAGGTATCGGTGGCCTCGGCCTGGATGTAGAGCGCCTCGCCCGAGTCGTTGGCGAAGCGCAGGTCCAGGCTGCCCCAGGCGACGGTGGCCTCACGGCCCTCCGGGTAGCGCTCGATGTAGAAGGAGTGGGCCCCGTACTCGACCGGCTTGACGCCCGCGAAGAACATCGCGTTGAACACGGTGGTCGCCACCGCCGAGACCCCGCCGCCCGAGGCCTTCTCGTACTGGCCGTTGTTGATGATCAGGCCGTCCACGAAGCCGTTCTCCTTCGTGCGCTCCCCGACGCGGCGGTTGAAGCTCCACGTCTCGTCGGGCATCACGAGGGAGCCGTTGATCAGCTCGGCGGCCCGGCCGATGTTCGTCGTCCGGTACGGGGCCTTCTCGAAGTCGACGGTGAAGGAGGACACCCGCTCCTTGAGCCCGAGCCCGCCGATCGTCTCCCGCGACAGCTTCGGCCGGACCTCCTCCGTGGCGACCTCGCCGGTGCGGGCGGCTTCGCCGCTGCCCGTCAGCAGGGGCAGCACCGCCTTGCCGAGGCTCTGCCCGGTGACCTGCCGGCCGGCCCGGCCCTCCTCGGCGACGGTGACCCGGCCGTCACCCTCCAGCCGCAGCTTCGCCTCGGCCGCGCCCGGGGCCGCCCGGCGCAGCGGTCCGGCCAGCGCGGGGTCGGCGAGCAGCGCCTCGGCGTCGAGACGGGGGGCCAGCCGGCCACGGCCGTCGTCCTGCACGGTGAGGTGCTCGGAGAGGACGGCCGGGCCGACGGGTATCCGCCTGCCGTCCACGGTGAGGGTGACGGGCGCCGACATCGCGGGCCCGGCGAACTCCTTCAGGGCGCGTTCGGTCTCCTGCTGCCCGACGCGCGGCTCCGTACGCCGCACCGGGAGGTCCACGGGGTCGCCGGCGGCCCGGGGATAGGAGGAGCGCAGCACCTCCACCGAGCGGTCGACGTCGAGTTCGGTGCCGGTGACCGGGGTCACGGCCGCGGCCTTGCCCTTCTCGAACGAGACCGAACCCTCCCGCGCCTTCCGGGCCGTCTTCTCGCCGAGCCCGGTGAGGGCGGCGCGGGCCGCCTCCTCGTCGAGCCGGACCACCGGACGGAGGTCGGGGTCGCCCGAGGAGAACAGCCGGCCGATCACGCTGACCGGGTCGGCGCCGGAGCGCGCGGCACGCTCGGCCGTGGCGGCGGTGTCCAGGGACAGGCCGAGGGACCCCGGCCCGGCCTGCTCGGAGCGGTCGCCCACCCGCAGGTCCAGCGGGGCCGCGGCGGAAGGGCCGAGCTCCCGGTGCAGGACCCGCGCGGCCTCGGAGCGGCTCATCCCGCCTATGTCGACGCCTCGCACCTTCGTCCCCGCGGCGACGTCCTCGCCGGCCAGGAGCAGACCTGCGACATACATCCCGCCGAAGCCGAGGACCGCGGCGCCGCCGGCCACGCCCGCGACGACCGGCGCGGTCCACCGCTTTCCGGCGGCCGCCCGGCTGCCCGTACGGGAAGCGCGTCGCATGTCTGGGTCCCTCCTCGGTCCGGCCACGTGGTCGGACCGACGGTTTTCAGGCCGGCAGTCCGCTCACGGAACGTAGCAAGAACGACATAACCAGGTAATAAGGAGGTATAGCGGCGGCAAAGCGACGGCCTGCGGCCGGCCGGCCCGCGCGCCCCGTCCACCGTCCCGCCAGCAGCTCCCTCCCGCCCCCGGGGCGCCGTAACCCGGGGGCCGCACGCGCTGTTGCACAGGTGGCGGGTCCCCCACGGCCAACGCCCCTACGGTGAATGGAGTCCGATGCCACAGCTGACCGACGAGGCCGTGACCGACGACCGTGAACGGCCGGGGCCGGGCACCTGGATGACCCCGCAGGAGTACGGGGCCTCGCGCGCCGTCCTGTGGACCGGCGCCGTCGTACTCGTCACGGACGGCGCCGGCCGGATCCTCGTCCAGAGCGTCGACTACCGCTCCGACCGGCTGCTGCCCGGCGGCGCCGTGGACGCGGGCGAGTCGCCGTCCGCGGCGGCGGCCCGCGAGGTGTCCGAGGAACTCGGCATCGAGGGCCGCTACCCGCGGGGCCTCGCCGTCGACTGGATCCCCGCGGACACCCCCGGCATCCCGCCCGAGATGGGCTTCCCCGGCGAGATCCTCCACGTCTACGACGGCGGGACCTGGAGCGCCGAGCGGATCGCCGCCGTCCGGCTCCCGGCCCAGGAGATCACCGGCATCCAGTTCGCCGAGCCGGCCGACCTGACCTCCCTGATGGACCCCGGCGACGCCCGGCGTGCCCTGTCGGCCCTGCGGGCCCGGATCAACGGCGGGGGCGCCGCACTGCTGGAGGACGGCCGGCCCACCGCCCCCACCGCCCTGGACCGGCTCGGTGTCCTGCGCACCCGCCGCAGCCAGGACCACGGCACCTGGCACGCCGGCCCGGCCCCCGAGCACCTGCCCGTACGGGAACACACGGGCTGGCTGTTCGCCCCCGACGGCCGGGTCCTGCTCCTGGTCGCCCGCGCCACCGGCGCCGTCCACCTCCCGCCCCCGACGGCCGCCCCCACCGCGGGCGCGGCCCCGCTCGGCTACCGGTACGGCGCCCGCGGCGCCCACCTCCGTACGGCCGCCCGGCTCACCGCGCTGCCCCCGGGCCCGGACGCGGCGCACGCGCGGCTGCTGGCCACCCCCGAACAGGTCCGCGAGCTCAGCGACTGGGGCCCGGCCGGGCACGACGAGCTCGCCTCGCTCCACGCGGCCCGCGCCCGGCTGTGCCTCCCCGCCGCGACCCGCACCCCGCTGACGGAACTCCCGGAGCACGGAACCCGCTGGTGACCGGAGCGCCCGGCGGGGGTGGCAGGCGCCCGCCGCGAAGGAGTAAATCCGGCGTGAGCGGGGAGCCGTCCCGCAGCATGGGGGGATGAGCGAGACTGCGATCACCTACACCCTCTACATCCAGGCCGACCCCGCCCGGGTGTGGCAGGCCCTGACCGAGCCCGCCTTCACCCGCCGGTACTGGGGGCTCAGCTTCGAGACCGACTGGGCGGTGGGCTCGGCGATGGACTGGGTGGAGCGCGGGGCGCGGACCAGCGATCCCGCGCAGGTGGTCCTGGAATGCGTTCCGCACCGCCGGCTCTCCTACGCCTGGCACACCTTCACGCCGCAGTGGGCGGCCTCGGTGGGCATCGACGAGGAGCTGCGGGCCGAGTTGGCGCGCGAGCGGCGCACGAAGGTGACGTACGAGATCGAGCCGGTGGGGGAGACCCTCGCCCGGTTGACCATCCTGCACGAGGACTTCGAGCCCGGCGGCACCCTGATCGGGATGTGCGGCCGGGCCTGGCCGCTGCTCGCCTCCAGCCTCAAGACGCTGCTGGAGACCGGAGCCGCGCTGCCCGAACCCGGCCACGCCACGGAACAGGGCCACGGCGGCTACGAGGCGCACGGAGGCTAGGTCGTGTCGTCAAAGTCCCGTCTGGCCGGCGCCGCCCTCCGGGCGGCCGACGCCACTTTGACGACACCCCCTAGCGCCGCGTCAGGCACCTGCGGCCGGGACGGATCCGCCCCGGCCGTACGGCCGTTCACCGCGCCTGTGATCATGGTGGCCGGCCACGAACCAGGAGCCCTGACATGCAACTCCGGCACCACCGTGTCGTCATCACCGCCGCAGGCCGCGACTTCGGGCGCACCCTCGCCCTGCGGTTCGCCGCCCTCGGAGCCGAGCTCTACCTCTCCGCCCGCACCCTCGAAGCCGCCGACCGCGTCCGCGAGGAGATCCGCGCCCAGGGCCACGACGCCTCGCGGGTCCACGCCTTCGCCTGCGACCTCACCGACCCCGCCTCCGTACGGGAGTTCGCGGCAGCGGTCGCCGCGCGGACCGACCACGTCGACGTACTCCTCAACAACGGCTCCCGCTACCAGCACGGCCCGGACCTGCTCTCGGCATCCGACGAGGACGTCGTCGACACCCTCGCATCCGGAGCCACCGGCACCGTCCTCGTCACGAAGGCCTTCCTGCCGCTGCTCCTGGAGTCGGCCAAGCCGGACATCGTGACGATGGTCTCCGCGTGCGGTGACGCCGGCCACCACCGCTCCGACGCGCACGACGCCTTCTACGCCGCCAAGAGCGCCCAGGCCGGTTTCACCGAGATCCTGTCGCGCCGCCTGCGCGACCAGGGCGTCCGCGTGATCTCCCTCTACCCGCCGGACTTCGACAACCACGACCCGCTGTCCGAGGCGTGGGAGAGGGCCCCGCGCACGGCCAAGGACCCGCTCACCGCCCAGTCGCTGGTGGACTGTGTCCTCTTCGCCATCGGCCAGCCCCGGGACTGCTTCATCAAGTCCTTCCACTTCGAGCAGGTCTGACGGCATGGAACTGAGCGAGATCCTCGACGCGGCCGCCGGGTTCCGCCCGGTCGGCTCCGAGGCCCTGCTGCTGGCAGCGGCCGCGTCGCCGGGCGGAACCCGGTGGGGGAGCCCGTGTGCCGGACTGTGGGGCTACGGTGTGCCCGTCAGCACGGCTTGGTGATCGAGCCCTGGTCCGAGGTGACGTTGCCCGAGTAGATCCAGCCGTACGGAGCCTCGCCCCCGACGCTGACGTAGTACCACTTGTTTCCGGACTCGTTGTACGTGTAGCACCAGCCGCCGAGCCGCGTTCCCACGGGGAGGGTGTAGCCGCTGGCGCTGCCGCAGCCCGCGTTGGGGCCGGTCCTGAGCCAGATGGCGTTCTTCACGCTGGTTCCACCGGGACCGTTCGAGCCGGGATTGTAGTTGCAGGCCATGGCTCCCGCATCGGCAACGCCCGACGGGATCCAGTCCGGTGCTTCGTTCGCCGCGGTCGCCGCGGGCACGCCGGCCGCAGTGATGGCTGTGGCGAGCGACAGTGCGGCGAGCACCGATCGAACCTTGCTCATGGGTGTGTCTCCCTCGGTAGTCGGTCTGCGTTCGGCATCCGACGCTGCCAGGCGTCCGGCCCGCCGTTCCAGGGCCTCCCGCCGTCCTGGACGGGGCGGTCGGTGTCCTCGCAGGTCACAGAGCCTGTCCCCGTCGTGTCCCGGACGGGCCGCGGGAGCCGGGAGTGGGCCTGATTCCTCCTGGCCCGGTCCCGCAGGGGCCCGGGATGCTCGGGGCATGCACCCCATGACGTCTCTCCCGGACCCGGACGAGGCCCGGAACGCCGCCGAGTTCATCGCCCTCGTACGGCAGCTCCGTGAGCGGTCGGGTCTGACCTACCGAGATCTGGAGCAACGGGCGGAGCACTTCGGCGAGGTGCTCCCGCGCAGCACCCTGGCGACGGCCCTGAGCCGGGACGCGCTGCCCCGGCCGGAGCTGCTGAGAGCGTTCCTGATCGCATGCGGACACCAGGGGCTGGTCGAGGCGTGGTCGGAGGCGCGCGACCGGCTTGCCGCCGGGAGCGTCGACTCTGAAGTCGTTGCGACCGCTACGGGGACCCCGCACTCGGAGCCGGAGCCTCATTCGGAGCCGGAGCCCCGGCCGCTCCTGCGCCTGGTCGTGCTCGCCGTCGGGTCACTGCTGGCCGTCGTGGCGCTGGCCGTCGGCGGTCACCTGGCACGGGCCGGCACGGGTGAGAGCGACCGCGTCGACCCCGTTGCCGGTCCGAGCGCACTTCCCGGGCCGGTCGAGCCCGGTACGTACCGGATCCGGGTGGCCGGCTCCGAACTGTGCTTGTCGGAGTCGCCCCACCGGGACGGCGGAGGCGCCGTGGAGCAGTACGCCTGCCCGGCGAGCGTCCCCGTCTACCTCCTGGAGCCCGCGGGCGGCGGCCAGTACACGATCCGCTCCCTGCACCCCGTCATGGGACACGGCTGCCTCGGCGTGGACTCCGGCCTGAGAGCGGACGGAACCCGCCTGATGAACGACTACTGCGGCCGCCGGGGCACAGCCGAACGGTTCAGGATCCTCGCCGCGGCGGAGGACGGCGGGCACACCTTCCGGATCGTGCCGGTGCACAGCGGCGCTTGTGTGTCCGTCCCCGGCGGGAACAGCACCCCCGGCACGTCCGTCGTCCAACTGCCGTGCACCGCAACGCAGTCCGGTCAGCGCTTCGCCTTCGATCCCGTACCGGCGCCCACCGCCATTCCCGACATCAGGTCCAACTAGGCACTGCCGTAGCGTCGGTTATTCGAGGACCGCGGTGGCTTCGACCTCGACCAGGAGGTCCGGTTCCCCCAGCGCCGCCACGCCCAGCAGGGTGATCGGCTTGACCGGGTCGATGCCCAGCTTCGCTGCCGCCCGGCCCACGCCCTCACCCAGCAGCGGCATCTTCTCGGAACTCCAGTCGACGACGTAGACGGTCAGCTTCGCAACGTCTTCGAAGGAGCCGCCGACCCCGGCCAGAGCGGTGGCGATATTGAGATAGCACTGCTCGACCTGAGCTGCGAGGTCTCCCTCGCCCACGGGCCGGCCATCGGCATCGCGGGCGACCTGCCCCGCCAGGAACACCAGCTTCGATCCGGTGGCGACCGACAGCTGCCGGTAGACCTCGGGCTTCGGGAGCCCTTCGGGGTTGACCAGCGTCACGGACATGGAAGGCCTCTTCCTCTTGGGGTAAGGAGTAGCAAGATCAGCATCATGAAAGCATAGCGATGCTATGTATTGTGAGGCCATGGCGAGGACGAAAGATCCAGCGTGCCGCTCCCTGCTGCTCGACCGAGCCGCGCAGATGCTGCGGACGAGGCAACCGGTCACCCTGCGCACCCTGGTTGCCGGAACCGGCGTGTCAACGATGGCCGTCTACACCTACTTCGGCGGCATGGACGGCCTGTGGAAGGCGCTGCGACAGGAAGGCTTCACACGCCTGGCCGCCCAACTCGCGGCCGTCGAGATGTCCATGGACCCGGTACGAGACCTCGCAGCACTGGGGGCCGCCTACCAGGCCAATGCCATGGAGAACCCCGATCTCTACCGCGTCATGTTCGACGCGGGCTTCGACCTCGAAGACGCCGGTGCCGCGGACGAAACCCTGTACCTCCTCGTCCACGCCATCGACCGGGCCAAGGCGAACGGCCGCTTCCGCAACGAGATCGACCCGCTGGAACTGGCAACACAGAGCTGGACCATCGGACACGGACTCGCCTCGCTCGTCGCCACAGGCCCCCTGCCGCACCAGGCACTTGCTCATGGCGTGCCCATGTTGACAGCACTGTTCACCGGCGCAGGAGACGAACCCGACCGCTGTCGCCGGTCCGTCGAGCGCGGCTGGTCCGGAGCCGGATAGCCCCGGACCGGTCCGGCTCTCGATGGAGAGACAGGGTCCGGTGCCGTGAGCCCGACGGGACCCTGGGCGCCGGTCGTTCACCGCTGTCGTGTGGAATGGTCGCCATGGGGAGACGCGAGAACCAGATACGCCCGGCCGAGCGGTCGAGCGCGCCCGAGTACTGGCGCTACGCCCGGCACCTGGATTCGCTGGCGGCCGTATCGGGCGAGGCGGCGGAGGCCGAGGCGGTGGCCGCGGTCCTGCGCGACCCGGACCCGGTGATGGCGGAGAGCGCCGTCGTCACGCACCTGGACCGGCGGGCGGCGCAACTGCTGGCCGACGGGGCGTTCCCCGCCTGGGCGCACGCCATGGGCGCCGCGCTCGGCGGGCGCACCTTCGCGGCCCGCCGGCTGCGCGAGTGGATCCTGCTCAGGTCCATCGCCCGGGGCGAGCCCTGGGCGGTCGCCGACCTCACCGCCGCCTCCGACTGGTGCCAGCGCACGGCCGCCCAGTCGCCGGCCTCGGACGAGGAGGCACTGGGCCTGCTGGCCGCCGCCGCCCGCACCCGCAGCGTCCGCAACACCGCCGCGCGGCGTCTGCTGCGGCGCGCGGCGGTCTGAGACCGGCGGCTCTTCGCCGAATCCGGTTGCCACGGCGGCGGCGTGCTCGTGAGGATGGCGCCATGCCTGTCTTAAGCGCACCCGACGGAACCGAACTCGCCTACCACGTGGTCGGCGAGGGCGAACCACTGATCTGCCTGCCGGGCGGCCCGATGCGGGCCTCCACGTACCTCGGCGACCTCGGGGGAGTGTCCAAGCGCCGCCGGCTGATCATGCTCGACCTGCGGGGCACGGGAGACTCCGCCCTCCCGGCCGACCCCGCGTCGTACCGCTGTGACCGGCAGGTCGGGGACGTAGAGGCCCTGCGGCGCCATCTCGGCCCGGAGCGGGTCGACATCCTCGCCCACTCCGCGGGCGGCGACCTCGCCCTCCTCTACGCGGCCCGGTACCCCGAGCACGTCCGCAGCCTCGTGCTCGTCACCGCCAGGGCCCGGGCCATCGGCATCGACTTCACCGTGGAGCACCGCCGGGAGGCCATGGCCCTGCGTGCGGCGGAGCCCTGGTACGCACGCGCCCGCCCGGCGGCGGAGGCCGTGTGGGCCGGCACGGCGACGGACGCCCAAGGGGAGGCGGCGGGCCCGTTCCACTACGGCCGCTGGGACGCCGCCGCGCAGGCGCACGCCGCGGCCGAGGCCGGGCAGTCCAACGAGGAGGCCGGCGAGGTCTACGCCTCCGCCGGAGCCTTCCAGCCGGCGCGCACGCGCGCGGCCGTCGCCGCCTTGGAGGCGCCCGTACTGATCCTGGCCGGCGAACTGGACGGCGGTCCCCGTCCGCGCGTCGCCAGGGACATCGCGGAATGGTTCCCCAGGGTCGAGGTGACCGTCCAGCCGGGCACCGGCCACTACCCGTGGGTCGACGACCCCGCCGCCTTCGCACGGACCGTACTGGGCTTCCTCGACGCGGAAGAGGAACGAAAGGCCGCGCTCGCCCGGGCGAGCACGGCCCGTGGGCGCCCGCGCGGCTGAACACCGGCCGGGGCAACGTGAAGGCGCCGCCCCCCCGTGTGCGGGGACCGGCGCCTTCACGTACGCGTCACTTGCCCCGGCGCACCCGGGCCGCGGCGCGGGCCTCGGCCGCCTGCCGGGCCTCCACCGTCTTGCGGGACTCCTTGCCGCGCCCCGGCCGTCCGGGCCGGGTACCGATCCCGCGGAAGCCGAGGTCCGAGCCGGAGGGCTTGCCCTTGGCGTCGGTCGGCGCCGCGCCCGCCAGCGGGACCCCCGAGGGGGCCTTCGCTCCGGTGATGCGGCTCAGCGCGGCCTCGCCCGAGCGCACCTGCGTGATCGTCGGCCGGATCTTGGCGTCGGCCATCAGCCGCACGATGTCGCGGCGCTGGTTCGGCGTGACCAGGGTGACGACCTTGCCGGACTCGCCGGCCCGCGCCGTACGGCCGCCGCGGTGCAGGTAGTCCTTGTGGTCCGCGGGCGGGTCCACGTTGACGACGAGGTCGAGGTCGTCGATGTGGATGCCGCGCGCCGCGACGTTGGTCGCGACCAGGACGCCGATCAGGCCGTCCTTGAACTGCCCCAGGGTCCGGGTGCGCTGCGGCTGCGACTTGCCGCTGTGCAGGCCCTCCGCCCGTACGCCCATCGCCCGCAGGTGCTTCACGAACTGGTCGACACCGTGCTTGGTGTCCAGGAACATCAGCACCCGGCCCTCGCGGGCGGCGATCTCGGTGGCCGCCGAGACCTTGTCGGCCGCGTGGATGTGCAGCACGTGGTGGTCCATCGTGGTGACCGAGGCCGCCGACGGGTCCACGGAGTGCGAGACCGGGTCCTTCAGGTAGCTCCGGACGAGCTGGTCCACATTGCGGTCCAGGGTGGCGGAGAAGAGCATCTTCTGGCCGGCGTGGTGCACCTGGTCGAGGATCTCGGTGACCTGCGGCATGAAGCCCATGTCGCACATCTGGTCCGCCTCGTCGAGCACCGTGATCTTCACGCGCTCCAGGTGGACGTCCCGCCGCCCGATCAGGTCGCTGAGGCGTCCGGGGGTGGCGACCACGACCTCCGCGCCGGTGCGCAGCGCCGAGGTCTGGCGGCCGATGGACAGACCGCCGACGACCGTGGCCATCCGCAGCTTCAGGGCCTGCGCGTACGGGGCCAGCGCCTCGGTCACCTGCTGCGCCAGTTCGCGCGTCGGTACGAGGACCAGAGCCAGCGGCCGCTTCGGATCGGCCTGCTCGCCCGCCGTGCGCGCCAGCATGGCCAGGCCGAAGGCCAGTGTCTTGCCGGAGCCGGTCCGGCCGCGGCCCAGGATGTCCCGGCCCGCGAGGGAGTTCGGAAGGGTCGCCGCCTGGATGGGGAACGGCTCCGTCACCGCCAGCTCGGCCAGCGTCCGCACCAGCTCCGGGGGCAGGTCGAGCTCGGCGAACGTCTTCACGGGCGGCAGCGCCGGAGTGGTGGTCGCGGGCATCGCGAACTCGCCCCGCAGGGGAGCGGTCCGCGGGCTCTTGCCGCCCGCCTTGCCACCGCTCCTGGGGCCTGCCTTGGCTCCGGCCTTGACGCCGAAACGCCCGTGAGGTGACGGGTTCTTCATGCAGAACCTTCCGTGAAGACGTGAAAGGAGGAAATTTTACCATCGGACCCGTGGCGCGACGGGGGCGCGGGGCTGCGGGACACCGGGCTACGGGGCCACAGGACCCAGTTCCCCGGCCCGCACCTGGGCGAGGTGGGCGGTGATCTCGACCGTCGCGCGCCCGAACCAGTCGGCGATGACGGCGATCTCGTCGGAGGTGTACTCGGCGAACACCGCGCCCAGCCGCGCGTAGAAGGGCTCGTACACGGCGAAGATCCGTGCGGCGGTGTCCGCGTCGGCCACGACCCGCACCCGGCGCCGGTCGGCCGGGTCGGGCCGGCGGCTCGCGTAGCCGGACCGCTCCAGACGGTTGAGGACTCCCGTGACCGCACCCGTGGTGAGCTTCGTCCGTTCGGCGAGCTCGCCCGCGGTGAGCGGGGTGTCCCCGGCGCCCAGGATGTGGCCCAGGCACGTCAGGTCGGTGACGTTGATCCCGAGCAGCTGCGCCACTTCCTGCTGGCCGATGAGGCCCAGCGCGATGTAGCTGTCCATGCGTGAAAGCGCCTCCCCGGCCGTGGCCGCGGGGCGGGGCTTGCCCTGCACGCGAATACTCCTTAGGATCTAAGAGGCTTAGTTCGTGAGATGTTTATCTTGCTGAATAAGTCATCCCGCTTCCGTTCCGAGCCTACTGTGGCCCGCCCCACCGTCCTGCCAGGGAGAACCATGAGTGCGCACGGCGACGTCGACCTCGGCCACACCGTGGCCGGCTGGACCGGCACCATCCTCGCCCTGCTGGGCTGCACCGGAGCGGGTGTGGCGTTCTGCGCCGCCTGGGCGCCCGGCATCTGGCTCGGCCTCGGCGTCGTCGCCGCGGCCGCGCTCGTCACCTGGCTGCTGCACCTGGCCGGCTGGGGCAAGCCGAGCGGCCCCAGGGCCCCCGCCGACTGGGACTGGCGCGTCCGGGACACCGCCGCCCGCGACGGGCACCCCGACTGCCTCGGCTGCCGCCTCAGCGGGCCGCGGCGCGCCGCCGCGGCGGCGCCCGGGCCCCGCCCCGCCGTGCCGCTGCCGGCCGCGGACAGCGGCGCATGACCCCCTGTCGCGAGATGTCGATCCCCCGTTTCACGGACGTTGTGGCCAAAGGTTCGATTCATTCCGTACGCCCCGGTTGGCCGCGCTTGGCGTGTGGCGGGGGTGACGTGTGGGCAGGATCGAGACGGCCGCACGTGCGGCCCGCGTGGAACGTTGAGAAGGATCAGCACAGATGGCAACAGGCACCGTGAAGTGGTTCAACTCGGAGAAGGGATTCGGCTTCATCCAGCAGGACGACGGCGGCCCCGACGTGTTCGTGCACTTCTCCGCCATCCAGACGACCGGCTTCAAGGAGCTGGCGGAGGGCGCGAAGGTCGAGTACAGCGTGACCCAGGGTCCCAAGGGTCCTCAGGCGGAGCAGGTGGTCACCATCGGCTAGCGCCGCTTCACGAGTCCAGCCCGTGAGGGTGAGCCCCGTCGGATCTCCGGCGGGGCTCACGCGCGACCGGCCCCGGCCGGTAGCGTGGCCCGCGTGATGACGGGCACCCCGGACACGCGGCTGATCGTGCTGCGCGGCAACTCCGCCTCGGGCAAGTCCTCGGTCGCGGCGGGGATCCGCGCGCGCCACGGACGCGGCATGGCCCTCGTGGCCCAGGACAACCTGCGGCGCGAGGTCCTGTACGAACGGGACACCGTCGGCGCCGCCAACATCGGGCTGATCGGCAGTGTCGCGCGGTACGGCCTGGACCACGGCTTCCATGTGATCGTCGAGGGGATCCTCTACGCGGACCGGTACGGCCCCATGCTCGACGCGCTGCGGCGGGCGCACCGGGGGTCGACCCACCTCTACTACCTGGACGTGCCGTTCGAGGAGACCCTGCGGCGGCACGCGACCAAGCCGCAGGCCGCCGAGTACGGGGAGCCGGAGCTGCGCGAGTGGTACCGGCCGCTGGACCTGCTGCCGGGTGACTGGGAGAGCGTCGTGGCGGCCGGGGACTCGCTGGAGGCAACCGTGGACCGGGTGATGAGGGAGACGGGCCTGGACGGCCGCGGCGTGCCGGGCTAACCCGCCCGGTGCAGGGCCAGGAGCAGCGCCCAGATGCGGTCCGCGAGCTCCGCGGGGTCCGCCGGCACGAGGCCGTGCAGCCAGTCCGCGAGCACCCCCGTGAAGGCCGCGGCCACCGCCGAGGCCACCAGGTCGGGTCGCGGGGCGCCGACCGCCGCACGCTCGGCGCGTGCGCGGGCCCGCAACTCCCGGTGCAGGCGCTCGCCAAGCGGCCCGCCGCCGCCCGGCAGGAGCAGCGCGCGGTACAGCGGGGCCCGTTCGGACGCGCCCCCCAGGAACTCGGCCAGGTCGGCCGGCGGCCGGGCCGGGGCGCGCGACCCGGGGCCCGTCTGCCAGGTGTGCAGGGCGTCGACCGCCGCGTGCACCACGTCGGCGCAGGCGTCCACCGCGAGCGCGGTGAGGTCCTCGTAGTGCAGGTAGAACGTGGCGCGCCCGACGCCGGCCCGGCGGACCACTGCCGAGACGCTGACCTCGGCCAGCGCCCGGTCCGTGCACTCCGCGAGGAGGCCCTCGCGCAGCCGCGCCTTGGTGCGGGCGGTACGGGGGTCCGTACGCGGATCCTCGGCGCTCATCCGGCGAGCAGCGCCGCACCCAGGGCGAGGGCGCCGGGCAGGGCCTGAGCGACCAGGATCCGCCGGTTGGCGGTCGCGGCCCCGTACACCCCGGCCACGACCACGCAGACGAGGAAGAAGACCTGCGTGGCGAGCGAGTCGATGACCAGCGACCAGACCAGGCCGGCGGCGAGGAACCCGTTGTAGAGGCCCTGGTTGGCGGCGAGCGGCGCGGTGAGCCGGGCGGTGTCCGCGTCGAAGCCGGACAGCGCCCGGCCGGGCGGCCGCTGCCACAGGAACATCTCCAGCACCAGGATGTACGCGTGCAGTGCGGCGACGGCGCCGATGAGGACCTGAGCGACGGTGTGCACGGGGACCTGCCTTGGGGTCTGATGGATTCCGGTAAGACTTCCTGGACAACTGTACAGGAAATCGGTCGCGCTCCAGGGCGCCCGGCCAGTGGGCGGCGACGGCACGGATACCCTGACCGCATGACCGTGCTCGTTTACGAAGACTTCGGCGCAGGCCGCCACCGCGAGAGTTCGCTGATCCGCCACGCGCTCGGCAGCGCACACGACGAGGTGCTGGTCGCGGGCCTCGCCGGCGGGATCGGCTTCATGTACTTCGTGTTCGAGTACGCCGGCCGGCCGCCGATCGCCACGATCGTCGCGCAGGCCCACCCGCACCCCTGGGTGCAGACGGCGCTCGGGCGGCTGCACGTCCCGTACCTGGCCACCACCAGCGCCAAACCCCGCCTGAACCGGGTGCACGGCGCGCTCGACGCCGGGCTGCCCGTGTTCTGCGTCGTCGACCGGTCACTGCTTCCCTGGCACGCGGCGGCGCAGAACCCCGAGATGGCCTCCGCCGATCCGTACACCGTGGTCGTCGCGGGGTACGAGGGCGACACCCTGTACGTCGAGGACGGGGCCGAGACCCCGTACCGGATCGACCGGGAAGAGTTCACCGCCGCCTGGTCGGGGCACCGCAAGGGCCGCCACCAGATGATCGTGCCCACTGGGCCGCCCACCGACGAGCCGGACCTCGACGAGGCCATCGCCGCCACGGTGGCCCGCCTCACCGGGCCTGTGCTCGGCAACCACTTCGACGTGAACTTCGGCTTCTCCGGCATGGAGAAGTTCGCCGCCCAACTGCGCGACACCAGCACCAAAACGGGTTGGGAGCGGCGCTTCGGCTCGTCCCCGGAGGCCCTCGGCGCGGGCATGGGCCGGCTCCACGCCTGCCTGGAGGAGGAGTGGACGTCGCCCGGCGCGACCCGGCCGCTGTACGCCGACTTCCTGGACCTCGCGGGCCGACCCGAGGCGGCGGCCCTCTTCCGGGACTCCGGCCGGCAGTGGTCGCGCCTGGCCGAACTGGCCCGTACGGCCGACCCGGCGGCGGACGCCGAAGGCCGCCGGGCCCTCTTCGACGGTTGCGCGGACCTGGTGGACGGGGCCCTGGCCCTGGAGCGACGGGCCGCCGGGCTCCTGAGCGGGAGCTGAACCCCCGCTCAGGCGGCGCGTCTCACGGCCGGGCGGCGCGTCTCACGGCCCGGCCACGGAGATCGCGGAGACCGGGCAGGCGCGGGCGGCTTCCCGCACGAGCCGGCTGCCGTTGCCGTCCTCGTGGCCCGGGACCAGCTCGCTGAACCCGTCGTCGTCCTGGGTGAACACCTCGGGCGCGGTGAGGGCGCACTGGCCGGCGCCGATGCAGACGGCCGTGTCGATGTCGATGCGCAGTGACGTCACGCCCCTCACCAGGCCACGGGGAGTTCGACCATGCCCTGGATGGTGTCCCCGGACTTGAAGGGGATCCGGTCCGGGTCGGCCGCCAGCCGCAGTCCGGGCAGCCGCCGGAAGAGCGTGCCCAGGGCGATCTCCATCTCGGCACGGGCCAGGTTCTGCCCGAGGCACTGGTGGATGCCGAAGCCGAAGGCCAGGTGGTGCCGGTTGGACCGGTGCCAGTCCAGCGCGTCGGGGTCCTCGAAGACCTCCCCGTCGCGATTGATCACCGAGGTCGAGAAGACCACCCCGTCATCCGGGCGGACCGTGACACCGCCGATCTCGATGTCCTCGGTGGCCACCCGCAGCATCCCGTCGGCGATGGACAGGAATCGCATCAGCTCCTCCACCGCCGCCGGGAGCAGCACCGGGTCCGAGCGGAGCTCGGCCAACTGCTCCGGGTGGCTGAGCAGGGTGAACGTACCGAGGGAGATCATGTTCGCCGTGGTCTCGTGCCCGGCGATCAGCAGGATCGCCGCCAGCGACACCAACTCGTCGACATCGGTCTCGCCGGTCTCCAGCCGCTGGGTGACGAGCTCGTCCAGGAGCCCGTCGCCCGGCTCCCGGCGCTTGCGCTCGATCAGCTCGCGCAGGTAGCCGTTGATCCGGTCGCGGGCGTCCTCCACATCGGCCGCCTCCGGCCCGCGCAGCAGCCGGCGCGACTCTCCCTCGAAGAACTCGTGGTCCTCGTACGGGACTCCGAGCAGCGCACAGATCACCATCGACGGCACCGGCAGCGCGAAGGCGCTGACCAGCTCCGCCCGCGGGCCCCGGGCGACCATCGCGTCGATCAGCCGGTCCACGGTCTCCTGGATCCGGGGCCGCAGGGCGGCGGTCCGCTTCAGGGTGAAGCTGGGGATCAGCATCCGGCGCTGGGCGTTGTGCTCGGGATCGTCCACCCCGAGCAGGGCGGTGCGCCGGTCCTTGAGGCCGGAGAAGCGCTTGCTGGGGAGCGGGAAGGCGGCGTTCTGCCGGTCGGCAGAGAGCCGCCGGTCGGAGAGCAGGGCACGCGCCTCGGCGTGCCCGGTGACCACCCACACCGAGCGGCCGTCGAAGAGGGTGACCCGGGAGAGCGGCCGGCTCTCCCGCAGGGGGTCGTAGGCGGCCGGCGGGTGGTAGGGGCAGGTTCGGTCCTGCGGGAAGTCGACGGGTTCGGGGGAAAGGGGGTCGGGGGCCAGGAAGTCGGGGGCAACGGGTTCGGTGGAGACAACGGGTTCGGACATACGAGCACCTCGCAAGCGGTGGTTCCGTCTCGCCAGCCCTATTACATGCTCTAGGCACCTATCCCACCTATGCCACTTTCGGCCAGATCGGGCATGTTCGCCCGCAGGGCCCATCCGGCCTCCGGGCCGGGCCCCGCGGGCTACAGGTGCGCGTCCAGGAACGCCCGGAACTCCTCGCGGGTCATCGGGCCCGCCTGGCTCGCCACCGCCTCGCCGTCCTTGACGAGGACGACGGTCGGGGCTCCCGCCACGCCGTAGCGCCTGGTCGGCCCGGGGCACCGGGTGATGTCCGTACGGACCGCCGTCAGCCGCGTCCCGTACTCCTCGGCCAGCTCGCCGACGATCGCGTCCATCGCCCTGCACGCCTCGACCGCCTTGGGCCAGCTCCCGCAGAAGTAGGCGAGAACCGGCCCGCCGCCGGCCATCGTGAGGATGAAGTCGAACTCCTCGTTCTCCAGCGGCTGATGTACCCGACGTGCCATGAGTGGTGCTCCTGCTCCGTGTGCGCGGTGATCCGTACGGCGGACTCCATTGTCAGTGCCGGCTGCGAAGCTGGGCCGCATGGACGACAGGATGCTCCGGCGCCGGGTCTACGGCGCCGACCACGACGACCCCGACCCCGGCCCGCAGCCCGGCCATGTCTACGGCGAGCTCGTGGGCGGTCCCCTCGACGGGCTCCTCCTGGACATCACCGGCTGGAGCGGGCGCCAACTGGCCGAAGAGGCCCGGCTCCCCACGGAGATAGGGCGGTACGGCGCGGGCGGCCGGGCCCACTACCGCCGCCGCGCGGGCGGTGGGGACCGCTGGGACTGGGCGGGCGACAGCCCCTGACCGGCCCCGCCCCGCCCGCGCCCGGCCCGCTCGGCTCAGCCGGCCGCTGCGCCCCGGCTGACGCTGCGGGCCCACAGGACGAGCGGGATCTGCAGGGGCAGCCGCCCGATCGTCGCGGCCCGCACACCCGGGGATCCGTGGCGCGCGTCCACCGCCATCTTGACGTTCGCCGGGAACACGCCGACGAAGAACACCGCCGTCGCCAGCGCCGCCGCCCGGCGGGTGCGCGGGTGGGCGACCCCGACGGCAAGCGCCAGCTCCGCCACGCCGCTCGCGTACGTCCACTGCCGCGGGGTGCCGGGCAGCGAGCGCGGGACGGTCGCGTCGAACTGCTTCGGCGCGACGGCGTGCGCCACCGCAGCCGTGGCGAGCAGGCCGGCGAGGAGCGCGGGGGAGGAGGGGGTGCGCGGCATCGGGAGTTCCTCTCTGAGGGCTTGGGCCCGGTGATCCTACTCGCCGGTAGCCACGGCGGGCAGGGGCCCGCGAGGGCCGTCGGCACCCCCCGGTGGCCGCCCCGCAGGATTCTTTGAAGAATTTCCCGGGGAGCCGTCGATCCGGGCGGCTCCCGTTCGACGCAGGGGTGAGAGGCGGGGAGAGCCCCCGCCCTCACGACCGAGGAGTCACCATGCCGCGCTTCCTGACCCTGATCCGCATCGACGAGCAGAACCTGCCCCCCGAGGAATTCCCCGCCGACTTCGAGAAGCGCATGGGCGCGCTGCTGGAGGAGATCACCAAGGCCGGCGTCATGCTCGACACCGCCGGGCTGCTGCCCACCTCCCAGAGCACCCGGCTCAGCTGGTCCGGCGGAAAGATCAGCTACACCGACGGCCCCTTCACCGAGACCAAGGAGGTCGTCGGCGGCTACTCCATCACCCAGTGCAAGGACAAGGCCGAGGCCATGGAGTGGACCAAGCGCTTCCTCGAGATCCACCCGGCGAGCTGGAACGTCGGCGCCGAGGTCCGGGAGATCCAGGAGATGTGATCCGCGATCCCTGATTCCTGATCCGCGACCCGCGACCCGCGACCCGCGACCCGCGACCCGCGACCCGCGACCCGCGATCCGCGTTTGCCCTGCCGCGTCACGGCTGCTCTGATGGGTGGCCGTGACGGCAGCGAGCACGGCCCAGGCGGTCGAAGCGGTGTTCAGGATCGAGTCCGCCCGGATCATCGCGGGGGTGGCCCGGATCGTGCGCGACGTCGGCATCGCCGAGGAGCTCGCGCAGGACGCCCTGGTCGCCGCCCTGGAACAGTGGCCGCAGTCGGGCATCCCCGACCGGCCCGGCGCCTGGCTGACGACCACCGCCAAACGCCGCGCGATCGACCTCGTCCGCCGCAAGGAGGCGTACGCGCGCAAGCTCGCCGAGGTCGGCCGGACCCTGGAGGACGTAGCACCGCCCGCCGAGCCGGCCGACCCGGAGGACATCGACGACGACCTGCTCCGGCTGGTCTTCACCGCCTGCCACCCGGTGCTCGCCACCGATGCCCGCATCGCCCTCACCCTGCGCCTGATCGGCGGGCTCACCACCCCGGAGATCGCCCGCGCCTTCCTCACCACCGAGCCGACCGTCGCCCAGCGGATCGTCCGGGCGAAGCGGGCGCTGGCCAAGGCCGGGGTGCCGTTCGAGGTCCCGTACGGAGCCGACCGCGAGGAACGGCTCGCCTCCGTCCTGGAGGTCATCTACCTCGTCTTCAACGAGGGCTACTCGGCGACCGCCGGCGACGACCTCGTCCGCCCCGCCCTCTGCGAGGACGCGCTCCGGCTGGCCCGCGTCCTCGCCGCCCTCATGCCCAAGGAACCCGAGGTGCACGGGCTGGTGGCGCTCCTGGAGTTCCAGGCCTCCCGGATCGCCACCCGCACCGGCCCCGACGGCGAGCCGGTGCTCCTCGCCGACCAGAACCGGTCCAAGTGGAACCGCATGCTGATCCGCCGCGGAGTCGAGGCCATGCACCGCGCCGGCACCGGCCCGTACTCCCTCCAGGCCGCCATCGCGGGCTGCCACGCGGACGCCGTGCGCTACGAGGACACCGACTGGCGGACCATCGCCACCCTCTACGAGCGCCTGGTCGTACTGGTCCCGTCACCGGTGGTCGAGCTCAACCGGGCGGTCGCGGTCTCCATGGCCGACGGCCCCGGGCCGGCGCTCGCGCTGGTGGACGCGCTGACGGCGGAACCGGCCCTGCGCGCCTACCACTTGCTGCCGAGCGTACGGGGAGACCTGCTGGAGCGGCTCGGCCGGCGGGCGGAGGCCCGGGCGGAGTTCGAACGGGCCGCCTCGCTCACGCGCAACGCGCGGGAACAGGCCCTGCTGCGCAGGCGCGCCGCCCGCCTCGAAGGCTGACGCGCCCGCGGCCGCGCCGCCCCGTCAGGCCCGGCGGCCGTACCCGGCGACGTCGAGCGGGGTGCGCACCGGCCGGCGCGGCGCCGTCAGCGCGATGGGCCGGCGCAGCGAGCCGTACCGGGCGATCTCACGGACCGTCAGCCGCAATGCCTCCTGGAAGTCCTCCATGGTGCGCCGGGCGACGGGAGTGTCCACGTACATGGAGTTCATGTGCAGCCCCTCCCTGTCCCGCTGGAACCAGGAGCAGGTGCCGTTCGCGGTCGCCGACCACACATGGGTCGAGGGCCGCCAGTCCTCGTGCCGCTCGGCGCCCGGACACCGGCGCATGTCGATGTACGAGAAGAAGTTCACCGGGTAGGGCCAGGAGCGGGCGCCGAACTCCTCGGGCGCCAGCAACTGCCAGGCCCGGACGAACGGGACGTCGATGTGTTCGAGCATCTCGCTGAATCCGGCCCGTACGGCGGCGATGACCTGGGCGAAGTCCCGGCCCGGCGAGGCGTCGAACTCGATGGGCATCGTGTTGACGAACCAGCCGATCGAGTCCGACCAGCCGGACCGGCCGCGCTCGCTCACCGGCAGGAACCCGCGGTAGACACCCGGTCCGCCGGCCTCGCGCAGACAGACGGCGACGGCGGCGAGCAACCCCATGAAGGGCTTGCCGTCGACCGCCAGACAGGCCTTCTCGAACACCTCGGCCTCGCCGGCGTCCAGCAGTTGCGAGGCCTCGCTGACGATCGGGTACATCCGGCCCGGCTCCACACCGAGTTCGAGCGGGAAGCGCGGGAAGAACTCGCCGCCGCCGCGCGCGATGAACGCCTTCCAGTTGTCCAGCCGTTCGTCGGTGGCGTCGATGGACAGGTAGCGGCTGCGCTGCTCCTCGGCGAAGTCGAGATAGCTCGGCGCGGGCTCGACGACGTGCTCCTCGCCGCGACACAGGGCCTCGTACACGCCCTGTACGTCCTTGACCACGATCGGCATCGACAGGCCGTCGCAGACGATGTGGTCGAAGGCCAGGTACACGGTCGCGGAGTCCTCGCGCAGGACGGCGCCCATCGTGAACAGCGGCCACGACAGGGTGTCGATGCTCCGCTTGAACCGTTCGACGAGGAAGTGCTTGAGGGCCCCGGACGTCTCGAAGGCGGCCACCGGCTCGGAGTCGAGGGCGAGTTCGTCGGGAGGGATGGGCGCGCACGCCAACTCGCCCGCGAGACGGCGGAACTCGCAGCGCAGCACCTCGTGACGCTGCACGAAGGCCAGCAGGGACCGGGTCAGCGCGTCCTCGTCGAGTGCTCCGGCGACCTCGAAGGTGACCGCCACCCACGAGGCGATCGGGTCGCCGTCGGCGCGGCTCTCCTCGGCGACGGTGAAGTGCTTGTCCTGGTTGAAGGACGCCTGCCGGTCCGCCGCGTCGTCCGGCCCGCAGGCCTCCGCCGCAGTGGACCGCAACCGCCATTCGACGACCCGGCCGGGTGCCATGTGGTGCATCTCCAGAGGAAACTGCCGCATTCCGTCATCCCTTCGCCCCCAGAGTCAACCCCGAGGCCCTAACGACACCCGCCCCACGGAAGTGACGCCCACCTGGGGGGTTCACCGGCGGCGGAGCAGGGGCCGCAGGAGGCGGCGCAGTGGCGAGTCGGGGGTCGCCGGCCCGGAGCCGTGGGGCTGCGGCCGGGTGGTGCGGGCCTGCGGCCAGGGGTACTGGGATTCGAGTTCGTCGGCCACGCGGATCAGGAAGGCGCGGAACTCGCTCTCCCCGTAGGGCTGTTGGCCGGGGTACGGCGTGAAGCCGGCCGTCAGCGGCTCGTCGTGGAGCGCGGCGGCGCGCAGGCTCGCCACCTGCGCGGGGATCGGCCGGTCGGTGACCGGCTCGACCTGGAGGGCGAGGGCGTAGCGGCTGACCAGTTCGTCGCCCAGCTCCAAGCCGCAGCTGTGGTACATCGCGTTGTAGAGGATGCCGTTGACCATCCCCAACACCCACGGCTCGATCATCCCCGCGCCCCCTGCGCCCTGGTGCCACTGTTCCCCGCCGCACTCTAGTGCGCGTCCGGAGACCGCGTTTCAGCAGCCCAGCAGGGTGCGGAGGTGGGCACAGGCCCCGGCCTCGGTGGTGTGCCCGGCGACGGGCTCGTACGCGCCCCGCTCGAACACCCCGGTCTCCCAGCCGCCGTCCGGCCGGGCGCGCAGGTACACGAAGTCCGTCGGGGTGGGCGCGGGCTCGTGGACGCCCTCGATCCAGTAGTACCCGGCGGGCACCCCGGCCTCCCGGAGTGCCCGTTCGAGCGCCTGCCGGTGGCTCACGCGGGGGCGGGGGCCAGATAGCCGTTGTCGAGCAGCCACTTGACGTTCAGGCGCTGGCCCGCGCCCGGGTCGAGGAAGGCCGCGTCGAGCTTGATCTGCCGACCGCCGCCCGGCTGCTCGAACCAGGGGGCGATGGAGCCCTCCCAGACGACGAACGGCTTGGTCACCCGGTAGGCGTGGTAGTCGCACGGGAAGGCCGCGTCCCGGGTGTTGAGGTTCTGCGGGGGCAGCGCGCGCTTGGCGTACGGGTCACCGGCCGGGGCGAGGTACGAGCCGAACTCCGAGCCGAAGCGGTCCAGGCGCTCCCCCTCGGCCAGCAGCGCGGGGGCCTTGTCGACGGTGCCGTTGACCTCGCCGAACCCGTCGTTCGGCGGGTACTTCCAGGTGCCCGTGTCGGCCGGCCCCTCCCAGTACTTCTTCAGGAAGTCGGCGGAGGAGAGCTTTCCGGTGCGGTGGTAGTGCTTGAGCAGGGGCCCGACCGGCTGCTGCCACTTGTGCGGCAGGTGCTCCGGGCCCAGCCGCTTGTCGCCCTCGAACTCGCCGGTGCAGGGGGCCTTCGCCGCGGCCGCGGCCGGGGGAGCGGCCGGCCCGGCCGGGGCTGCCTGGGCGGCGGGGGCGGCCGCGAGGGCGGCGGTGACGCCCATCGCGGCGAGGACGGCACGGATCCTCAGGTCGGTACGGCTGCGCTCCACGCGGGACTCCTCGGGGGTGACGGCGGCTGTCGATGCGCGGCACACAGTAGTGAAAGATCGCCGGAGAGTGATCAACGCCGGGCGCTAACCGGCCATCCGTGTCGGGGTCGGGCGCAGGCCCGGGCCGACGCCGTGGAGCGCCGGCTCCGGAGCCGTGAGCGCCGGGATACGGCCCTGAGCTGGGGCATTTCAGGCTCAAAACCGTCTACTCCGTGTGCAGGACCGAGGCGATCGTCAGCCGGGCCGCCGAACGGGCCGGGGCGAGGGAACCCAGGACGGCGATGGCGACACCCGCGAGCAGCAGCGCGGCCAGTTGGGGTGCGTGCCACACGTCCTTCATGGCCTCCGGGAAGCGGACCATGCCGAGGTTGTCCACGACCAGCCGGTGCGCGACGATCCCGAGCGGGAGCCCCAGCATTCCGCCGACCGCGCCCACGCCCGCCACGGAGGTCACCGTCATCACGACGACCTGGCGCGGGGTCATCCCGATCGACTTGAGCATGCCCAGGTCGCGGCGGCGCTCCCGGATGTTCAGGAGCACGGTGTTGAAGACGCCGAGCGAGGCGACGACGGTCAGCAGCACGGTGAACACCGACGAGAAGCCGACGACGGTGACGGTCGCGGTGTTCGTGGACCGCTCCGTCTCCGCCTTGAGGCCCGGATCGATCGCGTCGACCGCATCGGCATAGGCGCGGGCGTCGGTGCCGGGGGCGAGGCGGACCGTGTAGTCGACCGCGCGGGTGCCGGGGGCGAGCAGGTCGAGCGTCTCCCCGGTGGAGTCCAGGTTCCGGGCATCGCCCTCGATCAGTTCCCCGACGATGACCGAAGGCACCTGGCGACCGTTCAGCTCCAGCGTCACCTTGTCGCCGACGGACAGCCCCCGCTCGGTCAGGAACTGCGGGCCGACCACGATCTCGCCCGCCCCCCGGGGCAGCCGGCCCGCCGCGATCTGGCCGGTCGCCGGGCGAGGGTCCCCGCGGTAGAAGCTCGCGAAGGCGGGCTGTGTGTGCCCCACCAGGCTCACCTGCGCGAGCGCGCGGGCTTCGATCCGCCGCGCCCCCGGCAGGGAGCGCAGCCGTTCCTCGATCTGCGCGTCGCCGATCGCCGGTTGCAGGCCGCGGCCGCCGGGCGTGCCCGTCAGTACGTCGACCCGCGGGCCCTCGTCTCCCCGGGAGGCCTCCCCGTACGCGAGCATCGTGCTGGTCAGACCGGTCGCCAGGGTCACCGTCGTGACACCGAGGACGATGGCGGCCATGGTCAGCAGCGTGCGGGCCGGGCGGACGAACGGCTGGCCCAGTCCCAGGCTGACCGCGCGCGGCAGCCGGGTCGAGGCGAGCAGGCGCTGGACGCGCAGCCCGCGGCCGGTCCTCGGCGCACCGCCGGTGCTGATCGCCAGGGCGGCCGGCAGCCGGTGCGCCCGCAGGGCCGGGAGCAGCGCGGTGAACAGGACGAGGGCCGGGATGCCCGTCAGGCAGAGGAGGTTGGTCCGGGGGGCGACCGTGGCGACGGAGGCCCGGCCGGTCTCGATGCCGGAGAAGGCGATCTCCAGGATGGGGCCGGCCAGCGCGTTGCCGAGCAGGGTGCCGAGCACGCATCCGACGACGGCGGGCACCGAGACCATCGTCAGGTAGACGGCGACGACCTGGCCCGGCGTGAAGCCCAGGGCCTTGAGCACGCCGATGTGCCGGTAGCCGGAGACCACGGCGCCACTGATCACGTTGCCGACGATGAGGGTGGCGACCAGCAGGCCGAGGACACCGAAAAGGGCCATGAAGGGGAGATAGGCGTCGGCCCGCGCCGAGAAGGCCTTCTTGAGGGTGAGATGGGACTGGGAGGCGGTCACCGCGTCCGGGGGCAGCGCGGCGGTGGTCCCGGCCAGCGAGGCCTTCAGCCCGGCGTCCGTCGCGGAGTCCGCGAACCGGTAGAGCATCTGCGCGGACGACGGGTGCAGCGCCGCCAGCTGTCCCGGAGTCACCCACGCTGCGGCGGACTTGCTCATGCTGGTGGCGAATCCGACGACCGTGAGCGGCGGGACCCCGGGAACCTCCAGCTTCGTACCGAGGAGCCCGGCGTGGGGAGTGCCGCCGGAGGAACTGTTGACGACGATCTCGCCGGGTGCGTCGGCCCAGCGGCCCAGCGTCAGTTCGACGCGGTCCACCGGACCACCGGGGTCGGCCCGGCCCACCACGGTCAGCGGGCCGGCCGGCATCCAGAGCCAGTCCCCGGGTACGTCGATGACGCTCTGGTGGAACGGCCCCGCGGCGGCCGCCACACCCGGGCGGTGGGCCGTCTGCGCGAGCTGTTCGTCCGAGACCTTGCGGGTGTCGTAGGTGACCACCGCGTGCGCCCCGCGCTGGGCGGCGTACGCCTTGTCGAACGGGCCCGAGGAGGCGTCGAGGAGGGCCAGTGCGAGCAGCACGGTGGTGGTGGAGCACAGGACGACGAGCCCGATGACGAACGTCTGGAGCCGGCGGCGCCTGACGGCGGCGCGGGCGGCCCGCCACACGGCGCTCATGCCGTCGCCCCGATGCCGCCGACGGCCGCACGCCCGTCCAGGTCGTCCAGCGAGCGCTCGCGCGCCACCCGGCCGTCGGCCATCTCGACCAGGCGACTGGCGCAGCGGGTGGCCAGCTTCGGGTCGTGGGTGACGATCAGCAGGGTCTGGCCGATCTGGTTCAGGTCGATCAGCAGGTCCATCACCTGCTCGCCCGAGCGGCTGTCGAGGGCGCCGGTGGGCTCGTCGGCCAGCAGCAGCGCCGGACGGTTCATCAGGGCCCGGGCCACGGCGACGCGCTGGCGCTCGCCGCCGCTCAGCGTGGCCGGGTAGTTGTCGCGGCGGTCCGCGATGCCGAGCTCGTCGAGGAGCTCCAGGGCCCGGCGGCGGGCCTGCCGGGCGGAGGTGCCGGTCAACTGGGCGGCCAGGGCGACGTTGTCGAGGGCCGGCAGGTCGTCGATGAGGTTGAAGAACTGGAAGATCATGCCGACGTCGCGCCTGCGGAACATCGCCAGACCGGTCTCGGTCAGCTTCCCCAGGTCCTGGCCGTGCACCTGCACCGTGCCCGCGGTCGGGCGGTCCAGGCCCGCGACCATGTTGAGCAGCGTCGACTTGCCGCAGCCGGACGGGCCCATCACCGCGACCGCGTCGCCCTTGCGGATCTCCAGGGACAGCCCGTCGAGCGCCTTCGCGTCGCCGTACTCCTTGTGCACACCGTCGAGGCGCACGACCACCTGGCGGGCGCTGTCGTGATTGGTTGTCATGCCACGAACCTAGAAGGAGGGCGGGCGGTGTGCGTCGGCCCCCGGATGTAAGCAACGGGGCGGGTCATACCGGGGATGTACGCGAGCAGCCTCGCCGGAGGGATGCGGACTACACGGGAGGCCTGCGAAGCTGTAGGGGCGTGGATCTTGAGGGGGACGAAGTGGGATGGCTGATCGGAGCGGTGACGGCGGCCTGCGCGGCGACGCTCGCGGCAGGCTGGCTGGGTGTTGCGCTCGTCCGCGCGCGCCGCGCCCACCGGACGGCGATCGAGGAGCGCGGCTGGCTGCTGGAGCGGGAGCGGGAGAGCGCGGCCCGCAGCGCCGTTGATGCCGAGCGGGCCCGCATCGCCGCCGAGCTCCACGACATAGTCAGCCACAACGTCAGCCTGATGGTGGTTCAGGCCGGAGCCGCCCGCGAGGTGCTGGGCACGATGCCGGACGAGGCCGCGGCCGCGATGGGCGCCGTGGAGAACGCCGGGCGCACCACGATGACGGAACTGCGCCACCTGCTCGGCCTCCTCGCACCCGCGCAGGACGGCCGGGACGAGCCGTACGGCACGGCCGGGGAGGTGGAGCTGACACCGCAGCCGAGCCTGAGCCGGCTCAGCCCGCTCATCGACCGGATCGCCTTCGCCGGCCTGCCCGTGGAGGTGCGGATATCCGGCGAGCCGCGCCCGCTGCCGCCCGGGATCGACGTCACGGCGTACCGGATCATCCAGGAGGCGCTGACCAACGCGCTCAAGCACGGGGAAGGGGTGAGGGCCGAGGTGACGGTGCGGTATGCGGAACACGCCCTGCGGGTGGAGGTGCTCAACGACGGGCCCAGCGTCCTGTCGGGGGACCGCCCCGCGGGGATCAGGGCCGACGGCGCCGGGCGCGGGCTCACGGGCCTGCGGGAGCGCGTCGCCGTGTACGGCGGTGACCTCGACGCCCGCCGCCGCCTCGGCGGGGGCTACCGGGTCCGGGCCCGCCTTCCCCTGGACCGGCCGTGACCGTGGAGCCGGGGCCTGCCCCGGCCGCAGGGCCCCGGGTGCTCATCGCCGACGACCAGGAGCTTGTCCGCACCGGGTTCCGGCTCATCCTGATGGCCCGTGGGATCCAGGTGGTGGGCGTGGCCGCCGACGGGGTGGAGGCGGTGTCCGAGGTGCGCCGACTGCGCCCGGACGTCGTACTGCTCGACATCCGGATGCCGCGCATGGACGGGCTGGAGGCCGCCCGGCGGATCCTCGCCGAGGCCCCGGACTGCCGGGTGATCATGCTGACCACCTTCGACCTCGACCAGTACGTGTATGCCGCCCTCTCCGCCGGAGCCAGCGGGTTCCTGCTCAAGGACGTCACCCCGGAACACCTCGCCGCCGCCGTACGGCTCGTCGACACCGGTGACGCGCTGCTGGCCCCCTCGATCACCCGCCGTCTGGTGGAGCGCTGCGCGGCCACCGCGCCGCGGACCGGCCGGGTCCCGGCGTCCCACCGCGAGCTGGAGGCCCTCACCCCGCGCGAGCGCGAGGTGCTCACCCTCATGGGGCAGGGCCTGTCCAACGCCGAACTGGCCCGCGAGCTGACCCTCAGCGAGGCCACGGTGAAGACCCATGTGGCCCGCATCTTCGCCAAGTTGGCCCTGCGCGACCGGGCCCAGGCCGTGGTCGTGGCCTACGAGACCGGTCTCGTCAAGCCGGCCTCGCCCTGACGGAACCGGGAGACCGGTCGGCGCGTCCCAGACGCGCCGACCGGCACCGGATATCCGAGGGGGATGAAGGACGATGCGCAGAACCACAGCCCAGTTCACGTGCATGGCAGCTCTCACCGTCGCCGTACTGCTCACCGGCTGCGGCACCGCGACGAAGGAGGGCCCGACCGGACAGGCGATGCCGGCGTCGCCCGCAGATCCCCTGGCCGAGCGGGCCCGGCCGTGCCCGGTGATCGATACCCAAAGCCCGCAGAGCCCCCCGACCCTGATCGACGGCACCCCGGCCAACACCCCCGAGGCGACGCGGCTGTCCCAGGCCGTCGGCGCGCAAGGACGCGGCGCCTTCGCCGACGTCTACTCCACCCAGATCACCGACCACCCCGCGGGACGCGTGGCCGTGTGCGTCACCGACCTGGCCCGGGGCCGCCTCCTGGTGGCCGCGGCCCACCAGACGGACCCGGAGGCAGACCCGAGCCGGGCCGACCTCTACCTGAGCCCGTACACGCACCGGGTCCTGCGCGCCGCGATGAACAAGGTCATGGCCCTCGACACCGCCCTCCCGAAACACACCTGCTCCGCGAGCCCAGGCGCCACGGGCCTGGAGGTGACCACCTCCGCCGAGGGGGCGGCCTCGGCGGAGTTCAAGAAGCAGCTGGAGAAGGCGGCCGGCGGCATCCCGGTGACCGTCAAGGAGGGCTCCCCGGTCGAGCCCCTGGTGGGCGCCCTCACCCCGGACCCGGCCGCGCCGTAGCACGCGGGATCAGCCCGCCGCCGCGGCCAGCGCCTCGGTCAGTGCCTCGGCGTACGGCCGGCGGCGGCGCCGCAGCGGGGAGAGCACCCCGATGTGCCGGGCGGGGCGCGGGGGCTCGACCCGTACGGCGGTGAGCGCGGCGGCCGGCTCCAGGGACACCTGCGGGATCAGCGCGACACCGACGCCCGCCGCGACCAGGCTCTGCGCGAAGAAATAGTCCGAGGTGGCAGCCGCCACCCGTAGATCGAACCCGGCGAGCGAGGCGTACCGGCGCAGGTACGCCTCGGTCTTCAGACAGCCGAGCACCCAGCGCTCCCCGGCGAGTTCGGCGAGGCCGACCGCCTCCCGCCCGGCCAGGCGGTGGCCTGCCGGCAGCAGCAGCCACAGCGGATCGTCCATCAGCGGCAGCCAGTCCAGCCCCGCCCGCAACGGCAGCGGACCGTCGAAGTGGTACGTCAGTGCCAGATCGGCGGCGCCGGAGCGCACCATCGGCACCGCGGCCTCCGGTTCGGCCTCCACGACCGTCAACTCCACGTCCGGGTGCGCGGCCACGAACCGGGACAGTGCGTGCGGCAGCAGGTGCCGACCCCCGCTGGAGAAGGTGGCGACCGTCATCCGCGGCCGCCCGGCCGTGAGCCGGTCGATCTCCCGGCGGACCTGGTCCAGTTCGGCGGAGATGTTCTCCGCCGCCTCCACCAGCAGCCGGCCCGGCTCGGTGAGGGTGACCCCGCGCGTGGAGCGCACCGCCACCGGGTGGCCGAGGCTGCGCTCCAGCGAGGCGATCTGCTGGGAGACGGCCGACGGTGTCAGGAGCAGGGCCCCGGCCGCCCGGTTGAAGCTCCCGTGCTCGGCCACCGCCCTCAGGATGCGCAACCCGTGCACGTCGATCATCAGTTTTCCTTACGACGGGACCAGCATCTGATCAGTACCGCTGGGGACGATACAACGGCAGTCTCGAACCCATGAAGCGAATTCTTGTCGTCGGAGGCAGCCGGTATTTCGGGAAGCTGCTGGTCACGCGGTTGCGGGAGGCCGGGCACGAGGTGAGCGTGCTCAACCGGGGCCGCGTCGCGCCCCCAGACGGAGTCGGCCACCTCGTCGCCGACCGCGACGACGAGGAGCGGCTCCGCAGCGCGCTGGGCACCCGCACCTTCGACGTGGTCGTCGACCAGGTCTGCTACACGCCCCGCCAGGCCGACATCGCCCGCCGCGTCTTCGCCGGGCGCACCCGGAGGTACGTGATGACCTCCACGATGGAGGTGTACGACCCCGCGCCGCCGACCCCCGAAGCCCTGCGCTACGCCGAGGGCAAGCGGGAGGCGGAGGCGGTGTTCCTCGCCGGGAACCCGGACGGGACCCCGCCCTTCGACTTCGCAGCCGTCCGCACCGCGCACGTCCTGGGCGGCGGCGACGAGGAGTTCACGGGCCGCCTCGCGCACTACGTCGAGCGGATCGGCGCCGGGCGGCCGGTGGCCGTGCACGAAGACCCGTACCCGACCTCCTTCATCCACCACCGGGAGATCGCGCGCTTCCTGCACTGGGCGGCGGAGCAGAGCTTCACCGGTCCGATCGACGCCGCCTCGCACGGCGCGCCGGACGTGCGCGAACTGTCCGAGCTCGTCGCCTCGCGCGTCGGCCGGCGGCCGCGGTACCGGGTGGTCGAGGACGGCGCCGCCGCCTCGCCGTTCTCCTTCGACCGGGCCTACGCCCTGGACAACGGGCGGGCCGCCGCGCTGGGCTTCGAATTCGGCCGGGTCGCGGACTGGCTGCCCGGGGCCATCGACGAGACGGCGGCCGCGGCGCGGACCGGGGCGCAGACCGCGTTCTGATACCGGAACCGGATGACGGCGGCGGCCGTCTGAGGACCCGTGTGGATGAAACGAAGAATCCTGGTACTGCTGTTCGCCCTGCTCACGACGCAGCTGGGCTCCCTGGTGAACCCGGCGTACGCCTGCGGCTGCGGGGCGATGATCCCCGAGGGCTACTCCCGGATCGGGGTCGAACAGGAGACCTCCGTCGTGCGCTGGGACGGCCGCACGGAACAGATCGTAATGAGGTTCACCGTCCGGGGGGACGCGCCCCGGGCGGCCTGGATCATGCCCGTTCCGGGGCGGGCGACCGTGGAACTCGCCGACGGGGCCATGTTCGGCGAACTCACCTGGCTGACCCGGCCCGAGCGCAAGGCCCGCCACCACTTCTGGCCGGGAGAGAAGGACTGGCCCTTCTCCTCCGGGTCCGGGGACATGGTCGGAGCCCCCGCGCCCGGCGCCGCCCGCTCGGTCGACGTCGTGGGCCGCGAGCAGCTCGGGGACTTCGACGTCGCCCGGCTGACCGCGACCGATCCCGACGCGCTGCGGAACTGGCTGGAGGACAACGGCTTCAAGCTGCCCGACGGCCTCGCCGCCGAACTGAAGCCGTACGTCGACCAGAAGTGGGAGTACGTCGCCGTCCGCCTCGCCCCGCGACAGCAGGGCAAGACCTTGCAGGGCCACCTCGACCCGCTGCGGATCCGCTTCGACAGCGACCGGCTGATCTACCCGATGCGGCTCTCCCGGCTGGCCAAGTCCGCCCAGTCCCTGAGCCTGTACGTCCTGGCCGACCACCGTATGGAGCCCGACTCCCCGATCGGGGGCGCCGCCCCGAAGGTGACCTTCGCCGGAACCATCACCCCGAAGGACTCCCTGGCCGGGCTCACCGGCGGCGAGCCGGCCTTCCTCACCGCCATCGAGCAGGAGTTCCCGGAACCCGGCCGCATCAACGGCGACCACGTACTGAGCGCCGACGCCTCCGACACCCCGTACCGCCGCGCGATCTACCACGACGAGCTGCTGACCGTCGCGGGCGGGATCCCGGTCTGGCTCCTGACAGTGGCGGGCGCCACCGCGGCGGCCGTGGCGGCGCTGCTCGTCGGACTGCGGCTGCGCAGCCGCCGCCGGAGCAGCGCCACCTGACGCGGGACACCCCCTAGCGCACCGGGCGGGGCGGCTGCGTCGCCCAGAAGCCGCACTGGTGGTCCGCCGAGAAGGCTGAACCCGCCTGCGTCGACTCGGGGTTGAGCGTGAGGACCGTACCTCGGACATCGGTCGCCGGCCACCGGGCCTGCCCCGGCACGACCGGCGCACCGAATCGGGCGAAGGCGCCCCAGTACCGCTTCATCCGGTCGCCCAGCGCGCTCTGCGCCGGGGTCAGCGGGCGATCGCCCATCGTGAAGTCGTGCAGATAGGCCAGCTCGGCGCTGTGCGCATTGGACTCGTCCAGGCCGGGCAGCTGCGCCCCGGCCAGCGTCGGCGAGTCCGGGTCGTCGAACTCGTATACATACGTGGGTACTTGCGTGGCGAAGAGCTGCGCCGTCCACGCCGTGTGGCAGGCGAAGGTCGAGTCCGTCATGACGGCCGACATCGCCAGGTACGGCGAAGCGTAGGCGGACAGCGGATAGCGCGCGAGCACCTGCGGCCCCGAAGCCCCGTAACCCGCCAGGATCTGCGCGGTGTACTGCTCCGCCGTCAGGTACGGCTGCGACAGCGCGACGAAGAACCGCGCCTCGGATCGGGTGCTCCCGATCAGCACCGGCACCCTGTTCCAGGTCCCGGCCCCGATGGCGGCGGCCGGATCCAGCGGGAGCAGCCCGTCGCCCGACGCCGGACCCGATGTGGGCAGCGTACGGGCCGCTTCGACCAGCGCGGGACCCGTCGCGGCGCGCAGGCAGGCTGCGACCCCGGCCGGCTCGTCGCACCCGGCCCGGGCGGCGAACGCCCGCGCCTCCGCCTCGGCCCGCGCACGGTCCGGCGTACGCAGCAGCGTGCACGGGCCGCTCTGCAACACGGCCCGGTGGAACAGGCCCGCGGCGGACGGGGCGGCCAGCAGCGCGCAGACCGACCCGCTGCCCGCGGACTGCCCGGAGACCGTGACGCTGTCGGGGGCGCCGCCGAAGGCGCCGATGTTCTCCCGCGTCCAGCGCAGCGCCGCGACCTGGTCCATCAGCCCGAAGGATCCGGAACGCCGGGCGTTCTCCCCGGCCAGCTCGGGCAGCCCCAGGTAACCCAGCTGCCCCAGGCGGTAGTTGATGCTGACCACCACGCTGCCGGTGAGCTCGGCCATCGTGCGGCCGCCGAACTGCGTGCCGGTGCCCTGGCTGTACGCGCCGCCGTGCAGCCAGAGGACCACCGGCAACCGGGCCCCGGCGTGCGCGGTGCGCGGCCGGTACACGTCGAGGTAGAGGCAGTCCTCGCTGACGGCCTGCGGATCCCTCAACCCGTACGGTGAGAACTGCAGACACGCGGGCGCCTGCCGGGTCGCCTCCCGTACGCCGTTCCACCGCCGCGGCGGCTGCGGCGCGCGCAACCGGGACTCCCCGACCGGGGGAGCAGCGTAGGGAACGCCGAGGAACTCCTGTGCCCCGTCGTGCGTTTGGCCGCGGAGCACGCCCTGGGAGACGGCGACCTGCGGGCGCGCACCCTCGGGGCCGGTGGCCCGCGAGCCGGGCGATCCGGCGGACGAAGCCGCGGTGGGGGCCGCCGACGCCAGTAGCGCCGTAAGGGCAATTACCGTACCGAGCAGGGGTCTTGCTGAGGTGAACCGCTTCATCAGTCGTCCTGGGGTCGAGGGGGGGGGGGGGGGGGGGGGGGGGGGGGGGGGGGGGGGGGGGGGGGGGGGGGGGGGGGGGGGGGGGGGGGGGGGGGGGGGGGGGGGGGGGG
>NZ_JBVJUY010000047.1:0-56229 GCF_055604165.1 Streptomyces sp. NPDC037242
AGTGGTTAGCTACACGGGGTTCCTCCTCCCTTCCTGCCACCCCCGCCCCCGACACCCTCGGTCCCCGCGCCGGCCGCGGCACCCCGACTCCGGGGCGCCGCGGCCGGCGCACGTCACGGCGGCCGTCCGGCGTACTGACCGACCTGCCACGGTTCGCGCCGTTCGCCCCGAGTCCGGTCGTCGTGGCAGGTTGGGGGCATGATTACGGCAACAGCACGCACATCCCCCATCACCGACTGGACCGTGGTGGTCCCGGTCCTCTCCCTCCTCGCGCTGGTCCTCAGTTGGGGGCGGGACCTGCCCGGGTTCGCCGTGGGGATCGTCGCGCTCTGCCTCGCCGGTGCGGTCCTGGCCGCCGTCCACCACGCCGAGGTCGTCGCGCACCGGGTCGGCGAACCCTTCGGCTCCCTCGTGCTCGCCGTCGCCGTCACCGTCATCGAAGTGGCCCTCATCGTCACTCTGATGGCCGACGGCGGCGACAAGACCTCCTCCCTGGCCCGCGACACCGTCTTCGCCGCCGTGATGATCACCTGCAACGGCATCGTCGGCCTGTCCCTGCTCGTCGGAGCCCTGCGCAACCGCGTCGCCGTCTTCAACGCCGAAGGCTCCGGGGCGGCCCTCGCCACCGTCGCGACCCTCGCCGTACTCAGCCTGGTGCTGCCCACGTTCACCACGACGAAGCCCGGCCCCGAATTCTCCACCGCCCAGCTCGCCTTCGCGGCGACCGCCTCACTCGCCCTCTACGGACTGTTCATCGCCGTGCAGACCGTGCGCCACCGGGACTACTTCCTGCCCGTGGACACCTCGCGGCGCCGCGAGGAGGCCGCCAGGGCCGCCGCTGCCGCCGCCGCGGGCGAGGAGGACGAACATGCCGCGCCGCCCACCGCCCGGGCCGCGCTGATCAGCCTCGGACTGCTGCTCGTCGCGCTGGTGGCGGTCGTCGGCAACGCCAAGGCCGTCTCCCCGACCATCGAGCAGGGCGTCGCCGACGCGGGCCTGCCCAACGCCGTCGTCGGTGTGATCATCGCCCTGCTCGTCCTGGCCCCCGAGACCCTCGCCGCCGTCCGGGCCGCGCGCCGCGACCGCGTCCAGACCAGCCTCAACCTGGCCTACGGCTCCGCCATCGCGAGCATCGGCCTGACCATTCCGGCCATCGCGCTGGCCTCGGTCTGGCTCTCCGGCCCGCTGCTCCTCGGCCTCGGCCCGATCCACATGGTGCTGCTCGCCCTGACCGTGGTGGTCAGCGCCCTCACCATCGTCCCGGGCCGTGCCACGCTGCTCCAGGGCGGCGTGCACATCGTCCTGCTGGCCGCGTACCTCTTCCTGGCGGTGAGCCCCTGAGACGCACGGGGCCTCCGGGGCCCCGGGCCCCCGCCGCGGTTCCTGGCGGGGGCCCGGGGGACCGGGTCAGCGCCGCTCGCGCGGCCAGACCACCTTCAGCTGCGGCGAGTTGAGGATGTCCCGCTCGCAGAACCGCGCCGTGACCCAGCGCTCCTGGGAGAACAGCCGGGTCTGGTCGGCGTAGTGGGGCGAGTCCGGGTTCGAGGACTGGCTGTACGTCAGCAGCGTGCGCGCCACCGGACAGTGGCCGCCGTCCCAGCCGACCGCCTGGACGTGGCTGGAGCCGTGCAGGACCTCCGGGTAGCCGCCGGCTGCCGCGTTCCACGGCGCCTCGATCTTGTTCCAGACGCCCAGCGCCTCCGTACCGCCGCCCACCGGCAGCCGCTGCCCGCCGCGCACCACGAACTGGTGCTCGCCGAGCGGGGCGTCCAGCGCGATCCCCGCCGCCCTGAGTTCCAGGACCGCGTCCGCGAGGGCCCGGCCGATGCCGGGCGCCGCCTGGTTGAGCGTACGGGGAGTGCGTACCGGATCGGCCGCCGAGAACGGCACCAGCCACAGGTCCTTGGCCGCCGTGCCGGAGGTCAGCCTGCGCCAGAACCGGTCGAAGAGCAGGGCGCCGCGGCTGGCGCTGTCCGTCGTACGGTCCCAGCCCGCCAGCACCCCGCAGGCCGCGGAGACGTCCACCACGCTCGCGTCGCTCGCCGTCGCCGTGCCGCCCGGCAGGGCCGCACAGGCCGTGGCCGCGTCGGCCGCCGCCAGGTCACCGGCCGGGGCGCGGTTCGCGAACTGCTGCTTCTGCAGGTCCGCCACGGTCAGCCGGCCCTTCGCGGCCATCGCCGACACGTCTTCGAGCGCTCCCCTGGTACGCAGCGAGCGCGGGGTGCCGGCATTGCCCCAGATCCGCTCGTACCCCGTCAGCGGCCGGTCGGCATTGGCCAGCCAGGCACTGTCGTTGGAGTTCTCGGCGTACGGGGCGTCCCGCAGGGTCGGCGCCTTCCCCGGGCCGAACACGCCCGGCTGTACGGCGTCCGGGTCTGCGCCCAGCGCGCAGTCCCCGCGCGAACCGTCGAGCACCGCGAGCCCCGAGGACGGGTACGTCGCCCTGCCGACCGGGGTCGAGCAGCGGGCGACGAGCTCGTCGGTGATCCGGGGGAGCACCTGGGACTGGGTGAACAGGGTGCCGCCGGCCGAGTCCGCGGCGACCGTGTTGACCCAGGGCAGCCCCTGCGTGCGCTTCAGCGCGTCCTGGATCCCCGCCACCGAGCGGGCCTTGCCCATGGCGAGTGCCGTGTCGGAGCCGCGCAGGTTCAGCGCGTTGGGGTCGTTCAGCGCGTACGCCGTGGTCGCCGTCCAGGGCAGCGGCAGGCCCGGACCGAGGCCCGTGATGACGGGCCCGAAGCGGGTCCACCACTGGCTGCGGGTGACGGGGGCGCCGCCGCCCGCCACCTGGACGCTGACCTTCCGCTCGGTCATCCGCTCGGCCTTGCCGTCCACCAGGTAGGCGGTCGGGTCGGCCGGGTCGAGGGTGAGCTGGTGCAGGTTGACGGGGGTGCCGGTGGCGACCGTGTGGCTCCAGGCGACCTTGTCGTTGAAGCCGATGTTGACCACGGTCGTGCCCAGCAGGGAGCCGCCCGAGACGTTCAGCTCGCCGGGGATGGTCTGCTGGGACTGCCAGAACCGGCGCCCGCCCTGCCAGGGGTAGTGCGGGTTGCCGAGCAGCAGCCCGCTGCCGCTCGCGGTCGTGGAGCCGCCGAAGGCGACCGCGTTGGAGCCCATGTCGTAGCGGGTGGTGTCGAAGAACTCCCGGGCCGCCTCGGCCGCCGCGGCGGGGTCGACGTCCTTGCCGCCGGGGGCGACGGCCGCCGTGCCGGGCGGCTGCGCAGCGGTGATGCCGTCGATGCCGCGGCCCTGGCCGCCGAGCACCGAGACGGCGAACCCGCGGGCCGCCACGTCGGTGGCGGTGACCGGGCGGACCCACTTGGCGCCCTTGCAGGCCGGGTCGGTGATCTTGTTCTGGGCGAGCCAGGCGTTGTAGCCGGCGGCCCAGCCGCGCATCAGCTCCTTGAGGTCCCCGCTCGGGCCGGCCGGTGCGGGTGTGGCGAGGAGGCTCTCGACGGCGCCGGACTCGCGGACGCCCTTGAAGTACAGGTCGCTGGAGAGGTTCCGGGCGGCGGAGGAGAGCGAACCGTCGGGCGCCGCGTCGGGCCCGAACCAGCGTGAGCGCTCCCCGGAGACGGTCAGGAACCCGTCGGCGAGCACGCAGACCTGATCGGCGGCCTGGGCCCAGCCGGTGCCGAAGCCGAGCCGGGCGTAGTCCCGGGCCAGGATGTGCGGGATGCCGTTCTCGGTGTAGCGGATGACGGCGGACAGTCCGCCGCCGGACGGGCCGCGGTCCCCGTCTGAAGCGGCCTCGGCCTGGGGTATCGCCGCGGTGGCGGCGAGCAGCGCGGCCCCGATGAGGGCGGCGCGACGGAGGGCCGGGCGGGTGCGGAGTTGCAACGTGCCTCCCAAGTGGCCTGCGGGCGGGGCGGGTTGCCCGTGAGGCAGGCGGTTCGACCATGCCCCCACACTCACGCAGGCCACCGGAGGATCTGTCAACATCCCGTTAGGTATCCCCGAAACCCGACACCGGGCCCCCGGCCCCCGCCCGCGCCCCGGCCGACGCCCTCCCGGGCGAACCCGGTAGCCGAGCACGGCCCGACGCCGGGGCCGAAGCGGCCCATGGCCTCGGCGACGACGTGTCCGTGCCGTCGACCGCGGGCGGCAGCCGCCGCCACCGGTGCGCGGTGGCCGGAGCGCCCAGCAGGGCAGGGCGGGCCGGCGCGGTCGCGGTGTCGGCCGGTAGTGACGCCGGTGCGTGATCGCCCGCCTTTGGTGGAGCGGTTCGGTCAGCTCGGGCCCGGAGCGTGAGGGGCGGGGCCCTCGGGGGGTAGTAGGCCGTCTCGGTGGAGGCGGCGGAGGGTGAGGTGTTCGTGCACCAGCCGGCCGATCAGCGCGCCGCCGTAGACCACGAAGCCGACTCCGACCAGCCAGGACTGGACGACCAGGAGGGTGCCGAAGGGGCCGTAGGTCACGGCGTTGGAGGCGATCAGCGGGGAGAACACGAGCTGCGAGAAGATCCGCAGGCCCAGGAGTCCGAGGCTCGTCGCCGCCGCCCCCGGGAGCAGGGCGCGCCAGCGGACCCGGCCGCCGAGGAGCAGGCGCTGGGAGCTCCAGAAGAACAGGCACGTGCCGATGATGTCGCCGGTGGTGCCGAGGATCGTGCCGATCGCATCGTTCGAGGGGGCGGGGATGGCGACGAGCAGCGCGAGGTAGCAGACCAGCAGGGCGAGCCAGACGACATGGCGCCACATGGTGTGCCAGCGGGCCGTCGGGAGGTCCCAGACCTTCTCGTACCCCGTCTGCACCGCGGAACCGAAGGTCAGGCCGAAGACGGCCAGCGCGGCCAGACCGAAGGCCGTGGTCCGTTCGAGCGCGAGATCGGCGGCGCCGAACAGCATCTCGACGCGCTCCCGGGAGGACTGCGTCACCCCGAGCGCCTGGCCGAGCCACCGGCCGAAGCCGGAACCGCTGCCGGGTGCGGCGGCCGCCACGACCACGAGCAGGGGCACCAGGGTGAGGAAGCCGAGGGCCGCGAAGCCCATCGCCCGGTGCATCAGTTCCATCTCCCGGCCACGGCTCCAGGCCAGCCCGGCCGGGGAGGCCTGGAGCCGGTCGTGGGCGCGCCGGAAGATCGAGGTCACGCCACATCACCTACCCGGACGCGCCCACCGGCTCCCGGGAGGCACCCCGAAGTGGGCCCGAAGGGGTGGTTTCAGCCCGCCCGGAGGTCCACCAGCCGCTTGATCTTGCCCACCGAGCGCTCCAGCGTCTCCGGATCCACCACCTCCACCCGGACGGACACCCCGACCCCCTCCTTCACGGCCCGGACCACGGCTTCCGCCGCGGCCTCCCGCCGGGCCGCCTCGCACTCCCGGCGCGCCTCCACCCGGACCGTCAAGGCGTCCATCCGGCCTTCCCTGGTCAGCCGCAGTTGGAAGTGGGGGGCCAGCCCGGGGGTCCGCAGGAGCACTTCCTCGATCTGGGTGGGGTAGACGTTCACCCCTCGCAGGATGATCATGTCGTCGCTACGGCCGGTGATCTTCTCCATCCGGCGGAAGGCCGGCCGGGCAGTACCGGGCAGCAGCCGGGTCAGATCCCGGGTGCGGTAGCGGATGACGGGCATGGCCTCTTTGGTCAGCGAGGTGAACACCAGCTCCCCGGGCTCGCCCTCCGGCAGCACCGCGCCGGTCAGCGGGTCCACCACCTCGGGCAGGAAATGGTCCTCCCAGATGTGCAGCCCGTCCTTGGTCGCGGCGAATTCCTGCGCCACGCCGGGTCCGATGACCTCGGACAGACCGTATATGTCCACCGCGTCGATGCCGAGCCGCTCCTCGATCTCACGGCGCATCTCCTCGGTCCACGGCTCCGCGCCGAAGATCCCCGTGCGCAGCGAGGTGGAGCGGGGGTCTATGCCCTGGCGCTCCATCTCGTCCAGCAGGGTCAGCATGTAGGAGGGGGTCACCATGATCACCTCCGGCCGGAAGTCCTGGATCAGCCGGACCTGCCGATCGGTCATCCCGCCCGACGCGGGCACGACCGTGCAGCCGAGGCGCTCCGCGCCGTAGTGCGCGCCCAGGCCGCCGGTGAAGAGGCCGTACCCGTAGGCGATGTGCACGATCTGGCCGGGTCTGCCGCCGGCCGCGCGGATCGACCGGGCGACGACATCGGCCCACATGGACAGGTCGGCCTCGGAGTACCCGACGACGGTGGGTCTGCCGGTGGTACCGCTGGAGGCGTGGATCCGGCGCACCTCGGAGCGGGGGACGGCGAACATCCCGAAGGGGTACTGGTCGCGCAGGTCGGCCTTGGTCGTGAAGGGGAACAGGGCGAGATCGGCGAGGGAGCGGCAGTCGTCGGGATGCAGGCCGGCCTTGTCGAAGGCCTGCCGGTAGTAGGGCACCCGGTCGTAGGCGCGGTGCAGGGTGGCGCGCAGCCGCGTCAGCTGGAGCGCCGCGAGCTCGTCGGCGCTCAGCCGCTCGCCCTCGTCGTGGAGATCCGCGTAGCCCGTCATGCCGTCACCTCACCGTGAACAAACCGACCGATCATTCGGTAGATTGCCCCACCCCGACGGCTAAATCAATGACTCGAACGAGTGATCGCTTGATTTGCCGGCCTCGGCGGACGGGCCCACGGACCCACGGGCCCACGGCCGTACGGACGCACGCAAACAGCGGCCGCCGCCGGAGGTGCCTCCGGCCGCGGCCGCCCGTATCGGCGGGCGTCAGCGGCCCGCGTCCGCCTCCGCCGCCACGTCCTTCGCCCAGCGGTAGTCCGCCTTGCCGCTCGGGGAACGCTGGATGGCGGGGGTGATGACCAGCTGACGCGGGATCTTGTAGCCCGCGAGCTTGGTGCGGCAGTGGGTCTGGATCTCGTCCAGGGTCGGTTCCGGGGCACCCGCGCGGATCTGGACCACCGCGGCCACGTGATTGCCCCAGGTGGCGTCCGGAACACCCGCGACCAGGGCGTCGTACACGTCCGGGTGGGACTTCAGCGCCTGCTCGACCTCCTCCGGATAGACCTTCTCGCCGCCCGTGTTGATGCACTGCGATCCGCGCCCCAGCACCGTCACGATGCCCTGCTCGTCGACGGTGGCCATGTCGCCGAGCAGGACCCAGCGCTCCGTGCCCTTCTGGAAGAAGGTCTCGGCGGTCTTGGCCGGGTCGTTGTAGTAGCCGAGCGGGACGTGGCCGCGCTGCGCGAGTCGTCCCGGTTCGCCCACCGGCACCGGCTCGTGCGTCACCGGGTCGACCACCTGCGTACGGTCGTTGACCTCCAGCCGGAAGCCCTTCTCCGGACCGGAGTCGTTGGTCGCCCTGCCGTTGGAGCCGGATTCGGAGGATCCGAAGTTGTTCAGGAGCATCACGTTCGGCACGAGCCGCTGGAACTCGGCCCGCACCGTCTCCGACATGATCGCCCCCGACGAGGAGACGCTGAACAGGGACGACAGGTCCGTCCCCTTGAGCGGGCCGTTCAGGGCGTCGATGAGCGGGCGCAGCATCGCGTCGCCGACCAGCGACACGCTGGAGACCTTCTCCTTCTCGATCGTACGGAGCACCTCTTCGGGCGCGTACTTGCGGTGGATGACCACGCGCTGCCCGTAGTTGAAGGCGATGAACGAGGTCAGCGTGGACGTGCCGTGCATCAGCGGGGGAGCGGGGAAGAAGGTGAGCCCGGCGCCGCGCGCGGCGACCCGCTCCGCCAGCTCCTCGGGCCGCTTCACCGGCTCGCCCGACGGCTCGCCGCCGAAGAGCCCCGCGAAGAAGAGGTCCTCGGCGCGCCACATCACGCCCTTGGGCATGCCGGTGGTGCCGCCGGTGTAGATGATGAACAGATCGTCGGGCGACCGGGGCGGGAAGCCCCGCTCCGGAGATCCGGACGCCTCCGCATCGGCGTACGCGACCGGCGCGATCGACGGCTCCGGGGCGCCCTCGGGGGCGGCCCCGACCCGGATCAGGTGCCGCAGCCCGCTCGTCTGGGGCAGCGCGGCGGCCACCCGCTCCGTGAACTCGCCCTCGAAGACCAGCGCCGCGAGGTCGGCGTCGTTGTAGAGGTAGACCAGCTCCTCCTCCACGTACCGGTAGTTCACGTTCACCGGCACCAGGCGGGCCTTCAGGCAGGCCAGCACCGTCTGCAGGTACTCGACGCCGTTGTAGAGGTGCAGGCCCAGGTGCTCGCCGGCCTTCAGCCCGCTGTCCAGCAGGTGGTGCGCGATGCGGTTCGCCGCCGCGTCCAGCTCCGCGTACGTGAGCCGGCTCTCGGCGCCCGTCCCGGGGTGGTCCACGTACACGAGGGCCTCACGGTCCGGAACCACGTCCACGACCGACTCGAACAGGTCGGCAAGGTTGTACTCCACCGGTCCTCCTGACCCTGGAAGCTCCCATGGCTGGGCCCATGGCTGGTCTGCTCGGCGGTCATTAGAGCGCCGCCGATCCCAAGTGGGAAGGGCACCGTCCAATAAATCTGACTGGGTGTCAGAAAACTATTGAACTGCACCCGCACCTACTGCAACCTGTTCTAGGTCTTGAGACGGGAGGACGGCAATGGGTGGGACGGAACACCTGACCGTGGAACGCCACGGCGCCACGCTGGTGCTGACCATGAACAGGCCCGAGGCGAAGAACGCGCTCTCGCTGCCGCTGCTGGTCGGTCTGTACGACGGATGGCTGGAGGCGGACGCCGACGACACGATCCGCTCGGTGGTCCTGACCGGCGCGGGCGGGGACTTCTGCGCCGGAATGGACCTGAAGGCGCTGGCCGGCAAGGGCATGGCGGGCGACCAGTACCGGGACCGGCTCAAGGCCGACCCCGACCTGCACTGGAAGGCCATGCTCCGCCACCACCGGCCGCGCAAGCCGGTGATCGCGGCGGTCGAGGGGTACTGCGTGGCCGGCGGGACGGAGATCCTCCAGGGCACGGACATCCGGGTGGCGGGGGAGGGGGCCACCTTCGGGCTGTTCGAGGTCAAGCGGGGCCTGTTCCCCATCGGCGGCTCCACGGTGCGCCTGCCGCGGCAGATCCCGCGCACGCACGCGCTGGAGATGCTGCTGACCGGGCGCCCGTACTCGGCCGAGGAGGCGGCGCGGATCGGCCTCGTGGGGCGGGTGGTGCCCCAGGGCACCGCCCTGGAGGCCGCGCTGGAGACCGCCGAGCAGATCAACGCGTGCGGGCCGCTGGCCGTGGAGGCCGTCAAGGCCTCGGTGTACGAGGCCGCGGAGCTGACGGAGACCGAGGGGCTGGCGGCGGAACTGCTGCGCGGCTGGCCGGTCTTCGACACGGCGGACGCCAAGGAAGGCGCGCGCGCCTTCGCGGAGAAGCGGCCCCCGCTGTACCGCCGGGAGTAGGGGGTGTCCCGCGCGCCGCGGCTGCCGGCCGCGGGCTGATGCCGTGCCGCCGGGCGCGGCTCACGACCGGGGCCCCGCCCCGGACCCCGCGCCTCAAACGCCGGCGGGGCTGGAGCCGGCCCTGTGTCCTCGTTGAAACGTGCCGTTCCCGAACATCGGAGAGTCGCCCATGACCGCCGCGTCGCCGCCCGAGGTGCTCCGCGCGCCCCTCATCGTCGAGTTCCCGTTCACCCGCTCCCTCGGACCCGTCCAGTCCGCCTTCCTCACCGGCCTGCGCGAAGGCGTCGTACTCGGCGTGAGGACCAGCGACGGCCAGGTGATGGTGCCTCCCGTCGAGTACGACCCCGTCACCGCCGAGGAGATCCGCGAGCTCGTCGAGGTCGCGCCCGCCGGCACCGTCACCACCTGGGCCTGGAACGACGTCCCGCGCCCCAACCAGCCCCTCACCGGCCCCTTCGCCTGGGTCCTCGTACGCCTCGACGGCGCCGACACCGCGATCCTGCACGCCCTCGACGCCCCCGGCCCCGACGCCGTGCGCACCGGCATGCGCGTACGGATCCGCTGGGCCGCCGACCGCACCGGCGCGATCACCGACATCGCCTGCTTCGAGCCGCACGAGGGACCGGCCGCCGCCGGGCCGGCCCCGCACGACGGCGCCTTCGCCGACCCCGTCACCGGCATCGTCGCCGAGGCCCGCCTCGACTACACCTACAGCCCCGGCCGCGCCCAGACCGCGTACATCAACGCCCTCTCCGAGCAGAAGACCGTCGGCGAGCGCTGCCCCTCCTGCCAGAAGGTGTACGTCCCCCCGCGCGGCGCGTGCCCCACCTGCGGGGTCGCCACCACCGACCAGGTCGAGGTCGGCCCGGCCGGCACCGTCACCACCTTCTGCATCGTCAACATCAAGGCCCGCAACCTCGACATCGAGGTGCCGTACGTCTACGCCCACATCGCCCTCGACGGCGCCGGCCTCGCCCTCCACGGCCGCATCGGCGGCATCCCGTACGACCAGGTCCGCATGGGCCTGCGCGTCGAGCCCGTGTGGAGCGAAGGCGGCCGCTACCCCGACCACTACCGCCCCACCGGCGAACCGGACGCGGACTACGACGCGTACAAGGAGCTCATCTGATGCCCAGGACGAGCAGGCACGCACGCGAGGTGGCCGTCGTCGCGTTCGCGCAGAGCGACCACCTGCGCCGCACCGACGAGCTCAGCGAAGTCGAGATGGTCATGCCGGTCCTGCACCAGGTGCTGGCGCAGACCGGCCTGAAGGCCACGGAGATCGGCTTCACCTGCTCCGGCTCCAGCGACTACCTGGCCGGCCGGGCCTTCTCCTTCACCATGACCCTCGACGGCGTCGGCGCCTGGCCGCCCATCTCCGAGTCCCACGTCGAGATGGACGGCGCCTGGGCCCTCTACGAGGCCTGGGTCAAGATCCAGACCGGCGAGGCCGACACCGCGCTCGTCTACTCCTACGGGAAGTCCTCCCCGGGCTCCGTGCGGGACGTCCTGACCCGGCAGCTCGACCCCTACTACGTGGCTCCGCTGTGGCCCGACTCGGTGGCCCTCGCCGCCCTCCAGGCGCAGGCGCTCATCGACGCGGGGGAGACCGACGAGCCCGCCCTCGCCGCCATCGGCGCGCGCAGCCGGTCCGCCGCCGCGGCCAACCCGCACGCCCAGCTCAGCGGGGAGGTCCCGCAGGGCGGCTACCAGGTCCGGCCGCTGCGCACCGGCGACTGCCCGCCCGTCGGCGACGGCGTGGCCGCCGTGATCCTCGCCGCGGGTGACGTGGCGCGGCGGCTGTGCGAGCGGCCCGCCTGGATCACCGGGATCGACCACCGCATCGAGGCGCACAGCCTGGGCCTGCGCGACCTCACCGACTCCCCGTCCACCCGGATCGCCGCCGCACAGGCCGGGGTGTTCGAAGAGGCCGGGCGGCCCATCGACACGGCCGAACTGCACGCGCCGTTCTCCTCCCAGGAGGTCGTGCTCCGCAAGGCCCTCGGGCTCGGCGAGGGCGTGAGCGTCAATCCCTCCGGCGGGGCCCTCGCCGCCAATCCGGTCATGGCCGCCGGCCTGATCCGGATCGGCGAGGCGGCCGCCCGGATCCACCGCGGCGAGTCCGACCGGGCCGTCGCGCACGCCACCTCCGGCCCCTGCCTCCAGCAGAACCTGGTCGCCGTCCTGGAAGGGGACCCCGCATGAGCACGTCGGGCAAGGAGCCGGTCGCGATCGTCGGGATCGGCCAGACCAAGCACGTCGCCGCCCGCCACGACGTCTCCATCGCCGGACTGGTCCGGGAGGCCGCGGCGCGCGCCCTCGCGGACGCCGAGCTGACCTGGGCGGACATCGACGCGGTCGTCATCGGCAAGGCCCCCGACTTCTTCGAGGGCGTGATGATGCCGGAGCTGTACCTGGCGGACGCCCTCGGGGCGGTCGGCAAGCCCATGCTCCGCGTCCACACGGCCGGTTCGGTGGGCGGCTCCACCGCGCTGGTCGCCTCCAACCTGGTCGCGGCGCGCGTCCACCGCACGGTCCTCACCCTCGCCTTCGAGAAGCAGTCCGAGTCCAACGCCATGTGGGGCCTGTCCCTGCCCGTCCCCTTCCAGCAGCCGCTGCTGGCGGGCGCGGGCGGCTTCTTCGCCCCGCACGTACGCGCGTACATGCGGCGCACCGGCGCGCCCGACGCGGTCGGCTCGCTCGTGGCCTACAAAGACCGCCGCAACGCGCTGAAGAACCCGTACGCGCACCTGCACGAGCACGACATCACCCTGGAGAAGGTCCAGGCCTCGCCGATGCTGTGGGACCCGATCAGGTACTCCGAGACCTGTCCTTCCTCCGACGGCGCGTGCGCGATGATCCTCACCGACCGGGCGGGTGCGGCCCGTTCGCCGCGGCCGCCGGCCTGGGTGCACGGCGGGGCGATGCGCAGCGAGCCGACGCTGTTCGCGGGCAAGGACTTCGTGTCCCCGCAGGCCGGCAAGGACTGCGCGGCCGACGTCTACCGGCAGGCGGGGATCACCGATCCGCGCCGGGAGATCGACGCGGTCGAGATGTACGTGCCGTTCTCCTGGTACGAGCCGATGTGGCTGGAGAACCTCGGCTTCGCGGAGGAGGGCGAGGGCTGGAAGCTCACCGAGGCCGGGGTCACCGAACTCGACGGGGACCTCCCGGTGAACCCCTCGGGAGGCGTCCTGTCCACCAACCCGATCGGCGCCTCCGGCATGATCCGCTTCGCGGAGGCGGCGCTCCAGGTCCGGGGCCAGGCGGGCGAGCACCAGGTTCCGGACGCCCGCCGGGCGATGGGACACGCGTACGGCGGAGGCGCGCAGTTCTTCGCCATGTGGCTCGTGGGAGCGCAGGAGCCGACCTCCTGAGGGGAGGCGGGCCTGCGCGCAAGGGTGCCGGATCGACCACGAGTGACTCACCGTGGCCTGTGCGGCACCCCCCGCGATGGTTAATCTTGCCCGGGGACGACGTACCGGGAGGAGCACGCACGTGGCCGAGAGCACGACTTCGCAGGCCCTGGCCGGCTGGGGCAAGCCGGACCTCGATCTCAGCGGGGCGGACTGGCAGTCCAGCAGCCGGGGAGGGGGCGACGTACAGATCGCCTTCGTCGAGGGGTTCATCGCGATGCGCAACAGCGAACGCCCCGAAAGCCCTTCGCTGATCTTCGCGCCGGACGAGTGGCGCAAGTTCGTCCTGAACGCGCGGGGCGGGGAGTTCGACCTGACGTAGCCGCACGGACGGCGCCACCGGGGCACGGAGCCGCGGCCCCGGTGGGCCGACCGCGCAATTGCCTTGCCCCGGGCGGAGCGCCCAGGCAGGATGGGTCCATGACGATCATCCGCCGAAAGGGCGATGCCGCGTAGACGGCCCGGCGCTCTGCGCGCCGAACGTGGAACGTACGAGGACCGGCGGCCACCCGCCTGGGCGTGGGGCACGCCGCCCGTGGACCGGCTGCCGCCCGCAGCCGCCGCGGAGGTCTACTGGACCCTGGCCGGCCGGGCCGACGAGGTCGCCGAACTGCTGACGAGGTACCGGACCTTCCTGCGCCGCCCCGGCGTGCGACTGCTCATGGTCCCCTCCCCGTGCTCGGGCTGCCCGGGCTGCGACCGCGAAGACGTCGCGGTCGTACGGGACGAACTGGCCGAGCTCACCCGCACCTTGCCGCCCGCCGCCCGGACCGCGCTGGGCCGCGTACTGCACGGCCTGGACACGCAACTCCTCCGACGCACCTTCGAGGACCCGGATCCGCCCGCCCGCCGGTGGACCGACTGGCGCGGCCGTCCGCTCCCCTGGTGGCACCGCCGGATCTACGAGGGCGACTGAGCCGGGCCTCGCCGAGGGTGCGGAATCGGTCAAATGGGGACGATGGGTAGAGTGGCCGCATGAGCGGAGAGAGCGACCTGCGGAAACTGCTGAGCGGCATGCGCCCCGAACTGAACGACGGGCTGTACGTGTTCTGCACCGTCCCCGGCACCACCGTGCCCGCCGGACTCGACGGGATCACCCCCGTCGCGACCGTCCAGGAACGCGAGGGGCTCACCCTCGTCCTGCGCCAGGAGGACGCCGACGCCGCCGGGCTCGCGTACGAGTACACCGCCGGCTGGATCACCCTGCGGATCCACTCCGCCCTGGACGCCGTCGGCCTCACCGCCGCCTTCGCCACCGAACTCGGCGCACACGGCCTGAGCTGCAACGTCATCGCCGGCTACCACCACGACCACCTGTTCGTCGCCGCCGACCGGGCCGCCGAGGCCGTGGCCGTCCTGGAAGCCCTCGCGGCCCGCTCCGTGCAGGGCTGACCACCGCCCGCGCGGCTCCCCGTAACGGCGGCGCGGCACCCGCGAAAAGAAGATCGGATTGTTTCCCCGCACCGGGCTCCGGCGCACGGTGCGCGGGCGTACGCTGATCCCCCGAACAGGTCTGGGGGGTACCAGCCATGACGGAACGCCGGACCCGCATACGGCGCACGATGTTCGAACGCGAGACGGAACTCGCCACCGTCGACGAGGCCCTGGAGCAGCTCACCGGACCCGGGCCCGACGCCGACGGAGCCCTGCTGGCCTTCTCCGGGCCGGCCGGACTCGGCAAGACCACCCTCCTCGCCGAAGTCCGCCGCCGCTCCCACGCCAAGGCCTGCACCGTCCTCGCCGCCCGGGGCGGCGAACAGGAGCAGAGCCAGCCCTTCCACGTCGCCCGCCAGCTCATCCAGCCGCAGCTGGCCGGCACCTCGGAAGAGGAACTGCGCGCCGCACTCGGCAGCTGGTACGCGATCGTCGGCCCCGCCCTCGGCCTGTGCGCACCCGAACAGGGAGCCCCGCCCGACCCCCAGGGCCTGCGCGACGGACTCGACTGGGTCCTCACCCACCTCATCGTGCAGCGCGCCCCCGTCACCCTCGTCCTCGACGACGCCCACTGGGCCGACCCCGAATCGCTCGAATGGCTCGCCGCCTTCGCCCCGCGCGCCGAACACCTGCCGCTGCTCCTCGTCGTCGCCTACCGCCCCGACGAACTGCCCGCGCACGCCGAGGCCTTCCGTACCCTGCCCGGCCGCGCGGGACACCGGCCGCTGACCCTGGCGCCGCTCACCGAGGACGCCGTCTCCACCCTGGTCCGCGAAGCCGTCGGCGAACACGCCGACGACGCCTTCTGCCGGGAGGCCTGGGCCGTCACCACCGGCAACCCCTTCGAGGCTGTCGAACTCACCGCGAAGGTACGGGACAAGGGGCTGGAGCCGGTGGAGGCCAGCGCCCCGCTGCTGCGCGACCTCGTCGCCGCCCAGCGCGGCAGCGGCCTCGTCGCCCGCCTGCACAGCCTCGGCCCCTCCACCGTCCGCTTCGCCTGGGCCTGCGCCGTCCTCGGCACCGCCATCCCGCAGGACCTCGCCGCCCGGGTCGCCGGACTCGGCGCCGAGGAGGCCGTCGACGCCACCGCACGGCTGCGCGACGCCCGCATCCTGTCCGGGGCCGGGGCCGCCTCGGGATCGGGACCGGGGTCCGGGTCCGGTGAACGCGACGACACCGGCACCGGGCTGGAGTTCGTCCACCCCCTCATCGCCACCGCCATCTACCGGGCCATCCCCGACGCCCTGCGCGTCGCCCTGCACGGCAAGGCCGCCGCGGCTGTCGTCGACGCCGGACTCGGCCCCTCCGCGGCCGCCCGGCACCTGCTGGAGACCCACCCCGAAAGCGACCCGTGGGTGGTGCGCACCCTGCGCGAGGCCGCCGGCGAGAACCTCCGCGCAGGCGCCCCCGAAGCCGCCCGCCGCCAGCTCGCCCGCGCCCTGCGCGAACCCCCGGACTTCGACGAACGCGCGGCCGTGCTGTACGAGCTCGGCTGCGCCTCGCTGCTCACCGAGCCCGCCAACACCGTGAACCACCTGCGGGCCGCGCTCGCCGAACCCTCCGACGACCCCGCCCTGCGCCAGGGCATCGTGATCCGCCTCGCGCAGGTGCTCGCGCACAGCGACCGCCTCGCCGACGCCTCCGAAGCCCTCGCCCGGGAGATCCCCCACACCCCGGACGTACGCGCCCGGCTGCGGCTGCAGTCCGAGCAGTTCATGTGGGACGCCTTCAACGCCGCCGAGCCCGACTCCCCGGCCCGCTCGCGGCGCCTGGCCCGGCTCGCCGACCGGCTCACCGGGCGCGACCTCACCGAGCGGTACGTCATCGGGCTCCGTGCCTGGGACGCCTGCCTGCGCGGGGAGCCGGTGGACGTGGTCCTGCACCACGCGGGCCGGGCGCTCGCCACCGGCTTCAGCTGGGCGTACGAGGACCGGGGCTTCGAAGTGCCGGTGCTCGCCGCGATGGTGCACATGTACGCCGACCGGCCGGGCCGCGCCGAGGAGCTGTTCGAGGCGGGCACCGCCGAGTTCGAGCGCCAGGGCTGGCACGGGGCGCACCTGTCCTTCGCGTACAGCCTGCGCGCCTACATCCGCTACCGGCGCGGGCGCCTGGCGGAGGCCGAGGAACTGGTGCGGGCCGGGCTGCGGCTGGCCGAGCGCGTCGGCCGGCGTACGCCCGTGCACTGGTACGCCATCGCCATCCTGGTCACCACCCTGCTGGCGCGGGGCCGGGTGGACGAGGCGTGGGAACTGGCGCGGGAGCACGAGTACGGGGAGCCCTTCCCGGCGGCGGTCGTCTTCCCCGACTCCCAGACGGTGTACGCCGAACTGCTCCTGGCGCGCGGCCAGGTGAAGGCCGCGGTCACCGAACTGGAGTCGGCGGACCGGCGGTTGACGCGCCGCGGGATCCAGAACCCGTCCTGGTGCCCCTGGCAGCTGCACCTGGCGCGGGCGGTCGCGTCCGAGGACCCGGCGCGGGCGCGGGCCCTGGCCGCCGACGCGGTCCGGCGGGCCCGGGCCTTCGGCGCCCCGTCGGGTATCGGCCAGGCGCTGAGGGTCGCGGCGGAGGTCGCGCCGCCGCAGGAGCGGGTGGCGCTCCTGACGGAGGCGGTGTCCCTGCTGGCCGCGTCACCCGCGGGGTACGAGCTGGCGGTCGCCCTGAACGCGCTGGGCACGGAACTGGGCGACCAGGACCTACTGACCTGGGCGATGGTGGCGGCCCGCGAGTGCGGGGCGGATGCTCTGGCGGCCACCCTGCTCACGCGCGTGGACTCGATCGTGTGCGGGCTCACCTGGCAGGACGGCCTCACGGAAGAGGAGGTCCTGCTGGCACGGCGGACGGTCGACGGCGATCCGACGGTGCCCGCCGAGGACCTCTCCTGGATCTACCGCAAACTCGGTACGGACCGGCCCGGGCTGCGCGACGCGCTGGAGGCGTTCGCCCGTAGCTCAAGGTGATACACCGGGCCGCGCCGGGGGCAGGCATGACCGGCATGGACCACATCGCGCGGCTCGCCCGCTTCCGGACGGAGACGGCGGCGTTCGAGAAGGCGGTCCGGCGGGCCGTGGCCGAAGCCGCCGGCGGGCCGGCGCCGCTCGTGCCGTCCTGCCCGGGGTGGACGGTCTCCGACCTCGTCGCGCACCTGGGCGGCGTACACCGGTACCTGTCACACATCCTGCGGGGGCGGCTGACCGAGGCACCCGACGCCACGGACCCCGCCCTGTACGGGCTCCCGGCCGACCCGGCGGAGCGGGCTGCCTGGCCGATGCCGGACCGCGCCCCGAACCACGGGCCGGTGCCGGGGACGCTGACCGACTGGTTCGCGCAGGGCGCCAGGGACCTGGCGGCGCTGCTGGGCGAGCTCGGGCCGGACACGCCGGTGTGGACCTGGTCGGCGGAACGGACCTCCGGCTTCTGGATGCGGATGCAGCTGATCGAACTGGCGGTGCACCGCTGGGACGCCGAGTCGGTGACCGGCGGCCCGCAGCCCCTCGACCCGGCGGTCGCCTCCGACGCGGTCCCGCAGACCTTCGAGGTCATGGCCCCGGCACGGCGCGCCTGGACCTCGGCCCCGCCCGGCTCGGGGGAGCGCTACCGCTTCCGCCGTACGGACGGCCCCGGGAGCTGGACCGTGGAGTTCACCCCGGACGCGGTGCTCCTGGACCCGGACCCGGCCTCCCCGGTGCCCGTCGAGGCCTCGGGCACCGCCTCGGACCTGCTGCTCTTCCTCTGGCAGCGGATCCCGCCGACGGCCCTCACCGTCCGGGGCGACGCGTCGCTCCTGCCCCGCTGGTTCACCCTCGTCCCGCCCGTCTAGCGGGGCCGCACGCGAGCCGCGGTGAGGGGTCAGGGGCCGGGAACGGTGGGGGGACACGTACCATGGCGGCATGTCCTTCCTCCGCCGCCACCGCGCCGCCACACCCGCCGGCCCGGACTTCGACGTCCTGGCCATGGACCCGGGGGACTGGCCGGGCAATCTCGGGGCCGGGCTGCTGCCCGCGCCCGACGGCAGCTGCCAGGGTGTCTTCCTCCGCTACGACCTGTTCGGCGGACGCGGCCCCGCGATGATCATCGGCAACCTCCCCGAGGGCTCCCCGGCCCGCGACCTCTCCGAGGGCCAGGTGCCCTTCGAGGTGGCCCAGCTCCTCGACGCCCTCGAGAACGACGAGGACGTCGAGGTCACCGGTGCCGAGGACTGCCCCGTCATGCAGGGCGACAACCTCCTCATCGTCCGGAAGATCAAGCTGTCGGAGTCCCGGATCTCCTGCGTCCAGTTCGACCGCAGCGACAACGTGCTGGTCACCATCGCCAGCTGGGACCGCCCGATCACCGATGATCTGTACGCGCTCCTGAAGCCGCTGCCCGCCGAGCTCTTCCAGCAGGGCTGAGCCTCACCCCCCAGACGTCACGCGTCCGCGATGTCGTTCGCCGCCACGTAGCCGAACGTCATCGCGGGGCCGATCGTGGATCCGGCCCCCGCGTAGCTGTGGCCCATCACCGCCGCGCTCGCGTTGCCCGCCGCCCACAGGCCGCGGATCACCGAGCCGTCGGCCCGTAGCGCCCGCGCCCGCGCGTCCGTCACGATGCCGCCCTTGGTGCCCAGGTCACCCGGCACGATCTTGAACGCGTAGAACGGCGGCGCCCAGATCGGTGCCAAGCACGAGTTCGGCGTCACCCCCGGGTCCGTGTAGTAGTGGTCGTACGCCGTGTCGCCCCGGTGGAAGTCGGGGTCGGTGCCGTTCCACGCCTGCGCGTTGAACCGGCCCAGCGTCGCGCGCAGGGCGCCCGCCGGTACCCCGATCTGGCCCGCCAGCGCGTCCCACGTCCAGGCCTTCTTCGCCGCACCCGCCTCGTACCACGAGTCCGGGAAGACGATCGTCGGCAGGATGTCCTTGAACAGGTACTTGTTGCGGTAGTTCTGATCCACGATCAGCCACGCCGGGATGTGCGAGCCGGTCGCGCCCCGGTCCTTCTCGTACATCACGTGCACCACGTCGCTGTACGGGGCGGCCTCGTTGACGAACCGCGCGCCCGCCCCGTTGACGATCAGGCCGCCCGGCAGGGTCCGCTCGGCCAGGCAGAAGTACGGCTCGCCGGGCAGCGGGATCGACGGGCCCCACCATGCGTCTTCCATCAACGCCAGTGCGGCCCCGGCCCGTTGCCCCGCCCGGATGCCGTCGCCCGTGTTCTCCTTGGCGCCCACCGACCACTGGGTGCCGATCGGCTGCTGCTGGTACTGGGCCCGCATCTCCGCGTTGTGCTCGAAGCCGCCCGAGCCGACGACGACACCCTTGCGGGCCCGCACGACGCCCCGTACGCCCTCCTTCTCCACCACGACGCCCGTGACCGCGCCGCCCTCCTGGACGAGGTCCACGAGCGGGCTGTTCAGCCACACCGGAACCCCGGCCTGCATCAACCCGGCGCGCAGCCCGGTCGCCAGGGCCTGGCCCATCGTCAGCGGCTTCTGCCCGCACAGTGCGGCCTTCGTGCCGCGCGCCAGGCACTCGGTGGACACCGCGAGCCCCTTGGCGTTGACGGCCGCGAGGTTGAGCCACTTGTAGTCCTGGCTGAACACCACCATTCCGGCGGGCACCGGCATGTACGCCGGGTTCAGGTGGGCGAGTTCGCCGCCGAGGATGTGGCCGTCGATCTGGTCGGGCTCGATGGACCGGCCGCCGGGCAGCCCGCCCGGCAGGTTCGGGTAGTAGTCGCTGTAGCCGTCCATGAACCGGAAGCGCAGCGGGCTGTTGGCCATCACGAAGTCCAGCATCCGCGGCCCGTTGGCGAGGAAGGCCGCCTGCCGGTCCGCCGGTACGCCGGGACCCACGACGGCCGAGAGGTACGTCGCCGCCTTCGCGGGGGTGTCGGGCACCCCCGCGGCCAGGATCACGGAGTTGTTCGGCAGCCAGATCCCGGCGCCCGAGCGGGCGGCCGATCCGCCGAAGGTGGGGGCCTTCTCGACCACCAGCACACTGAGGCCCCGCTTGGCGGCGGTGAGCGCGGCGGTCATCCCGGCCGCCCCGGAGCCCACCACGACGACGTCGTACTCGCCGAGGGCCGCGGCCGCACCGGCGGCCCGCGCCGCGGCGGACGGCAGGACGGTGGCGGCCAGCGCCCCGGCCCCCGCCCCGGCGAGGACCGTCCGGCGGGAGGGGAGGGCGGAACGCGGTTCGGAACTCGCGGCGGAGACGGGTCTCGCGGTCATGGGCAGGCTCCAGCGATGTGGGGAGGACGGGGACGGGTCAGGCGGCTCCAGCGTTCTGATGCCGAGTCAGAAAAGGTCTTCGGGGGATCATGTGAAGTCAAGGCATACGCCGAAGTCCCGCGGCCGGATGGCCGCGGGACTTCCGTGGGGGGACTCAGCGGGCGCCCGCCAAGGGCGGGATCAGCGCGTGCCCACCGCCGCGCGGACGGCCCTGCGGGCCATGCCCGCGTCGTCGTGCAGGCGGCGCAGCAGCAGCCGCTGCTCCTCACCGGAGGACAGCGCGCCCGCCGGCAGCGGCTGGGTCGGGGCGGTCGCCAGCATCGAGCGCTGCACCGCCGTCTCGGACATCCGGATCTCCCGGGTCAGCACCAGCATCAGGTTGACCAGGAAGGCGTCCCGCGCGGCCGGACCGGCCGCCTGGGCCAGGCGGCTGATCTGCGCACGGGCGGTCGGGGCGTCGCCCAGGACCGTCCACAGGGTGGCGAGGTCGTAGCCCGGCAGGTACCAGCCGGCGTGCTCCCAGTCGAGCAGCACCGGACCCGCCGGGGACAGCAGCAGGTTCGACAGCAGCGCGTCACCGTGGTTGAACTGCCACGGGGTACCGGAGAGCTTCACGCCGTGCAGCAGCTTCTGCAGGTCGCCGAGATCCCGGTCGGTCAGCAGTCCCAGCTCGTAGTCGCGGGCGATCCGGCGCCCGTAGTTCAGCGGATGCCCGAACAACTCCTCCGCCGGCCGCCAGGCGTTCACCTGGCGCACCGCGCCCAGTGCCGCCCGCAGATCGGCCCGCGGCGGGGCCTCCACCGGGTGCCTCTGCAGTGCCGCGACTCGGCCCGCCATCCGCTCGACCACCAGCGTGCAGTTCTCGGGATCGGCGGCGATGAGCCGCGGCACCCGGACCGGCGGGCGGTGACGGACGAACGCCCGGTACGTCGCTATTTCGTGCCGGTACCGCTCGCGCCACTCGGGCGAGTGGTCCAGTAAAACCTTCGCCACGGCGGTCATCCGGCCGGTCGTCCCCACCAGCAGGACCGAGCGGCCGCTGCGCCGCAGCACCTGCACGGGCGCGAACTCCGGGCAGATCCGCTGCACCGAGGCGAGCGCGGTGCGCAACTGCGCGCCCTGCGGCCCCGACAGGTCGATTCTTCCGCTGGGCGTCTGCGATCCGGCACCCTGCATCCGCCGCGCCCGTACGGCGCCCGGCGCCGCTGCCGCGGGACGGCCGGGTTCGAGGTAGGGGCCGCCGCCCGCCTGGAGCGTGCGGTGCGGCCGGACCGGGGCGGACACGGAGGTCGTTGCTGCGTACATGGCGTTACGGATCCCTTCGTGCGCCGACGAGTTGCGTACGCCGCCCCGCCGGATCCCGTGCTTCACCCTGGGGAGTTCCGCACGGTGACCGGGTCGGGGAGGCGCATTCCTACCTGACACCCCGCCGTGGGTGGCGGACCATCGAGCGGACCCTGGCGAACCCTGGCGAATAGTCGCTCGGCATCTGACGGGGGGCTACTGTCAACTCAGCCGAGAACCTGGGGGCTTGACGTGAGCAAAGGACCAAACACCCGTCTGAACGACTTGTTCGGCCTGGCCGGCTGGTCGAAGGGCGAACTGGCGAGGATGGTCAACCGGCAGGCGGCCGCCATGGGCCACCACCAGCTGGCCACCGACACCTCGCGGGTGCGGCGCTGGATCGACATGGGGGAGACCCCGCGCGAACCGGTGCCCACGGTATTGGCAGCACTGTTCACCGAGCGGCTCGGTCGTGTCGTGACCATTGAGGACCTCGGGTTCGTACGGCAGCGGCGCACCTCGAAACGGCAGCCGGACGGGGCGAAGGAGAACCCCGACGGAATGCCCTGGGCGCCCGAACGCACAGCCGCGGTCCTCACCGAATTCACGGGAATGGACCTCATGCTCAACCGTCGCGGTCTGATGGGCGCGGGTGCCGTGCTCACCGCAGGCTCAGCCCTCACCAACGCCATGTACGACTGGCTCCACACCGACCCCACCCCCACCTCCGCCGTGGAACCCCCACGCTTCGGCGACTCCTTCCAGGCCGAGCCCGCGGGCTACGACCGCTACGAGGCGGCGCCCATCGGCTCCCAGGAGATCGAGGCGCTTGAGCACTCGGTGGAGGTCTTCCGCGCCTGGGACGCCTCCAGAGGGGGCGGACTCCAGCGCAAGGCCGTGGTCGGGCAGCTCAACGAGGTGGGCGGCATGCTCGCGTACCACCATCCCGACCACCTCCAGCGGCGGCTGTGGGGGGTGGCGGCCAACCTGGCGGTCCTGGCCGGTTGGATGTCGCACGACGTCGGCCTGGAGCCGACCGCGCAGAAGTACTTCGTCATCGCCGCGCACGCGGCCCGAGAGGGCGGCGACCGGCCGCGCGCCGGGGAGGCACTGTCCCGGGCCGCCCGCCAGATGGTCCACCTGGGCAAGCCGCACGAGGCCCTGGACCTGATGAAGCTGGCGCAGTCCGGCTCCGGCGAGCAGACCCTGCCCCGCACCCGGGCCATGCTGCACACCATCGAGGCGTGGGCGCAGGCCGCGCTGGGCAAGGGTCAGGCCATGCGCCGCACGCTGGGCGAGGCCGAGGACCTGTTCGTCTCCGACAAGGGGGACGTGCCGCCGCCCTCCTGGATGCAGAACTTCGACGAGGCCGACCTGCACGGAATGCAGGCGCTGGCCTTCCGCACCCTCGCCGACCACGACCCGTCGGCCGCACCGATCGCCCAGCGGCACGCCAAGGAGGCCCTGCGGCTGCGCGCCCAGGGGCACCAGCGCTCGCAGATCTTCGACTACATCTCCATGGCCTCGGCCTGCTTCATCGCCGACGACCCGGAACAGGCCGACCGCTACGCCCGTCTCGCGCTGGTGTCGATGAACGAGACCTCCTCGCACCGCACATGGGACCGGCTGCGCGAGATGTACCGGCTCACCGGCCAGTACGCGGGCTACGCGAGCATCCAAGAGCTGCGCGAGGAGATCAAAGTGGCCCTGCCGACCAGCCCGGCGGCGCCGCGCCCCGTCTAGGAACGCGACGGGTCCGACCCCCGAACCGGCCATGCGCACCCGCACGGAGACGACAAGGCCGCGCCTTCCGGCGCGGCCCCGAAGGACGAAGCACCGTACGGCGGCTAGGAGCCGATCCGCGCCACCAGTACGCAGGCGTCGTCCTCGCGCTCGCCCTCGCCGAACTCCCCGATCACCAGGCGGACGCACTCCTGGGCCGACCGGGCCGTGGCGAACCGCGGTGCGAGCGCCAGGAGCCGATCGGTCCCGTCCGCCCGGCTGAACTCGATGCTGCGCGGCGTCAGTCCGTCGGTGTGCAGCACGAGTACGTCGCCGACCTCCAGCCGCTCCTCGGCCTGCCCGTACGCGGCCCCGGAGGTCGCCCCCAGCAGCACGCCCTCGGGCGGCAGCAGCGACCTGCCCGCACCGCGGCGGAAGAGGAGCGGGGCCGGATGGCCGGCCTGCGCCCAGGACAGGACCCGGTGCACCGGATCGTAGCGACAGCAAACCGCCGAGCCCAGAGCCGGCTGTACGGAGGTCTCCAGCAACTGGTTGAGCCAGCCCATCAGCGGACCCGGTTCGATCCCGGCCATGGCCATCCCGCGCAGTGCGCCGAGCATCATCGCCATCCCGGAGGTGGCGGTCACCCCGTGGCCCGTCAGGTCACCGACCGTCAGGAGTGAGCGCCCGTCGGGGAGTTGCAGTGCGTCGTACCAGTCCCCGCCGATCAGCGCGCTGGTCGCGGAGGGCAGGTAGTGCGCGGCCACGTCCAGCGAGCCGCTGTTGTCGTGCGGGAACCGCAGGGAGCCGCGCCACGGGGGGAGCACGGCTTCCTGCAGCTCGACCGCGAGCCGGCGCTCGGTCTGCGCGATCTCCCGGCGGCGCTGGAGCGAGTCACGGGACTCACGCACCGCCCGCTGGCTCCGGCGCAGCTCACTCACATCACGCAGTACGGCCCACATGGAGGCCGTGCAGCCGTCGGAGTCGAGTACCGGCTCGCCCCTCATGTGCAGCGTCCGGACCCGGCCGTCGGCCCGGACGATGCGGAACTCGCCGTCTATCGGCTTGCCGTCCACCAGGCATGCGGTGACCATCGCGGTCAGGAGCGGCTGGTCCTCGGAGAACAGGGTCGACCCCAGTTCGTCGAGGGGCAGCGCACCGGCCTCCGGCGAGCGCCCGAAGATCTGGAAGAGCTCCTCGGACCAGCTGACCTCGTCGGTCAGCAGGTTCCACTCGGCGCTGCCGACCCGGGTCTGCTGGGACTCGGCGCCGGACTCGGGCGCGGCCTGCGGGAGTTCGACTACCTCGGGTGCGGGCGGCAGGCCCTCCTTGAGCTGGCCGAGGTGCTCGCCCAGGTCGTCGAGGTGGTGGACGGCGAGATCGCACAGCGCGCGCTGCCAGCGGCCCTGGGCGTCGTCGTCGTCCACGACGGTGTCGCGGCGGACCGCGTCCACGTCTCCCCGCAGCCGCCGGGTCTGAGAGATCAGCGCGTCCACCGACCCCGGCTCGGGCGGCTGCGCGGGACGGTCCGCGAACAGGTGGGACGGCATGAGAACTCCGATACAGGCGCGGCACGGCCAAGTCTGAAGGAAGGACCGGTAACGACTGTTGCACAGGCAGCGACGGCCTGTAAGGCGTTTGGCAACATCCGCAACGTTCTTGCTTGAGGCATATGCCTAAGGCCTTCCGGGCCTCCTCGGGCGTACGAATATTTCCGGCCAGGCCTGCCGACACGCCCGCAGGGCCCTTGCGGCGTCCGGGTTGTGGCGCATCGACGGACTACCGGGGGAGTTCTCGCCACCCCGTGCGCCACCCCCCTTGCGCCCGGGCCGCACCCCCGGCCGGAAAGCGGCCCTCCGTCCGGGACCGGTCGATCGTACGACCGAGGTGTACGAGACGTGTGTCCCCCTCCGTTCGTGCGAGACCCGGATCAACACGGCGGCGCCCCGACCCCCCGAACGAAGGACTCCGCTCCCGCCTTCCCACTCCCCGTGCGGATCGCTACCCTACGTGTCGGTAACGATTCGGGGGAGGTCCGCGCCAGCGGGCCCGGGCAGGGTGGGGACACGCAGACATGACCGGGCAGAGCCGCCGTTCCTTCCTCACCTACCTCGTCGCGGCGCCGACCCTCGCCCTCGTGACCCGCGCCGGGGCCGACGCCCTCGCTCCGCAGTCCGCCCGCGCCGCCATCCCGACCCTGCCGGCCATCGCCGACCTGGTGGACCTGGGAGACCTGTTCATCCTGGCGGGCGCGCCCACCTCCGCCCTGCTGGCGCTCGCCGTCGAGGCCGACGGCACCATCCGCTTCCGGCTGCCCCGCGAGGAGGTCGGACAGGGCCTCACCACGGCGGTCGCGATGCTCGTCGCCGAGGAGATGGACGCGCCCCTCGACCGCGTACGGGTGGAACTGGACGACGCCCGGCCCGAGTTGCTGTTCAACCAGCTCACCGGCTCCTCCAACTCCATACGCTCCCTCTACGGACCGGTCCGGCAGAACGCCGCCACGGCCCGGGCCCGCCTGGTCGCGGCCGCCGCCCACCGCTGGGGCCTCTCGGCGGGCGCCCTCACCACCGCCGGGGGATCCGTCCGCGCCCCCGACGGCCGCATCGCGGACTACGGCTCCCTCGCCGCGGCCGCCGCAGACCCGGCGCTGGTCGTACTCGGCGCCACCCCAAAGGCGCCGGCGAAGCACGCCCTCGTCGGTAAGCCGACCAGCCGGATCGACGCCCGCGCCATGGTCACCGGCGCCCAGCGCTACACCCTCGACCTCGACGTCCCCGGCGCCAAGCCCTGCGTGGTGCGCCGCCCGCCCTCCCTCGGCGGCACCGTCCGCTCGGTCGACAACCTCGCCGCCGTCCGCGCCATGCCGGGCGTCCTGCACGTGGTCACCATCCCGACCGGGGTCGCCGTCGTCGCCGAGACCTTCGGCCAGGCCCTCGACGCCAAGGCCGCTCTCCAGGTCACCTGGGGCCCCGGCCCCGCCGACCGGCTCTCCGACGCGGAGATCCGTACGAAGCTGCGCGCCGCGACCCCGCCGCTGCTGGTGCCGCCGCTGCTCACCCCGTACGTGGACGCCGAGTTCGACTTCGCCTTCGTCAGCCACGCCCCGATGGAGACCAACTCGGCGGTGGCCGACGTCCGGGACGACCGCGCCGAGATCTGGTCCGGGCTGAAGTCTCCGATCGTGGCCCGGGAGACCATCGCCGCCGAACTCGGGCTGCCGCTCGACAAGGTCACCGTGCACGTGGTGCAGGCCGGCGGCTCCTTCGGGCGGCGGCTGTTCTTCGACGCCGCCCTGGAGGCCGCCCGGGTCTCCAAGGCCTGCCGCCGCCCGGTCCGCCTGATGTGGACCCGCGTGGACGACACCCGGCACGGCCGGATGCGCCCCGCCACCCACCACAAGATCCGCGCCACCTACGCACTCGGCGAGGTACTGAGCTTCGAGCACCGGGTCGCCGCCGCCGAAACCGATTTCCGGCACGGCCTCGGCGAGATCATCACCGCCACCGCCGCGAGCCTGCCGCTCGGCATCGGGAACGCCACCCTCGCCCAGACCCTGTTCCTCACCACCATCAAGTCCCCGTACAACTTCGGACTCACCACCCAGCTGCTCTCGGAGGTGCCGACCGGCATCCCCACCGGCTCCTGGCGCTCGGTGTACTCAGCCAACACCCGGGGCGCCGAGGAGATCGTGGTCGACGAGCTCGCCGCGCGGACCGGCAAGGACCCGTACGCCTTCCGGCGGGCCTTCCTGAAGACCGCCGCCCAGCGCGCCGTGCTCGACAAGGCGGCGACGGAGGGGCAGTGGGGGCGGAGCCTGCCGGCCGGCTGCGCGCAGGGCATCGCCTTCCACGAGGAGTACAAGTCCCGCACCGCCTGCCTGGTCGAGATCGACACCCGCGACCCGGAGCACGTCCGCGTCACCAAGGCCGTCATCGCCGTGGACGTCGGCCTGCCCGTCAACCCGCGCGGTCTGGAGGCCCAGATGATCGGCGGCCTCACCGACGCCATCTCCACCACCCTGCGGGCCGGGCTGCACCTCGACAAGGGACTGCCCCTGGAGGGCAGTTACAGCCAGTTCCACTGGGCCCAGCAGCGGGACACCCCGCTCGACGTCCGGGTCTTCGTGCTCCCGGCGACCGGCACCGAGCCGGGCGGTGCGGGCGAGCTCGGGGTCCCCGCCGCCGTGGGCGCCATCGCCAACGCCTGGGCCCGGGCCACCGGCTCCAAGCCGCGCAGCTTCCCCCTCGACTTCGACGTCGACTTCACCCCCTACCCGCGCTAACCGCTGGAGTACGCCGTGCCCTCGCACACCTTCACCGTCAACGGGCAGAGCGTCACCGTGGACGCGCCCGACAACCTGCCCCTGCTGTGGGTGCTCCGCGACATGCTGGGTGTCACCGGCCCCAAGTACGGCTGCGGGGTGGACGTCTGCAAGGCCTGCACCAGCCACCTCGACGGTACGGACATCCGCCCGTGCGTGGTGCCCGTCTCCGCCTGCGCCGGGAAGTCGGTCACCACCATCGAGGGGCTGGCGAACGGTGACGACCTGCACCCCGTGCAGGAGGCCTGGCTCGAACAGGACGTCGCCCAGTGCGGCTTCTGCCAGCCCGGCCAGATCATGGCCGCCGTCGCCCTGCTCCAGAGGACCAGCGAGCCCACCGACGCGGACATCGACGCCATCGCCAACATCTGCCGCTGCGGCACCTACTTCCGCATCCGCGAGGCCATCCGCAGCGCCGCCGCCAAGATGTGAGCGCACGGCGGTCCGGCAAGGCGGTCGCGGCAAGGCGGCCGGGCCCCGGTGCTTCCCCCGTGCGCCGTCGAAGCGGCCGGCGCCGGGGCCCCGCCGCTGAGGTCGAAACTAGTGCGCCGACCGGCCGTCCGCAGGATTCGCCCCGCCCAGTGAGCCGGCGAGACGGGTATCACAGCGCACAGTGTGCGTCGGGTGGTTGAATGCGGCGCCGCCCGTGCCGAAGGGAGCGTCCCATCCCGCACCGCCCCGTACCGCCGCCCGCGCCCTGGTCCCGTTCCGACGACATCCTCAGGCTGCACCGCCTCGCCCACACCGGCGGTTCGGCCGCGCTGCTGGAGTGGCTCGCCGCCCGGACCGGCGGCTGGGCTGGCGTGGTGGACACCGGGAACCCGCGCGGTCCGGAGCTCGCGGTGCGCGCGGCCGCCGAACTGTCGGCCCGCGGCGTACGGTCGGCCGTACTGCAGGACGACGGTTCGGCCGCGCTGCTGTTCGCGCTGGACGAGAGGCGCGCACTGGCCGCCGTACTGGAACTGCCGCACCACGCGGGGGTGCCCGCGCTGCTCGCCGACGCGGCCGTACCGCTGGCCCTGGTGCTGGGCGCGGAAGAGGCCGGGCGGCGCGAGGAACGGGCGGGGCTCGCCGAGTCGAAGGCCCGCGAGGCCGTGCTGCACCTGATGATGAACGGCCGGCTCTCCACCGCCCGGCAGATCGCCGAGACGCTCGGGCCGTCGCTGCCGGACCCGATGCGGATGTACGTGGTGGAGTGCCGGACCGGGCAGCGGGCCGCGGTCACCCGGCTGATCGAGGAGCTGACGGGCGGGCGCGCCTGGATCGTGCGGTGCCCGGTCTACGTCCGCCACCTCATCGTGCTGGTGCCGACGGACCTCGCCGCGACCTCGGCCGATCACGACCCGCTGGCCGCGGCGCTGGTGGGCGTGGCCCGCGACTGCGTGGTCGGGGTCAGCGCGGAGAGCTGCCTGCGCGAGGCCCCGGAGGCCTACGCCCAGGCCTTCCACGCGCTGGCCGTCGCGCGCGGCCGCGACCGCCGCCATGCCCGCTTCGGACCGGGCCCCGAACTGGAGCTGGCCGCGCACCGGGCCGGGGCCGGCTGGGCCGGGGCGCTGCTCGCGCCGCTGCACGCGTACGAGCCCCGGCGCCCCCAGGACCCCGGCCCGCAGGAGTTGCGGGCCACCGCCCAGGCCTGGCTCGGCTTCACCTCGCACGCCACCCGGCTGTTGAAGATCCACCGCAACACCCTGGCGACCCGGCTCCGCCTGGTCGAAGCCGTCCTCGGCCTCGACCTCGGCCGCCTCGCCGACCAAGCCGCACTCTCCCTCGCGCTGCGCCTGACCCCGGGCGGGCCGCCCGCTACCGGACCGTCTGCCGCCGGGCCGCCGTCCTGCGGGCCGTCCTTCGGCGGCGCGTCGGCCGCGGGCGCGCTGGACGACGTACTGCGCGATCCTGCGCTCGCGGCGTGGGCCCGCGCCCATCTGGCGCCGCTGGCCGGGCCGGACGCGCCGCCGGGTGCGCGCGAGACCGTACGGGTCTGGCTGGAGCACGACGCGCACCTGATCCCGGCGGCGGCCGCCCTCGGCATCTCGGTGCCCGGCACCCGCAAGCGGCTGAGCCGGATCGAGGTCCTGCTGGAGCGCTCGCTCCTGCAGTCGCCGAGCGCCCGCTACGACTTGTGGCTGGCCCACCGGGCCGAGGAACTCGGAATCGGGACTAATATGGACGATCATGCCTGAATGAGGCGTATCAATCTGAAACGGGTGCTGGTCGGTGAACCGCTCGACACCGCCCGGCTGGGCGAGACCCTGTTGCCCAAACGGCTCGCGCTCCCGATCTTCTGCAGCGACCCGCTCTCCTCCGTGGCCTACGCCACCGAGGAGATCCTGCTGATCCTGGCCCTCGGCGGCGTCGCCCTCCTCCACCTCGCCTGGTACGCGGCCGCCGCCATCGTCTTCCTGCTGGTGGTGGTCGTCGCCTCGTACCGGCAGACCTGCCACGCCTATCCCGGCGGCGGCGGCGCGTACATCGTCAGCTCCAAGAACCTCGGCGAGACCGCGGCCCTGACCGCCGCGAGCGCCCTGCTCGTCGACTACGTCATGACCGTCGCCGTCTCCGTGGTCTCCGGCGTCGCCGCCATCACCTCCGCCATCCCCTCGCTCACCGACCACGAAGTCGCCCTGTCGGTGGGCTTCGTGGTGCTGCTCACCCTGGTGAACCTGCGCGGCGTACGGGAGTCGGGACGGGTCTTCGCCATCCCCACCTACGGCTTCGTCCTCGTCATCTACCTGATGTTCGCGATCGCCGCCGTCCGGATCGCCACCGGCGCCACCATCCGCGCCGAGTCCGCGGACCTGCCCATCACCGAGGCCGGCACCTACACCGGACTCGCGCTGGTGCTCCTCGCCCTGCGCGCCTTCGCCTCCGGCTGTACGGCGCTGACAGGCGTCGAGGCCATCAGCAACGGGGTCCCCGCCTTCCAGAAGCCCAAGAGCAAGAACGCGGCGACCACGCTGGCCGTGATGGGCGCCCTGGCGGTCACCATGTTCAGCGGGATCACCATCCTCGCCATGGTGTACGAGGTCCACGTGGCCGCGAGCCCCACCGAACTGGGCCTGGCCCCCGGTACGCCGACCTCCACCGCCCTCGCGCAGATCGGCCGCGCCACCTTCGGCAGCTGGCACTTCCTCTTCTACCTGCTCCAGGCCGTCACCGCGAGCGTGCTGGTCCTCGCCGCGAACACCGCCTTCAACGGCTTCCCGATGCTCGCCTCGATCCTCGCCAAGGACCGGTACGCGCCCCGCCAGCTCTTCAACCGCGGCGACCGGCTCGTCTACTCCAACGGCGTCGTCCTGCTGGCACTCGCCGCCATCGCCCTGATCGTCGCCTTCGACGCCGAGCTGACCCGCCTCATCCAGCTCTACATCATCGGCGTCTTCGTCTCCTTCACCCTCTCCCAGGCCGGCATGGTCCGGCACTGGAAGCAAGAACTCGCCTCGCCCGCCACCCCGGCCGCCGAGCGGATCCACATCCACCGCAGGCGCGCCATCAACGCCGTCGGCGCGGTCATGACCTCCGTGGTCCTGGTCATCGTCCTGATCACCAAGTTCACGCACGGCGCCTGGCTGGTCGTCATCGCGATGCCGCTGCTGTTCCTCGGCATGAAGGGCGTCCGCCGGCACTACGACACCGTCGCCGAGCAAGTGGCCGTCGCACCCGGGGTCAAACCCCGCAAACCCTCCCGCCACCACGTCGTCGTACTCGTCGCCTCCGTCCACGCGCCGACGCTCAAGGCCCTCGGCTACGCGCAGGGGCTGCGGCCCGACACGCTGACCGCCCTGTCGGTCGCCGCCGACGAGGAGGACGCCGAGCGGCTGCGCGGGGCCTGGGCGGAGCACGACCCGGGGGTCGCACTGAAGGTGCTGCACTCCCCGTACCGCGAGGTGGTCGGGCCGGTGCTCGCCTACGTCGAGGAGCAGGCGGCCGAGGAGGGCACGGACATGCTGTCGGTGGTCATCCCGGAGTACGTGGTGGGCCACTGGTGGGAGCAGCCCCTGCACAACCAGAACGCGCTGCGGCTGAAGGCGAGGCTGCTGTTCACCCCGGGAGTCGCGGTGATCGACGTGCCGTACCTGCTGGAGTCGGCGAAGCCAGGGGAGGCCGCGGAGCCCGCGGGGACGGCCGCGGAGCGGTAGCCCGCTGCTGGACTACGGCGGTGTGGGCCAGCGCCAGCTCCACCACGTGCGCGGGATCGGAGAGGGTGCGGCCGGTGAGCTGCTCCAGGCGGCGCAGCCGGTTGGAGACGGTGTTGCGGTGGCAGTACAGCCGCTGGGCGGCGTAAGTCGTCGAGCCGTGGCAGGTCAGCCAGGTGCCCAGGGTGGTCAGCAGCACCAGGCAGTCGTCGGCCGGCAGCGCCAGCACCGGGCCCAGCACCACCTGGCGCAGCCGGTCCGCGAGTTCGGCCTCGGCGGCGACCAGCGCGGCCGGCAGCCGCTCGTCCAGCAGGGCGGTACGCGGCCCCTCGGGCGCGGGGGCGCTGCGCAGGGCGAGCGCCGCCAGCCGGTGCGCCCCGGCCAGCTCGCCCGGCGTCCGCACGACGGGGCTCACCCCGGCGCGTACGCCGAGGGGCGCGAGGAGCGCGCGTACGGATTCCAGCGGGTGGTGGCCCAGCTCCACGAGGCCGGCCTCCCCGTCGGCGCGGATCCGCCACAGCACGCGCGGGGCCGAGGGCGCGGGCAGCCCACCGGGGTCCCCGCGGGCCTCGCCCCGGTCGTCCGGGGCGAGGACCACGACCGCGAAGCGGCCGCGCTCCGGCAGCCCGAGCCGGACCGCCGCGTCCGACGCCTGCGCCGCGTCCACCGCCCCCGCGCCGCCGCCTGCGAGCAGCGCGTCGAGCAGGGCCGCACGGCGCTCCCGCTCCGCGTCCCCGCGCACCTGCGCCACCCGGCGGTACGCCTCGGCCGCGGCGTCCGTGACCTGGTCCAGTACGTCCCACAGCGCGGCCGCGCCCGGCAGCAGCCGGGGCAGCGCCGCCCGGTCGTGCGCGGCGACGGCCTCGGTCAGGGTCTGCCAGAGCAGCCGCCCGCCCAGCCGGTAGACCCGCAGCAGGGAGGCGAGCGGCAACCCCTGCTCGGCGCGGAGCGAGCCGGTGGCGCGGGCCTCGGCGAGCTCCACCGGCAGTCCGCGCTCGCTGCGGACCAGGGCCTCGACGGCCTGCCGCAGCGCGTGGTGGATCCGCTCGTGCAGCTCGGCCCGGCCCAGCAGGGCGGCGTAGGCGGGATCCTCGGCCAGCGTCCGGTCGGTGAGCCGGTCCGCCGTCACGGCGATCCGGCGGGACAGGTCCTCGCGTATCTCCTCGATGATCCGCTCCATGACGGGCAGGGTGGCACGGGGGAGGGCGCGGTGGGGAGGGCCGGGACGATTCGCTTCCGCTAGCGTGTGCGAAGCACTGCATATGCAGTGCTCACGATGCCGTGCCACCCAGATCCTCAGGGACCACCCATGCGCCAGAACCCCGAGCGCCGCGCCGCGCTGCTCGACGCCGCCATCGAAGTGCTGGCACGCGAGGGCTCGCGCGGGCTGACCCTGCGCGCGGTGGACGCCGAGGCGGGAGTGCCGACCGGCACCGCCTCCAACTACTTCGCCAACCGCGCCCAGCTGCTCGTGCAGATCCTGCACCGCACCCGCGAACGGCTGATCCCCGACCCGGACGACCTGACCGGCCCGCTGGACACCAAGGTGCTGCTCGGCCAGCTCGTGCAGCGGATGCGGCGCGAGCGGAGTGTGCACATCGCCATGCTGGAGCTGCGGCTGGAAGCCACTCGCAGGCCCGAACTCCAGGCGGAGCTGGCCGGGTTCCAGGGCGCCGAGCTGGAGGCGAACGTCACCTGGCACCTGGAGAACGGGCTGCCCGGGGACCGGCAGGGCGTGGTGCTGCTCTACCTGGCGATGCTGGGCCTGATCGTGGACGACCTGACGGCGCCCGCCCTGCTGGAGCCCTACCCGGTGGAGGGGCTCATTGGAGCGATGGTCGAGCGCCTCCTCCCGGAGAGCCCCGCCGACTGACTATCGTGCCGGAGGGGGGAGTACCGGCACGACGCGCGGGAGGGGACCGTGGAGATGGCGGACATCGCCGGGGGCGGCATCCAATGGCTGGCGGACTGGGACGGCTGGTACGTCAGCCTTACCTTCGCCCGGGGCATCGGCCCCGACGAACTCGCCGCGCGGCTCGGCGCGGTACCCGGTATCCACCCCGGGCCGCTGGGCGCGGTGGACGCGTGGAGCATGGTCACCGAGACGGTCGACGGGGACGGCGTGGCCCGGGTCGGCAGCTGGGGCGGCTGGTCCTTCGCCGTCGAGCACGGCATGCCGGCCGGGGCGGAGCGGCTGGCTGAGGTCTCCCGGTCGGGCGTCGAGGCCGTCCACCTCGACCCGCAGCCGGACCATCCGCCCAAGCAGTTCGCGTACGCCCGGGACGGCGAGCTGGTCTGCTGCTTCGGCCTCGGCGAGGAGTGCTGGCGCGGCGGCCACCAGCCGGACTTCCTCCTCCCGGAGCTGGTCGCGGCGAGGATCCTCACCCCCGACGGTTCCCACACCCGGCCCGACGGCGAACAGGACGGGGACCGCGACCGCCTCACCCTGGGCGTGGTCGAAAACCGCTTCGGCCTGTCCCTGCCGCGCCACCTCATCGAGGAGACCCCGCTCCCGGCGTTCGTGACCTGTACCCAGTAACCGGGGCGGCATGCGGTGATCTTATGCTCAGGTTTACGCGAGTCAGCTTGGTTTTGCGGCCAGTGAGCGACTTTGATGGCTATGCCAGGCTTCGTACTTGAGCAGGGGGACTACTCATGGGCAGCGACCACAGTCAGGACCACAGCCAGAAGGACAGCAATCCCACTCTGATCGGCTCCGTGCAGCGGGCGCTGCGCCTCGTGGAGGCGATGTACGCGGAGGGCGGGGCCACGGCCAAGCGGCTCGCCCGGATCACCGGCATCCCGCTGCCGACCGTCTACCACCTGCTCCGCACCCTCAGCCACGAGGGCTATGTCCAGCGCGAGGGCGGGGCGTTCCGGCTCGCGGACGATCTTCCGCTCGCTTCGTGATCAAATTCCGACGTGTTCCGGCCAAGCTGTCACGTGCTACCGCGCATGTTCCAGCGGAAAATGCCAGAACGCCCTTTCGCACTGTGGAACTTGAGTAAGTTCCCTCCTGTCGCGCCGTACGACTGTGCACCACGCACGTCCGGCCGGGAGGGGAGCCCGCGTGCCCGGGATCGACGAATGCCTGCTCGAAGCCATGGCCCTGCCAGGGGCGCGGGGGGCCGCGCTCGTCGACTGGAGCAGCGGTCTGGCCCTCGGCACCGCCGGGGACTCGCCGGTGGGGGACCACGAGACCACCGCCGCCGAGACCGCCGAGCTGGCCCGGGCGGCCGCCGAGTACGAGTCGTTCGCCCCGGCGGAGGCAGGCCCGGCGAGCGGTGACGGCGCAGCGGGAGCGGGGCTGCCCGTCGAGGACCTGATCGTCACCACCCGCACCGGCTACCACGTGCTCCGCTTCGTCGAGACGAGCTTCGACAGCAGCGTCTTCCTGCACCTGTGGCTCGACCGCGCGGACGGTAACCTCGCCCTGGCCCGGCACAGACTCCGGACCCTCGCCGAAGGGCTGGTGCTCAGATGACCGGCGCCGGCCCCGGCCCGGGTGCTGTCGCCGTCTCGCCGCTCCTCACCCGGCTCGCCGCGGAGCGCGCCACCGGCGCCCTGCTCCGCGACCGCGGCACCCTGTTCCTGGAGAACGGCCGCGTCGTGCACGCGGAGAGCCCGGCCACCCCGGGCCTCGACGTCCTGCTGACCACCGGCGGCGCCCTCGCCCCCGAGCGCTGGAAGGAAGCCGTCAACCAGGCCGGCGCCCGGCGCCAGGTCGCCCGCTTCCTCGTCGACAGCGGAGGCATGGCCGGCGGTGAACTGGAGATCTGCCATCTCGCCGCGATCTTCGACGCCGCCTTCTTCGCGCTCTCCCCGGGCAGCGGTCCCTCCCGGTTCCGCCGCGGTGCCACCCACTGGATCGGCTCCGTCCGCTCCGTCCCGGCGGCCGCCGTCGAGCGCGAGACCCGGCGCCGCCGGGAGCTGCTCGACGCCGTCTGGCCGTACCCGCTGCTGGACACCGCCCCCGTGGTGCCCCGGGCCGCGGCCCCGGGCCAGACCGTGACCGCCCGTCAGCGCATCCTGCTCGCCCGGGCCGACGGCGTACGCACCCCCGCGGACCTCGCCTGGGTGCTGGGCCGGCCGGCCTTCCACACCCTGCTCGACGTACGGCGCCTCGCGGCGGCGGGACTCGTCGAGACCCCGCACGCGCCCGCAGCGGCGCCTGCCGAAACACCCCTGCCCGACTGGATGACCCAGGCCCAATCCCCGGACGTGGCGCTGCTCCGCCGGTTACGCGACGCACTGGAGGCAAGCCTGTGAGGCTCCCGCTGCGACCGGCCCTGCGCGCCGACCGCTCCGAGCGGAGGCAGCCCGAAAGGAGAAAGGCCGACATGAGTACGGTGCCCGCCGAAGCGGAAGCCGAGATACTCGCCGAGCTCCGGCGGCTGCGGGCCCGCGTCCCCCAGCTGACCGGCGCCCTCGCCGCGAGCGCCGACGGGCTGGTGCTCGCCCAGGACAGCGCCGCCGCCGAGGCCGAGTCCGTCGCCGCCCTGACCGCGGCCGCCCTCGGGGTGGCGCAGCGGCTCAGCGACAGCACCGGCCAGGGCGTATTCCGCGAACTGCTGGTGCGCGGCGAGCTCGGCTACGTCGCCACCTACGCGGCGGGCGAGGCGGCCGTCCTGACGCTGATGGCGGAGCCGCGCGTCAACGTCGGCCGCCTCCACCTGGAGGCCCGCCGCTCCAGCCTGCGGATATCCGAGCTCATCGATCACAGCCTCGGGCGCCGGAGCGCCGCGGCCCCGCAGGGCTGAAGCCGCGCGGGGCCGGGCCCGTAGACCACCGACCGTACCGAAATCACAGGACAGCAGAACCGGAAAAGAGGAGTCACTCATGGCCAACGTGGAGACCGCGCTCAAGGAAGCCACCACCACCATCGACGGCGCGCTCGGCGCCGCCCTGGTCGACTACGGCAGCGGCATGGCCCTCGGCACCCTCGGCGGCGGCAAGGACCTCGACCTCGCGGTCGCGGCCGCGGGCAACACCGACGTGGTGCGCGCCAAGGTCCGCACGATGGAGATGCTCGGCCTCAACGACGAGATCGAGGACATCCTGATCACGCTCGGCAGCCAGTACCACCTGATCCGGCTGCTGAAGGGCCGCGGGGCCACGGGCTTCTTCCTCTACCTCGCGCTCGACAAGGGGCGGGCCAACCTGGCGATGGCGCGGCACCAGCTGAAGAAGATCGAAGCCGAACTGGAGGTCTGACCGGAGTCCGGCCGGACGGTCCACCGGCGGGCGCGGCCGGCGGGCCCGCGCCGACTTTCGACGGCTGGGTGGCGGGCGGTTGAATTCTTTGCCGTCCGCCCCGGCAGCCGTTGGTGAGATGTCCGAGATGACCGGAATTTATCATCCTGTTACAGAGTAGGATGCTGTAATCGGCTGATCATCGACAAAGCAAAAAACGCTGGAGAACCCGCCACCCATGCCCCCGCGCCTGAGCATCGTCGTCCCCGTCTACAACGTCGAGCTCTACCTCGATGAGTGCCTGGAGTCCATCGCCGCGCAGACCTTCGAAGATTTCGAGGTCGTGATCGTCGACGACGGGTCGACGGACGGCAGTGCGGTGATAGCCAAGGCGTTCGCCGCGCGGGACAGCCGCTTCCGAGTGGTCCTGCAGGAGAACGCCGGACTGGGCGCCGCCCGCAACGTGGGCGTCCGGCACATCTGCGAGGGCAGCGAATTCCTGGCCTTCGTCGACAGTGACGACACCATGCCGCCGGACGCGTACGCCAAGCTGGTCGCCACCCTCGACGAGACCGGCTCGGACTTCTCCGCCGGCAACGTCAAGCGCTTCCGCTCCGTCGGCATGCAGCAGTCCTGGGGCCACCGCATCGCCTTCGCCCGGACCCAGCTGAAGACCCACATCTCCAAGTTCCCGGCGCTCGTCACGGACCGCACCGCGTGGAACAAGGTCTACCGGCGCACCTTCTGGGAAGAGCACGGCTTCCAGTACCCGGAGGGCATCCTCTACGAGGACGCCCCCGTCAGCATCCCCGCGCACTACTTCGCCACCAGCGTCGACATCATCGGCGACGTCGTCTACCACTGGCGCGTCCGCGAGACCGGCGAGCGCTCCATCACCCAGCGCGCCACCGACCCGGTCTCCCTCACCGACCGCGTGGAGTCCGTACGCCTGGTGCGCGCGGCCCTCCAGGGCAAGCCGGGCGAGAAGTACACCCGCTACCTGCGCGAATACGACCGCAACGTGCTGAGCGAGGAACTCCCGCTCATCTACAAGTACGTGCCCGAGGCCGGACCGGAGTTCCGCGCCGCCTTCGTCAAGGAGGCCGGCCAGCTCATCCGGGAGATCGGCACCGACCCCTGGTCCGACCTCACCGTCGCCGACCGCCTCAAGGCGTACCTCGCACGGGAAGGCCGCGTCGAGGAGTTCATCGCCCTCCAGAAGCACCAGAAGGACTTCACCTACAGCGTGCCGGTCAAGGGACTGGCCCGCCCCCAGGCCGACTACCCCTTCCTGCACGGCCGCCCGCCCGTCCCGGCCAAGGTCCTCACCCTCGGACCGCGCGAGCGCCGCGTCGTCAGCCGCCTCGAACAGGCCGTCTGGAGCGACGGCAAGCTGCTGCTGCGCGGCTACGCCCTGCCCGGACACATGGGCGCCGAGAGCCGCCTGGGCTCCCGCAAGATGCTGATCTTCCGCGAGAACGGCAAGCGCCGCCGCACCGTCGTCAGCACCCGCACGGTCGCCTCCCCCATGGCCACCGTGGAAGCCCCGCACCTCGCACTGCGGCACGCCGACTGGGCCGGCTTCACCGCGGTCGTGGACCCCACGGTCTTCCAGTCGGGCGGCAAGTGGCGCGAGGGCGTATGGACGACCTCCATCGCCGTCACCGGCGCCGGCGGCCTGCACCGGGCCCGCCTCAAGGGCGGCGAACACGACAGCGGCCTGACCCCGCACCCGCACTGGGTGGCCCCCGACGTGCGCATCCTGCCCACCGCCGTGGGCGCGCTCACCGTGCAGGTGGAGATCGTCCGCGCCCGGGCCCTGGACGTACGGCCCGTCGGCGCGGACACCGTCGAGCTGGTGGGCGAGCTCGCCGCCGAGGTCGGCGAGGGCGCCTGCCTGCGCGCGGAGCACGCCGGATCCGGCGCCGTCATCACCGTCCCCCTGGACACCGCGCCCGCCAGCCCCGGCGGCCCCGGCGGCCGGATCCCCTTCACCGTGCGGCTCTCCCTCGACGAGCTGGGCGCCGTACCGGACACCGACGACCAGGCCGGCGAGTGGAGCCCCGAGCCCTGGAACCTCAGCGTGGTCCGGGCCGACGGCAAGCGCCACCCCCTCGCGCACGACGAGCGCGGCGGCTTCACCGGACTGGTCCTGCCGGTCCCCGGTGACGACGCCGACCGTACGGTCTTCGCCAAGCGCGGCCCCGGCGGCCACCTGGTCCTCTCCGTCCAGGCCTCGCCCCCGCTGGTCGACGAGATCTCCGCGCAGGACGGCACCCTGACCCTGCGGGGCCGGTTCGCCGCGCCCGCCGACGAGCCGTACGAGCTGGTCCTGCACAACATGTACGGGATGGAGTTCGGCTACCCCGTCACCCGCGACGGCGACCGCTTCGAAGCCTCCTTCGAGCCCGTGCTCCCCGAGCCGTACGCCGGCCGCACCACCCTCCCGCACGGCCGCTGGTGGGCCACGCTGCGCCCCACCGCCCAGGGCGGGACCACCGCCGGGCTGCTCGGCGTGGGCCGGGGCGCGCCCGTCCAGCTCGTGGCCCCCGTGCTCACCTCCGGCCCCCACGCCTTCACCGCGCAGGGCCGCCGCATGCGCGTCGAGGCCAGGCTGCACGACCGGATGGCGCTCGTCGCCGACCCGCTGCTCAGCCCGCACGACCGCTCGCGCTACGCACAGCGCGTCGCCCGCGACGTGACCTACCCGGCGCAGCGGGCCCTGCCGGTCAAGGACATGGTCGTCTACGACGCCTTCAAGGGGAACGGCGCCGGCGACTCGCCCCGCGCCATCCACGAGGAGCTGGTGCGCCGAGGCGTGCAGCTGGACCACGTCTGGCTGGTCCGCGACGGCCGCGCCGAGGTCCCGGCGACCGCCCGCGCCGTGCAGTACGGCAGCCTGGAGGCCTGGGAGGTGCTGGCCCGCGCCCGGTACTACGTGGTCAACGACAGCGTGCCGATGCCCTTCCTGCGCCGGCCCGGCCAGATCGTCGTACAGACCTGGCACGGCACCCCGCTGAAGCAGATCGGCCACGACTTCAACCACACCTACTACACGAGCCCCGAGGTGCTGGCCGGGCTGGAGCACGACAGCGCCCAGTGGTCGCTGCTCGCCTCGCCCAGCTCGTACGCCACGCCGATCCTCAAGCGCGCCCTGGGCTACGACGGCGAGGTCATCGAGGCCGGCAGCCCACGCACGGACGCGCTCGTACGGCCCGACGCGCAGCGGATCGCGGAGGTCCGGCGCCGGCTCGGCCTGCCCGAGGGCAAGAAGGTCGTCCTGTACCTGCCCACCTGGCGGGAGAACCGGCTGGCCTGGCTCGGCGGCGCCTACAAGCTCGACCTGCGGATCGATCTGGACGAGGCCCGGCGCGAGCTCGGCGAGGACCACGTCCTGCTGATCCGCGGCCACCACAAGGTGAACGAGCAGGTCCGCGACGGGGTCCGGGACGGTTTCGTCGTGGACGTGTCGCGCTGGCCCGACACCACGGACCTGCTGCTGGTCGCGGACGTACTGATCTCGGACTACTCCTCCGCGATCTTCGACTTCGCGCTCACCGACCGGCCGATCCTGCTCTACACGTACGACCTGAAGCACTACCGCGACACGCTGCGCGGCTTCACCTTCGACCTGGAGGAGAAGGCCCCCGGCCCGCTGCTGTCCGACTCGGCCGCCCTGATCGCGGCCGTGCGGAACGCGGACGCGGTGGGAGCGCAGTACGCGCAGGCGAGGGCGGCGTTCCGCGAGGAGTTCTGCGACCTGGACGACGGCCGCGCGACGGAGCGGGTCGTCGACCGCATGCTCGAAATGTAGCCCCGACGGGTGCATTCCAGGACGGACACGGACCGGCCCCGGCCCCACCGATGAATTTCGGTGCCGGGGCCGGTCTGTATGTGCGAGACGGTTTCGACGCACACCCTGGAGACAGTCATGACCAGCAAGCCCTTCACCACCTGCCTGTGGTTCGACGGCAACGCGGAAGCCGCCGCGGACTTCTACCTGTCCGTCTTCAAGGACGGCAAGCTCGGCCGGATCGGCCGCTACGGCGAGGCGGGCCCCGGCCGGGCCGGTGACGTGATGGTCGTCGAGTTCGAGGTCAACGGACAGAACTTCATCGGCCTCAACGGCGGCCCGCAGTTCCCCTTCACCGAAGCGGTCTCCTTCCAGATCCACTGCGCCGACCAGGCGGAGGTGGACCACTACTGGGAGGTGCTGACCAAGGACGGCGGCCAGGAGTCCGTCTGCGGCTGGCTCAAGGACAAGTTCGGCCTGTCCTGGCAGGTCGTCCCCACCGAGGCCATTGACCTGATCTCGGACCCCGACCCGGGCAGGGCCGCCCGCGCGACCGCCGCCATGATGGAGATGAAGAAGCTGGACGTGGCGGCGATGCGACGGGCGGCCGACGGCTCGTAGCCCGCCTACTGCTGTCCGGACAGGTCGGTGATCCGGGTCAACAGGGCCGGGAGCGCCGTCCCGATCGGCTCGCGGATCAGCTCGTCCGCGAGGGAGTCGTACGGGGTCTCCTCGGCGTTCACGATGATCAGGCGGGCCCCGGCCTCCGCGGCCATCCCGGCCAGCGAGGCCGCCGGCTGCACCTGGAGCGTCGACCCGACGGCGATGAAGACGCTGCACCCCTTCGCGACGGCCACGGCCTGTGCCAGCACCTGCGTGTCGAGCCGCTCGCCGAACATCACCGTCGCCGCCTTGAGGATCCCGCCGCACGCCAGGCAGGCGGGATCCGGCTCCCCGGCGGCGACCCGGGCCAGTGCCGCGTCCATCTCCGACCGGGCGGGGCAGCGCGTGCAGACCACGGCCCGGGCGGTGCCGTGCAGCTCGAACACCTTGCGCGCGGGCATCCCGGCGAGCTGGTGCAGCCCGTCCACGTTCTGTGTGATCACCCGCACCGGGGTCCCGGCCGCCTCCAGTGCGGCGACGGCCCGGTGCGCGGCGTTCGGCTGCGCCCCGAGCGCGCCGATCTCCGCCCGCATCAGCCAGGAGCGGCGGCGGATCTCGGGATCGGCCATGTAGTACTCGTACGTCACGAGCTTCTCGGCGTCCGGCTCCCGCCGCCACAGCCCCTGCGGCCCGCGGTAGTCCGGAATCCCGGAATCGGTGGACATCCCGGCCCCGCTGAACACTGCGACAAGCGGCTTTCCCATGCGGGGAGCCTAGGGAACGGTTGTGCGTGCCCGCGACCGCATTACTGCGGTGAATGCCGCCCCCCACAGGAGTGATCTCCGCGGCGCACCTCCCCCGAGGGCCGGGCGGGCGGGTACAGACCGGACATGAAGCTCATGCCCTACAGCCTTGGCGTCCTCGTGCCGACCCTGGTCGCGCTGCTGGCCCCGACGCCCGCCACCGCTCTCGCCCACCCCGTTCCGGCCCAGCACACGGCCCCGCAGATCAGCCGGTTCCTCACCACCTTCTACGGTCACCACGGCCCCTCCCGCCACCACCGCGACCGACACGTCTCCACGCAGCTCAAGGAGAAGCAGGAGCGCACCCCGGAGTACGACGTGCTGCTCTGCGCCCAGAACGAGCCGCAGCGCGTCGACATCGGCCCGATCACCGTCCAGGAGGTCGCGGGCGTCGGGTCGGCCACCGTCACCACCCACTGGGGCTCGGGCGACGTGCGGACCTTCACGGCGTACGTGCGCCTCGACTCAAGCCCCATCGCGATCGATGACGTGATCTGCGCACCCTGAAAACCGGCCGTGCCACGTCCTGTTGACGGCTGATCAGGCCCCGCTGTGCGGGTCCCGTCACATCTGGTACAACACCGGACATGACGGGATTCGAGATCACCGGCGCGAGCGCCGCCGACATGGGACTGTTCCGCGCCTGGGCCGACGAGGAGGGCTGGAACCCGGGAGATTCCGACCGGTTCGCGTTCATGGTGGCCGACCCGGCCGGCTTCCTCGTCGGCCGGCTCGACGGCGAGCCGGTGGCCTGCATCTCCGCGGTGCGGTACGGGACCGGTTTCGGCTTCATCGGGTTCTACATCGCCCGCCCGGCCGTCCGGGGCCAGGGCTACGGGATCCGGCTGTGGAACGCGGGCATGGAGCGGCTCGACGGCCGGCTCGTGGGACTGGACGGGGTGGTCGAACAGCAGGCCAACTACCGCAAGTCCGGATTCCTTCCGGCCTGGAACAACGTCCGCTACGAGGGAGCCCCCGGCGAGGCGCACGGGGACGGAGACGGGGGCGGCGTCGGTATCGTGGACGCCGCCTCGCTGCCCTTCGGGCAACTCGCCGCCTACGACCGGCGGTTCTTCCCCGAGTCGCGCGACGCGTTCCTGTCCGCCTGGGTCGGCCTGCCCGGGCGGACCGCCCTGGCCGCCGTACGGGACGGGCGGATCGAGGGCCTCGGCGTCATCCGGCCGTGCAGCGCCGCCTCCCGGATCGGCCCGCTCTACGCCGACACCCCCGAGGTCGCGGCCGCCCTGCTGCGGGGGCTCGCGCGGCACGCGCCGGACGGGGTGGTCGCCGTCGATGTGCCCGACGCCCATCCGCGGGCCGCGGCCCTCTTCACCGGCCTGGGGCTGGTCCCGACCTTCGAGGCCGCCCGGATGTACACCGGCCCGGCCCCGGAGCTGGACCTCGCGGGCCTGTACGGGGTCACCAGCCTGGAGCTGGGCTGACGCCCGCCCCCTCGCGGGGGCGGGAGGGCCGGACGGCGGTCGCACGGCGCCGCCCGGCCGGGTCGGCGGCTCGGCGGGCGGTTCAGATCCCGAACAGTACGCCGCTGCTGTTCCGCATGCCGCACGGGTTGGCGAAGGTGTACGTGTAGTTCAGCCGGCGGCCCTGCCACACCCCGTCGGCCGCCACGGTGACCGGGTTCCACTCCCTGGTACACGCCGCGTCGGAGCGCGGCTCCGCCAGGGCGTCGAGGTCGGGCCCGTGCGCTCGTAATTCGGCGCATGCGGCGGCCGGGGACGGGTGCGTGCCGCCCGGCCGGGGCGCGCAGACCAGGGTGACGGCGCGCCGCACCGTGCCGTTGTCGGCGTCCGCCCCGTCCGTGAGGCTGAGCACGAGCACGGACGGGGCGTACAGGGACTCCGTGCCGGACGGCGCGGCGTCGGCCGCGCCGGAACCGACGAGGGCGGTGAGGGCGGCGAGCCCCATTGCGGCGGAAGTGAGTCCCAGACTCCTGGCGATGGACCGCATTTCGAACACTCCTTGCGTGGTCGTTTCGGATAACGGACGCGAGTCTTGCCCATCCGGAACCGGAACGCCCGTTCGTACCCCCATTTTTCGTCACCGATCGTGAGCGAATGACCGCAGACCGCAGCCGTGCGGGAGCGTTGACCAGTGGGGGAGCGGCCCGGCGAAACGGCTGAACACACCCCCGGGAAAGGGCTCGGCGCGCACCCTCAGGAGGCTCCGGGACCCCCGGCCTAGCCCACCGCGGCCCGGGGGGCGTAGAGGTCGAGGAGGCGGGTGCGGGTCTGCTGGAGCCGCGTCGCGAGGACCCGCCCGACCCAGTGGCCGATGGCGGACCCGAAGGCGGGGTCGGCGTCCATGAGCATCCGCACGGCCGAGCCGTCGAACTCGTACGCGCGGACCGGGGTCATCGCCTCGGCCCCCAACTGCCACACGTACGGGGGGAACAGCCAGGACCAGCCGACCAGCTCACCGGGGCCCAGGCTCTCGATGGGGGCCGGCCGGCGGCCGGCCACGGGGATCTCCAGGGTCACCGTGCCCGAGCGGACGATCCAGAAGGAATCCGCCCGGGTGCCTTCGTCGAAAATCCGCGCGCCCTCGCGGAAATTGACCTCTCGGGCCTGGGACATGAGGCGTCCACGGTGCTCGGTGGACAGGACGGCTGCGATCCGGATGGGGGAAGGTGTGCTCACGACGGCCTCCGCTCAGGACCCCCCGCTACTCCCAGTGTCCCCGACGCCGGGGCGAACCAGTGCGTGGCGGACCGCGCCGGGTGTCAATCCTCGGCGCCGGCCTCCAGGCAGGCCAGCTCCATGGCGTCCAGGACGGCCTCGTGGCTGCGCCGGCTCAGCTCGGCGACGTTCTCGATCTGGGCCGTGGCCCAGGCCGCCAGGGTCATCACCAGCACGCGCAACCCGTCGGTGCCGTGCTCGGCGAGGATCTCGTCGGCCACGGTCATCGCGTCCTCGGGCACCTGCTCAGGGGGCTCCAGGCCGGCGAGCCCCCGCAGCATGACCAGGGTGCGGCGGGAGATCTCCGGAGTCAGCCGCGCCAGCCGCAGGTCTTCGTCTTCGTCCATCGCCCCGCCCTCCGATACGTCCCCGTCCCACAGGCACGGTAGAGGGGCGGGCGCCCGTCCGGGGCGGTTTCCCGAGGGTGGCCCCGGCCGGCCGGCCGGGGAGGCGGCCGGCTGGGTGGCCCGCCCGGCAGGGACCGGCGCGCCCTGCTCCGCCGGTCCCTGCCGGGCAGGGGGCGCCGCTACTCGTCCCAGGCCCCCGCCGGGCTCGGCTCGGCATCCGGGAACCACCGCCGGACCGCGTCCAGTACCAGCGGCTCCGCGGTCCGCAGGTCCCAGCTCGTGGCGTCGAACTCCTGCAGCTCCAGCACGAGTCGGCCGTCGGCGTCGTACCCGTCGTAGTCCCCGTCGATCAGCTGCCGGGCGGGGGCGACGAGGGCGAGGAGTTCCAGCGTCCCGATGCGGCCCAGGGCCGCCGCCCGCTCCAGCTCCGGGTGGATCCCCTCTTCGTAGACCTCGACCGCCCAGGTCAGGTCCAGCGCGAACTCGCCCAGCCGGAGCAGTAGTTCCGCGAGGGTCACATACCGCTTGGGCGGGCCGTCGCGCCATGCCGCGAAGGTCAGCGGGACCGGCGCCGTCATTCGGGCTGGGCCAGGACCAGGCCCCAGCGTATGCCGGGGTCCGAGGCGGTCACCTGCACCCCGAACGACCCGGACAGGCCGGACCCGAGCTGCACGGTGCGCTCGGCCGGGGTGCCGGCCGGGCAGTCCAGCGCGAAGGTGACCGGCGTGTACTCCGGGAGGTTGTGGGCCTCGAAGGTCACCTCGATGCTTCCGCCGCCCTCGCAGGCGACGGTGAGCGCGGTGTCCAGGTGCCCGTTCAGCCCCGCGCTCACCACGCCTCCCGAGCCGGTCCGCTCGGGCAGCCAGACCACCCCGTCGGGCCCGGGATGCGGCAGCAGAGCCCCGCCGTCCGAGGCCTGTGCGACGCCCCCGCCCCCGGCCAGCGCCGCGGTCATGGCCACGGTCGAGGCCGCCAGCGCGGCCACGCGTACGAACTTCATGTCTCCCCCTGCACGAACCGTCGTATGGATCATTCACCCACGACGCTAACAACCACCACTGACAACGCCCCGAGCCGCGCCACCTCGGAAACCGGCCACTCGGCGGCTCCGTGGCGCAATTTGGCATCTGATAGGTCAAGTGTGATGAACGGGCCGGGGATTCGGCCTAGGGTGCGCCAGTACACACACCGAACTGGGGGGTTCATGCGTAGATCCAGAGGGCTGGCGGCCGCTCTCGCCCTGTCTTTGGCCGGAACCGGCACCGTCATCGGCCTCGGCCTCGTCCCGCAGGCGGCGGCCGTCACCCCGCCCGTGGCCTTCACCGCCGACGCGCTGTCGACCTGGCAGCCCAACGGTGTCGTCTGGGCCCTCGCCGAGGCCGGCGGCCAGGTCTTCGTGGGCGGCACCTTCTCCGTCGTACGTCCTCCCGCGGGCGGAGGCGGCAGCGAGCGCTCGGCGGTGAACTTCGCGGCCCTCGACGCCGCGACCGGCGCCCCGACCTCCTGCCAGCTGTCCTTCACGGTCGGCGGCGGCACCGCCACCGTCCGCGCCCTCACCCTCTCGCCGGACAAGAAGACCCTGTACGCGGGCGGCTACTTCGGCGCCGTCAACGGCACCCCGGTCTCCAGCCTCGCCGCCATCGACGTGGCCACCTGCACCGTGAAGCAGGGCTTCCGCCCCGCCTTCGCCGCCACGGTGCGCGCCCTCGCCGTCACCGGTGACACCGTCTACGCCGGCGGCGACTTCCTCACCGTCGCCGGCCAGCAGCGCGAGCGGTTCGCTGCGGTCGACGCCACCGACGGGGCGCTCAAGCCCTTCACGGCCAACGCCGACGAGCCGGGCCGCGCCGTCGAGGTCACCCCCGACGGCAGCAGCGTCGTACTCGGCGGCGACTTCTTCACCGTCAACGGTACGAACACCCACGCCCTGGCCGTCGTGAACGCGACGAGCGGCGCGCTCACCAAGGCGTACCCGGGATTCATCGAGACCAACTCTGTGGTCAAGGACATCGCGACCGACGCGACGGGCTTCTACACCGCGAACGAGGGCACGGGCGGCGGCGTCTTCGACGGCCGGATCGCCCTCGACCTCAGCGACCTGAACCAGCGGTGGCGCGACACCTGCCTCGGCGCCACCCAGGCCGTGCTCCCGTACCAGAGCGTGCTGTACAGCGCCTCGCACGCGCACGACTGCTCCAGCGTCGGCGAGTTCCCGGACGGCCAGCGCCACCACCTGCTCGCCCAGCCGACGACGGGGACCGGCAAGCTCGGCTGGGCCCCCGACACCAACGACGGCATCGGCGAGGGCATCGGCCCGCGCGTGATGGCCGTCGGCTCCAAGGGCGGCGTCCAGTACCTGTGGGTCGGCGGCGAGTTCACCACCGTCAACGGGGCGGCGCAGCAGAGCCTGACGCGGTTCGCGTCCACCGGTGACACGGGAGCACCGACCGTGCCGGTCGCGAGCGCCGTCAGTTTCAAGCCGGGCGAGGTGCAGGTGCGCTGGCGCACCAGCCTCGACCTCGACGACAGCGCCCTGACGTACCGGATCTACCGCAACGGCTCGGCCACGCCGATCGGCACGGTCACCGCGGACTCGCTGTTCTTCCGGCGCCCGCAGGCCTCCTGGACCGACACGACCGCCTCGCCCGGCCAGTCGTACACGTACCGCGTGACGGCGACGGACGCGGCCGGCAACACGAGCGCCCTGTCCGGTACGGCGAGCGTGACCGTGCCGAACTCGGCGGACGCGTACCCGAACGCGGTCCGCTCGGACGGCGCCCAGCTCTTCTGGCGCTACGACGAGTCGGCCCTGCCCTTCGTCGCGGACTCCTCGGGCGGCGGCAGCGAGAGCGGCGTGCACCTGAACGCCCCCGCCCTGCGCCAGACGCCCGCCGCGGTCTCCGGCGCGAGCACGGCGATCGGCTTCAACGGCACGGACACCCGGGTCTACGCGGACAACCGGCAGACCGTGGGCAGCGCCTACAGCATCGAGACCTGGTTCAAGACGAGCACCACCCGAGGCGGAAAGCTCTTCGGCTTCGGGAACAACCAGGCCCGCAACAGCAGTCAGTTCGACAAGCACATCTACATGACCAATGACGGCCGGCTGGTCTACGGCGTCTACACGGGCTCCCCCCGCACCATCACCACCGCCGGCACCGCCCGCTACAACGACAACAAGTGGCACCACGTCGTCGCCACCCAGGGCCCCGGCGGTATGACCCTGTATGTGGACGGAGCCCAGAAGGGCACCCTGAACGTCGCCGCGCACGAGAACTTCGCCGGGTTCTGGCACGCCGGCGGCGACAGCCTCGGCGGCTGGCCGGACCGCCCGACCAGCGAGTTCTGGGCGGGCCAGCTCGACGAGAGCGCCGTCTACCCGACCGTCCTGAGCGCGGGCCAGGTGCAGAACCACTACGCCCTGGCCTCCGCCCCGGCCGACTCGGTCGTCCAGGTGACCGCCGCGGAGGACACGTACGCCAACGCGGGCGCCCCCGACGGCAACTACGGGACCTCCAGCTCGCTGGCGGTCCGCGGCACCGCGCTGTACGCGAGCTACCTGCGCTTCAACCTGCCCGCCGCGCCGGCCGGCACGGTGCTCAAGTCGGCCGCGCTCAGCGTGAAGACCAGCACCATGAGCGGCGCCGGTACGGCGGACACGGTCTCGGTGGTCCCGATCACCGGATCGTGGACCGAGGCCGGTACGACGTACAACAACCGCCCGGGGCTGGGCGGCCCGGCCCTCGGCAGCTTCGCCGGGATCCCCGACGGCTCGGCGGTGCACACCGCGGGGCTGAACGCGGGCACGGTCGCGGCGGCGCTCGGCGGGAGCTACGGCCTGGCGCTGACCGGCGCCGGTACGGATGCCCTGTGGCTGTGGTCCTCGGAGGCCCAGGCGGGGGAGGGGACGCCGAAGCTGACCCTGACCTTCGGGGCGCCGTAAGGGCCGACGAGTCATGAGGGCCGGAGGGCCATAGCGGCCGGACGGCCGGAGGGGCGCGGACCACCATGGTCCGCGCCCCTCCTACGTCTGGTCCGGCCCGTGGTGGACGTGCGCCAGCACCTGCCGCAGCAGGGCGGTGACGTGCGCGTCGTGCAGTGCGTAGACCACGCTCCGCCCGTCGCGGCGGCCGATCACGAGGTCGAGGTGGCGCAGCAGCCGCAGGTGGTTGGAGACCGTGGGCTGGCCCAGGCCGAGGGCCTCGGCCAACACGCCGACCGAACAGGGGCCGTGCAGCAGGCGCGCCAGGATGCGGATCCGGGCGGGCGAGGCGAGGCCCTGCATGACCTCCGCGACGGCGGTCGCCTCGGTTTCGTCGAGAAGGGGCGGCTGGGCGGCCTGGGAATCCATGGTCACCACCATAAGTCAGCAGATCAGGACGTGTACAGGTTCATATATTTCAACATGCTGATATATTGATGTCATGGCTACGGAGAAGGGCCGCGAAGGCGGCCGCCCCAGCGGAATCCTCGGCGAGCGCGCGGAGCTGGTCAGCGCCCTGCTCGCCCTCACCGTCTACCTCACGGGTCTGACCCTCCAGCTGACCGGCCGCGGCGGGCCCGTCCCGCAGGCCCTCTTCATGGCGGCGTACGCCTTCGGCGGGTTCTTCACCCTCCGCGAGGCCGTCGCCACCGTGCGCCGGGGACGCTTCCAGGTCGACTTCCTGATGCTCGTCGCCGCGGCCGGCGCCGCCGCGATCGGCCGCTGGGAGGAGGGCGCCGTACTCCTCGTCCTGTTCAGCCTCGGCCATGCCCTGGAGGGGTACGCGATGGGCCGCGCCCGGCGCTCCATCGAGGCCCTCGCCGAGCTGGCCCCGCGCACCGCACTCGTGCGGCGCGGCTCCGGAGCCCCGGCCGAGGTGCCCGTCGAGCAGCTGACCGTGGGCGACACCGTGCTGGTCCGCCCGCACGCCCGCGTCCCGGCCGACGGATTCGTCACCGAGGGCGGCAGCAGCGTGGACCAGGCCCCCATCACCGGCGAGAGCGTGCCCGCCGACAAGACGCCGGTCGCGGACCCGGCCGCCGCCCTCGCGGACCCGGCGGGCGTGGACCCGGGCAGCCGGGTCTATGCCGGCACCGTCAACGGCGCCGGCGCCCTCGACGTGGTCGTCACGCGGCTCGCCGGGGACAACACGCTGGCCAGGGTGGTCCGGATGGTCCAGGACGCCGAGGAGCGCACCTCGCCGACCCAGCGGTTCACCGACCGCTTCCAGAAGTTCTTCGTACCGGGTGTGCTCGTGCTCGCCGCCGCCCTGCTCGCCTTCGGCGCGCTCACCGGCGAGCCCTTCACCGACACCTTCTACCGCGCCATGGCCGTCCTCGTGGCCGCCAGCCCGTGCGCCCTCGCCATCGCCACCCCGGCCGCCGTACTCAGCGCGGTGGGCCGCGCCGCCCGCGGGGGAGTGCTGGTCAAGGGCGGGGCGCCGCTGGAGGAGTTCGGCCGCCTGCGGACCGTCGCCTTCGACAAGACGGGCACCCTGACCGAGGGGCGCCCGCGCCTCACCGAGATCGAGCCGGCCGACGGCAGCGGACGCGAGGAACTGCTGAGCACCGCCGTCGCCGCGCAGCGGCTCAGCGACCACCCGCTCGCGCAGGCCGTGGTCCGCGACGGCGCCGGGCTCCTGGCGGGCGCCCCGACGCCGGAGGCCGGGAACCTGCGGGCCGTCATCGGCCGCGGGATCCTCGCCGAAGTCGACGGGGAGAGCGTCCACATCGGCAGCCTGTCCTACGCCGACTCCCTCGCGGGACCGCCCGTCCCGGCCGCACTGCGCGACCGTACGGAAGAACTCGCGCGCACCGGCCGCACCACCATGCTCGTGCGCCGCGGCGACCGCTGGCTCGGCACCCTGGGCCTGATGGACGCCCCGCGCCCGGAGGCCGCGGACACCGTGGCGGCCCTGCGCCGGCTCGGTGTGGCCCGGACCGTGATGCTGTCCGGCGACGACCAGCGCGTCGCCGACGCGGTCGGCCGTGCCGTCGGCATGGACGAGGTCCGCGGCGGCCTCATGCCGCAGGACAAGGTCGCCGAGGTGACCCGGCTGCGCCGCACCGCCCGTACGGCCATGATCGGCGACGGGGTCAACGACGCCCCGGCCATGGCAGGAGCCACCGTCGGCGTGGCGATGGGCGCGGCCGGCTCGGCGGTGGCCCTGGAGACGGCGGACATCGCCCTGATGTCCGACGACCTGCGCCGCCTCCCCTTCATCACCGGCCTCAGCCGCCGCGCGAGCCGGGTGATCCGCCAGAACCTCTGGCTGAGCCTCGGCATCGTCGCCGTCCTCGTCCCGGCCACCGTCCTCGGCCTGGGCATCGGCCCGGCGGTCCTGGTCCACGAGGGCTCGACCCTCCTGGTCGTCGCCAACGCCCTGCGGCTGCTGCGCCACCCGGACTGAGCCGGGGGCACTCAGCGCAGTTCGTACGTGAAGGCGTACTCGACGGAGGCTTCGCCGTGACGGGCCCTGAAGGAACCGGATCCCGAAAGGCCCGTCAGGTCTCCGGTGCCGGAACCGGGCACCACCTCGAAGCGGCAGTCGGTGCCGGAGGCGTCGAAGGTCCCGCGCTCCTCCAGTACGAAGGTGCCCTTGCGGCCGTCGACGCTGCCGGACAGCAGCTCCATCCCGGCGAAGGACCCGACGTTCCGGGCGCAGTAGGTGATCGTGTAGTCGCAGGTCGTCGCGGGGGCCGTGACGACCCCGGCGAAGGCGTTCGTGACCGTGGCGCGGGCCAGGCGCGGGAAGCCCTCGGCGGGGCCGACCGGCCGCTCCTCCCAGTTGCTGTACGTGAAACGGCCGCCGGCGGGGTTCGCGGGGTTTGCGGGACTGGGCATCGTGGGCCTCCTGGTTCGCGGCGGGGTGGCTGTCCGCCCCGCCCGGGAACACCCTGTCCGGCATACCTGACACCTGCTGTCAGGTACCGGCGGGCGACCCCGCACAATGGCGCCATGCGCGCCGACCGGCTCCTCTCCCTGCTCCTGCTGCTGCAGAACCGCGGCCGGATGACCGCCCCCGAGCTCGCCGCCGAGCTGGAGGTGTCCGTCCGCACCGTCTACCGGGACGTCGAAGCCCTCGGCGCCTCCGGGGTTCCGGTCCACGCCGACCGCGGACCGGCCGGCGGGTACCGGCTGATGGACGGTTACCGCACCCGTCTCACCGGCCTCACCGACGCCCAGGCAGGCTCCCTCTTCCTCGCCGGCGCCCCGGGACCCGCCGCGGACCTCGGCCTCGGCGGCGACCTGGCCGCCGCCCAGCTCAAGCTCCAGGCCGCGCTGCCCGCGGAACTCGCCGACCGGGCCCGGCAGCTCCAGGACCGCTTCCACCTGGACGCCACCGCCTGGTTCCGGGAGGCCGACCCCGTTCCGTACCTCGCGCAGGTGGCCCGGGCCGTCTGGGACCAGCGCAGGCTCCGCACCCACTACCGCCGGTGGAACGGCGAGGTGCACCGTGAGCTGTGCCCGCTCGGCCTCGTCCTCAAGGGCGGCATCTGGTACCTCGTGGCCCGGCCCGCCGCGCAGGAGGCGGTCCGTACGTACCGGGTGGGGCGGTTCCTGGGCGTCGAAGCGCTCGCGGAGGGCTTCGAACGGCCCGACGGGTTCTCGCTCGCCGCGTACTGGGAGGAGTCCGCCCGGCGGCTGGAGGCGGCGCGCCACCACCAGACGGCCGTCGTACGCCTCTCCCCGCGCGCCCTGCGCCTGCTGCCGATGCAGTTCGGGGCGGTGGGCGTACGGGCCCTCGCGGGCGCCGGGCCGACGGACGCGGAGGGCTGGGTACGGGTGGAACTCTCCGTCGAGTCCCAGGACGTCGCGGTCTGCGACCTCCTCCGCCTGGGCACGGAGGCGGAGGTCCTCGACCCGCCGGAGCTGCGCACGGCCCTCGCGGAGGCGGTGGGAGTGCTCGCGGAGCGCTACCGCGGCCCGGCCCGCGACACCACCCGGTAGCGGTGTCGCGGGCCGGGGCGGTGTTCCACCGGACGGGCGCCGCCCGACCACCCGAGGTTCAACGAAGGTGTCCGCCATGACGCTTGTCATTGCCCGTTCAATTGAGGCCCGGGGCGTCAGCGGGGCGGTTCCACCTCCAGGAAGCGGCGGCGGCGGGGGCCGCGGTACAGGAGGCAGACCCAGCCCAGTGGTTCGAGCGCCGCGGCGCAGGCGGTCAGGCGGTCCTGCTCCTCCGCGGCCGCGCCGCCGCCCGGCGGGCCGAGCCAGGTGACCTCGACCCGGCCGTCCCCCGACGGGCTCGCCGTCACCCGGTAGCCCGTCCGGGTCCGGCGGCCCTCCGCGTCCACCGCCGACGGGGGCAGACCCGCCGCCTCCAGGACGAGCGCCACCGCACGCGGCATCCGCAGCAACTCCCACGGCGCGGGAACCCGGGTGTCCGCCCCGGCGTTGACCAGGCGACGGATCTGCAACAGCCCCTCGTAGGCCGTGCGCAGCTCCGCCGCCCGCCCTGACCCCGGCGGCTCGGGGCCGTCACCCGTCGCCGGTTCGAAGCCCTGCCCGGGTGCCGTCGCCACCGCTGCCACCTCGCCGTCGCTGTCGTCCCCGCCCGATCCGCGTCTGAGTACTCCACGCCCAACGGCCTGAGTATCCGCCCCGATTCCCCGCCGCGCCGCCGCTGCTCGAATGGGGACATGACTTCCGACGCCGTGCGCACCGCACCCGCACCTCGCCCGCGCATGCAGCACGTGACCACCGCCGGCTCGGCGCTGGCCGTGGCCCTGGTCCCGCTCGTGGTCGGCGTCCTGCTCGCGAAGACGATGGCCGCGGACCCGTACGCGCCCGTCAACGCCCTGATCACCGGGGGCGGCCAGCGCGCGGGGCTGCCCCGCGCCGAGTGGCGCCGCCGCGGCCACGCCACCGTGCGCCGGCTGCGCACGGCCCGCCGCGGTACGGCCCAGCGCTGCGCCTACGTGTGCGGCCGCCGCACCGCCGGCTCCTGAGACCGGAGCCAGGCGTCGGCCGCTCCCGGGGAACGCAGGCGGACCACCGTCAGCGGAGCGAACCGCGCGTCCCCGGCCCGCCGTGCGATCTCCGCGCGCCGGGACCCGTACCGCGTCCAGGCCCACCACACGGGGTGGTCGGCGCGCAGCCACTCCCGCCATGACTCCCGGTTCCCGCCGAACAGCCGCTCCCGCGTCAGGCTCCGGCGCAGCGAGCGGAGCAGTACCCGGCGCATGACGACGCGCCGCGGGTGGTCCAGCCAGACCACCGTGTCGGCGCGCTCCCACAGCAGGTCGCGGACGGCCGGGGCGCCGAAGGAGTCGAGGATCCACCGGTCGGCCCCGGCGATCCGCGCCGTGTCCTCGGCGTAGGTCGGGTTGACGGCCCACCCCGGCCCGGTGAAATGGAGGGCGTCCATCTCGTGGTACGGCAGCCGGAGCCGCCGTCCCAACGCCCGGGCCAGGGTGGACTTCCCGGCTCCGCTGATCCCGACCACCAGTACCCGCTGCATCCGCGGATCCTACGAGGCCGGCCGACGCCCGCGGAACTCGGCGGAACCCCGCGGAACCCGGCGGAACTCAGCGGGCGAGCGGCTCCTGGAGCTCCGTCACCCACTGGTCCCGGTCCTCCGGGCAGGCCAGGGTCAGCTCGCGGGCGTACCCGGCCGAGCGCTCCCCGTTCGCGTCGATCCAGTGCGCGAGGGCTTGGGCGGTCGGCAGTACGGAGTCCATCGAGCCCCGGTGCACGACCGTCGCGGCCCGCTCGACCCCGGGCAGCTCGACGATCCGTACGCCGCCGCCCAGCGACTCGGCCCGTACGGCGTCCGCGACCGGCAGCCCGGCGTGCACGAGGACCGACCCCGGCTCGGCTCCCGCCGCGTCCTCGTAGTACGCGATGCCCGGTCCGGTCGGGGCCACCCCGGCGGCCTCGATGCGGCGGCACAGCTCGTCGTACAGCGGCCCGATGACCGGGCCGATGTCCTGCGGCTCGTAACTCCCGGCGACTCCGGTCAGCTCGGCCAGCCGGACCGGGGGAAGGCTCTTCACGACGATGTCCTCAGCAGGCATGGTGCCCTCGCTCTCGATGATCCGGAGCCTCGTCTCGACCTGGGTCAGCCGGGCCGCCGCGGCGGCCATGGCCGACTCCAGTTCCGCCTGCCGCAGCCGCAGCATGCCGCGCAACTCCTCCGCGCCCACCCGCTCGTCGAGGATCGACCCCACCTGGTCCAGGCTGAAGCCGAGTTCCTTGAGCGCGATGACACGGTTGAGGCGGGCGAGCTGTTCGGCCTCGTAGTAGCGGTAGCCGCTGGCGGGGTCGACACGGGCCGGGCGCAGCAGTCCGAGCGCGTCGTAGTGACGCAGCATGCGGACCGATACCCGGCCGTGCTTGGCGAAGTCTCCGATGATGAACATGACGTCCTCCAGTGCAGGCCCTGACACAGTGTGAGAGTCAAGCCCCCGTCAGCCTATGGGGCCTTTCCCGCAGGTCAGCGCCCGAACTGGCGGATGCACAGGTCCACGATCGACGGCGGTACGGCGCCCTCCGCCGCCGCGCAGAGCTCGTCCACGCGCGGCTGCGGGGCCGGCGGGCGGCCGGGGCGGGCGGGCGGGGTCTTGGGCGGGTGCGCCCGCCGGGGCGCGGCCGGCTTCGCGGGACGTCCGGCACGCGGCCGGGGCGCCCTCGCGGCGGGCACGTCGGCCGCCGGCTCCGCCCCGGTCCCCAGCTTCGCCTCGGCCGCCGGCTCCGTCCCGGCCGGGGCCGCCGGCAGTCGGCCGAGGGGCAGCGCCGCCGGTCCGTCCCCCGGCGCGGGTGCCTCGGCGGAGCCGGCCCGCGGTACGGGGCCGCGCGTGGGGGCGGCGGGAGACTGCGACTGCGGGCCGACCGAAACGCAGCCGGCGCTCGCGAGGAGCGCGACGAGGGAGAGGGGCACGGCCCGGCGCAACTGCATCCGACCACCATGCCGTACGGGCGGACCGGTCGGGGGGGGGGGGGGGGGGGGGGGGGGGGGGGGGGGGGGGGGGGGGGGGGGGGGGGGGGGGGGGGGGGGGGGGGGGGGA
>NZ_JBVJUY010000048.1:0-46376 GCF_055604165.1 Streptomyces sp. NPDC037242
TTACTGTACGGAGAAAAAAACGAGGAAGTAAAAACAACCCCCCCCCCCCCCCCCCCCCCCCCCCCCCCCCCCCCCCCCCCCCCCCCCCCCCCCCCCCCCCCCCCGCCGTCTGCCTGGGATTCAGATGCTGCGGTGGATGTCGCGGCGGTCGCCCACCTTGACGACGAGGATGACGAGCTCGCCGTCCAGGACCTGGTAGGCGATCCGGTAGCTGCCGACCCGGAGCCGGTACAGGCCGGAGGGGCCGGTGAGCTTCTTGATGTCGGCGTCCTCGCGGTACGGATCGTCTCCCAGCGTGGTCAGGGCGGCGAGGATCCGCATCGCTGCCGGCCTGTCGATCGCCCGGAGCTGCCGTTGCGCCGCAGTCGTGAACCGAAAGGCGTACTTCACGCCGCGCCGTCACCCCGTTCGCTGAACAGGTCGGCCAGCAGCTCGGCCATCGTCACGGTCGTTCCGCCCTCGGCGAGTACCGCCTCCGCCTCGCGTGCGAGCAGCTCGTCTGCCGCCTCTTCGAGCGCGTTGAAGTCCGCGATGGGGACGAGGGCGGCCACCGGAGCGCCGTTCCGCGTGATTATGGTCGGGGAGCCCTGCTCGGCACGGTTGATGTGGTCCGCAAGATGGGCGCGGGCTTCGCGCACGGTCACGGCGTTCTCATCACTCATGACAGCCAGTGTACGCGCGAACGTGTACACCTGCCGGGTGTCGCGTAAACGGGTGTGGGTTCACCGGTAATGCCGGACGGAATCGCCTGGTCGGTGGCCTGAGCGGGCCTTGACCGGGTCTGGACGGGGCCTGGACGGAGCCTGGACGGGGGCCTTTCGGGGGTCCTTCGGGGGTCGAAAGTCCTGTGATCCACATGAACTTCGTGAAGTTCTTCACAAGGAAAAGGGGCCTGTTGGGCCACCGAGAGGGCACTTTGAGGCGCTCCGGAGGCCCATGGGCCTCTTTTTGTGCGAGCGTTCGTGCGATTCGAGGCCGCCGCCGGGTGGTGGCCGTAGGTACCGACGAAGCCGGTGGTCTACTCCGGTTACGGGCCTGGAGCCCAGTTCAGGACGGGTAAACAACGACTCCCGTTACACCCTGGTTCCCCGTTTGCGCCATGACCTCGGTCACGTGGGCGGCGGAGTGTAGCAGAGGCCTTCCAGTACCTTGTGAAGGGGCTCACGAGCGTCCCCCTATCGGGTGCTGGATACTCGTTCCATGAGCACCACGGAGCGTCCCAGGATCCTCGTTGTAGGAGGTGGGTACGTAGGCCTGTACGCAGCCAAGCGCATCATGAAGAAGATGCGCTACGGCGAGGCGACCGTCACGGTCGTCGACCCGCGCTCGTACATGACCTACCAGCCCTTCCTCCCTGAAGTGGCCGCAGGCAGCATCTCGCCTCGGCACGTCGTCGTCCCGCTGCGACGCGTGCTGCCCAAGGCAGAGGTTCTCACCGGCCGGGTCACCAGCATCGACCAGGACCGCAAGGTCGCCGTCGTCACGCCGCTCGTCGGCGAGGCGTACGAGCTGCCCTTCGACTACCTGGTGATCGCGCTCGGCGCCATCTCCCGCACCTTCCCGATCCCCGGCCTCGCCGAACAGGGCATCGGTATGAAGGGCGTCGAAGAGGGCATCGGCCTGCGCAACCACGTCCTCGAGCAGCTCGACAAGGCCGAGTCCACGACGGACGAGAACGTCCGCCGCAAGGCCCTCACCTTCGTCTTCGTCGGCGGCGGCTTCGCCGGTGCGGAGACCATCGGCGAGGTCGAGGACATGGCCCGCGACGCCGCGAAGTACTACACCAACGTCAAGCGCGAGGACATGCGCTTCATCCTGGTGGACGCGGCCGACAAGATCCTTCCCGAGGTCGGGCCCAAGCTCGGCACCTGGGGCAAGGAGCACCTCGAGTCGCGTGGCATCGAGATCTACCTCAACACCTCCATGGACTCCTGCGTGGACGGCCACGTGGTGCTGAAGAACGGCCTCGAGGTCGACTCCAACACCCTCGTGTGGACCGCGGGCGTCAAGCCCAACCCGGTGCTGGCCCGCTACGGCCTGCCGCTGGGCCCGCGCGGCCACGTGGACACCGCCCCGACCCTCCAGGTCCAGGGCAGCGACTACATCTGGGCCGCGGGCGACAACGCCCAGGTCCCCGACGTCGCGGCCCGCAAGGCCGGCGTCGAGAACGCCTGGTGCCCGCCGAACGCCCAGCACGCGCTGCGCCAGGCCAAGGTCCTCGGCGACAACGTGATCTCCGGCATGCGGGGCTTCCCGCAGAAGGAGTACGCGCACTCCAACAAGGGTGCGGTGGCGGGCCTCGGCCTCCACAAGGGCGTCGCGATGATCGTCATGGGCAAGATGAAGATCAAGCTCAAGGGCCGGCTCGCCTGGTACATGCACCGTGGCTACCACGGTCTGGCCATGCCGACCTGGAACCGCAAGATCCGCGTCTTCGCCGACTGGACCCTCGGCATGTTCCTCAAGCGCGAGGTCGTCTCCCTCGGTGCGCTGGAGACCCCCCGCGAGGAGTTCTACGAGGCCGCCAAGCCGGCGCCGGCTCCGGCCGCCGCCGCGGCGCCGGCCCAGAAGGCCAAGGCCTCCTGACCCGGCTCGACCCGTAGGACCAGCAGGACCGAACGACCCGAAGGGGCCGCCCGCCATCCGTGGTGCGGGGGGCCCCTTCGGCGTGCCCGGCGCCTCCCCGCGCCTGCTTACGCGGAGCGCGGTCGGGGTAGAGCCTTGTGGCGGAGCTCTTCTGGAGGTGCGCCATGAACGACGCCGCGCCGCGGCTGGCCGCTCTTGCCGAGACCCTGCTGGGCGCCCCCCTGCCCGTCCGCGTCCGTGCGTGGGACGGCACCGAGGCGGGCCCGCCGACCGGACCCGTGCTCGTCCTGCGCCACCGCCGCGCCCTGCGCCGGATGCTGTGGAAGCCGGGCGAACTGGGGCTGGCCCGGGCCTGGGTCGCCGGCGAGCTGACGGTCGAGGGGGACCTGTTCGAACTGCTGGACCGGGTGGGCGGCCTCCTGTGGGAGCGGCCCCCGCGGAGCGGCCCGCAGCCCTCCGCCCCGCCGGGGGCGGCCGGACTGCTGCGCGATCCGGCGCACCGGGCCGCCGTGCGCGAGCTGATCGCGCTCGCCCGGCCGCTGCCGCCGCCCGCGCCCCCCGCCGAGGAGGCCGTCCGCCGCGGCGGCCCCCGCCACACCAAGGGCCGCGACCGCGCCGCCATCGGCCACCACTACGACGTGGGCAACGAGTTCTACGGCCACGTCCTCGGCCCCACCATGGTGTACTCCTGCGCCTACTGGAGCCCCGGCGGGACCCTGGAGCAGGCCCAGCACGACAAGCTCGACCTCGTGTGCCGCAAGCTCGCCCTGCGGCCGGGGGACCGGCTCCTGGACGTCGGCTGCGGCTGGGGCTCCATGGCCCTGCACGCCGCCCGCGAGTACGGCGCGCGGGTCACCGGCGTCACGCTCTCCGGCGAGCAGGCCGCGTACGCCCGCAAGCGCGTCGCGGAGGAGGGGCTGGCCGACCTGGTCGAGATCCGGGTCCAGGACTACCGGGACGTCAAGGACGGCCCGTACGACGCCATTTCCTCCGTCGGCATGGCCGAGCACGTCGGCGCCGACCGGTACCGCGAGTACGCCCGCACCCTGCACGGGCTGCTGCGGCCCGCCGGACGGCTGCTGAACCACCAGATCGCCCGGCCCCCCGAGCCGGACGAGGAGACGTACCGGATCGACGTGTTCATCGACGCCTACGTCTTCCCCGACGGGGAGCTCTCCCCGCTCGGCACGACCGTCGGCGAGCTGGAGCGGGCCGGCTTCGAGGTCCGGGACGTGGAGGCCCTGCGCGAGCACTACGCGCTCACCCTGCGGGCCTGGGTGGCCCGGCTGGAGGAGCGCTGGGACGAGGCGGTACGGCTGACCTCGCCCGGGCGCGCCAGGGTCTGGCTGCTGTACATGGCGGCCTCGGCACTCGGCTTCGAGCACGGCCGGCTCGGGGTCAACCAGGTCCTCGCGGTCAAGCCCGCACCGCGCGGCGAGGCCGGGCTGCCGCTGCGGCTGCGCACCTGGGGCGCGTAGCCCCCGTAAGGCCCGCGCCCGGCCCCCGTACGAACGCGAAGGGCCCCGGGGCGTGTGCCCCGGGGCCCTTCGCGTCATCCCTGCGCCGCTACTCGGTCTTGATGGCGGTGAGCATGTTCAGCCGGGCGGCGCTGCGGGCGGGCCACATGGCCGCCAGGACGCCGACCACACCGGCGAGCAGGAGGAAGATCCCGATCCGGTCGTACGGGAGCACCAGCTCGTAGTTCGGGATCGACTTGCTGAAGGTGGTGCCGACGGCCCAGGCGAGGAAGATGCCGACGCCGATGCCGAGGATCGCGCCGAAGAGCGAGATGACCACGGCCTCCAGGCGGATCATGTTCTTGACCCGGCTGCGGTCGAGACCGATCGCCCGCAGCATGCCGATCTCCTGCTTGCGCTCGAAGACGGACATCGCCAGCGTGTTGACCACGCCGAGCACCGAGATGATCAGCGCCATGCCCAGCAGGCCGTACATGATGTTCAGGGCGAGGTTGACGATGCCGCCCATCTCGTTGCGCATGTCCTGCTGGGTGGCGATGCCGATCGCCGGGTTGTTGCCGAGCGCGTCCAGGACGGCCTTCTCGCCGGCCTTGGAGCCGCCGCCGGTGGTGTTGACGTACACCTCGGGGATGTACTGGTCCTCGGTGTGCGCGCTGAGGACCTTGTCGTCGATGACGTACGGGGAGAGCAGGCCCTCCAGCTCCTTGTAGACCGCGCCGACCTTGAGCGAGACCTTCTGGCCGTCGTCGAACATGACCTCCAGCGTGGAGCCGACCGAGAGCTTGGCCTTCGCCGCGGTCTTGTCCGCGACGGCGACCTCGCCCTTGGCCAGGCTGCTCAGCGAACCGCTGACGACGTCGATGTTGAGCATCTCGCCGATGGCGGCCGGGTTGACGCCCGACGCCGAGTTGTACTCGTCACCGATCTTGAACGTCCCGGCCGTCTGCGGGGAGACCGCCTTGATGCCGGGGGCCTTCGACAAGGCCTCGGCGACGGACTTGTCGAGGCTGCCGACGCCGCCGTTCATGGAGACCTTGTAGTCGGCCTTGATCTTGTCCGTGCTCATCCGGTCCACGGCCTTGCCCATGGTGATGCCGACGACCGACAGCGCGGTGACCAGGGTCAGGCCGATGGCCAGCGAGGCGGCCGTGACGGCCGTACGGCGCGGGTTGCGCAGGGCGTTCTGCGCGGCCAGCTTGCCGGGGACCCCGAAGACCTTCTGCAGCGGCGGGCGCAGGGCCGAGATGACCGGCCGCGACAGCAGCGGCAGCAGCACGATCAGACCGAGGAGCAGGAAGAAGGCGCCGCCGCCGATGACCATCCGGCCGTCGCTGCCCATGGACACGCCGAGCATGACCAGGCCGACGCCGAGCAGGCCGAGGATGCTGCCGATGACGTTGCGCAGGACGAGGGACTTCGCGGTGGCCGGCAGGTGGGCGCTGCCCATGGCCGCGACCGGGGCGATCCGGCCGGTGCGCCAGGCGGGCACCAGCGCGGCGAGCACGGTGACGAGGACGCCGATGACCAGGGCCGCGACGATCGTGGTCGGGGCGATCACGAGGTCGCCGGCCGGGACCTTGGCACCGAGGGAGTCCATCAGGGACCGCATGCCGACCGCGAGGCCGACACCGGTGGCGAGGCCGATCGCGGCGGAGATGACGCCGACGACCGTGGCCTCGGCGAGCACCGAGCGGACGACCTGGCCGCGGTTGGCGCCGACGGCGCGCAGCAGGGCCAGCTCCTTGGTGCGCTGGGTGACCAGCATGGTGAAGGTGTTGTAGATCAGGAAGACGCCGACGAAGAGCGAGATGAAGGCGAACATCAGCAGCATGGTGTTCATGCCGCTCATGCCCTTCTCGATGTCCTTGGCCTGGTCCGCGGCCAGCTGGGCGCCGGTCTGGGCCTTGGTGTTGTCGCTGTTGAGCAGCGGCTTGATCTCGGAGAGCAGCTGGTCGGCGCCGGTGCCGGCCTTGGCGCTGACCGAGAGCTCCTGGAAGTAGCCGGGCTTCGAGTACAGCTGCTGCGCGACGGCGGTGTCGAAGAGCACCAGGCTGCCGCCGGCGTTGACCGAGCCGTCCTCGGTGGTGAAGACGCCGGTGAGGGCGTACTCCTTGACCGGGCCGTTGGTGGCGACGCGGACCTTGTCGCCGACCTTGTACTTGCCCTTGGACGCGGTCTCCTTGTCGAGGGCGATCTGGTCGTCCTTGGCCGGGCCGGCGCCGTCGGTGAAGGTGTAGCGGGGGTCCTTGCCGTCCTTGACGGGCGCGAAGTTGGAGCCCTTGTTCGCCCAGCCCTGGCCGATCAGCTTGCCGTTCTCGTCGCCGACGCCGGCGAAGCCGGAGACCCGGCCGCTCACGAGGTCGACTCCCTTGACGGCCTTGACCTTGTCGAGGGTCTGCTGGCTGATGCCCGGCTCGCCCTGCTTCTGGCCGTTCTCGTCGCGGCTCTGGCCGTACGAGGTGACGGAGACGGCGACGCCTTCGTAGCTCTTCGCGGACTGGTTGCTGAGGGATTTGCCGAGGGTGTCGGTGAAGACGAGGGTGCCGGAGACGAAGGCGACGCCGAGGACGACGGCGAGCACCGTCATCAGCAGCCTCGCCTTGTGCGCGAGCACGTTGCGCAGGGCGGTACGGAACATGGTGGAGGAGTCCAGGATGTCGAGGGGTCAGCGGAGGACTGGCGGAGGGGCAGTCCCTCAGCTGGTGCGGCCCTTGGCGTCGAAGGCCTTCATGCGGTCGAGCACGCCGTCGGCGGTGGGGCTGAGCACCTCGTCGACGATGCGGCCGTCCGCGAGGAAGATGACGCGGTCCGCGTAGGAGGCGGCGACCGGGTCGTGGGTGACCATCACGACGGTCTGGCCGAGCTCGCGGACGGAGTTGCGCAGGAAGCCGAGGACCTCGGCGCCGGAGCGGGAGTCGAGGTTTCCGGTGGGCTCGTCGCCGAAGATGATCTCGGGGCGGGAGGCCAGGGCGCGGGCCACGGCCACGCGCTGCTGCTGGCCGCCGGAGAGCTGGGTGGGGCGGTGGGAGAGCCGGTCGGAGAGGCCGACCATGGCGATCACCTTGTCCAGCCACTGCTTGTCGGGCTTGCGGCCGGCGATGTCCATGGGGAGCGTGATGTTCTCCAGGGCCGTCAGCGTCGGCAACAGGTTGAAGGCCTGGAAGATGAAGCCGATCTTGTCCCGGCGCAGCTGGGTCAGCTGCTTGTCCTTCAGCGTGCCGAGCTCGGTGTCGCCTATGCGCACCGAGCCCGCGGAGAAGGTGTCCAGGCCGGCGACGCAGTGCATCAGCGTGGACTTGCCGGAGCCCGACGGGCCCATGATCGCGGTGAACTGGCCCTGGGCGAAGTCGACGGAGACGTTGTCGAGCGCGACCACCTGGGTCTCGCCCTGGCCGTACACCTTGGAGAGCTGCGTGGCGCGGGCGGCCACGGCCTGGGCGGTGTGCTGGGGGGCGTAGTTCATGGCGGTCACGGAGGGACTCCTGTCGAGCGGCTGCTGCGGTGGGGCGGTACCCCTCAATCCTCGCCGTGGCCACCCCCGCTCGGGATCAGCCGGTGTGCCCGTTCCACAGCCCACTGGAGTCTGACCGGAAGGGGTACCCGTCTCCTCCTCTGGTATGACAGACCCTGACGCGGCTCGGGGTGCGCGGCCGCCGGACGGGACCGCCCGAGGGGCGCCCGGAGGCCGCCGGGAGTCGTCGGGCGGCGGTCCGGGAGCTGTCCGGGAGCTGTCCGCGGATGCTCCGAGGGGCCCGCGGATCGTCCGAGCTCGCCCCAGGTGCGCCGGGGTGGCGTGGAGGGGTGGCGGGCGGGGTGGCGCGGGCCATCGAAATCCCGTCAATCCCACAACGTCGATCACCGCCGTCCGGAGCGGTCCGACCGTGCGTTCTCGGCTCTGACGGCCCATCAATCGCCAATAAAATCAGACAACATCGCATTACCGGCCGCCTGGCGATCATGGCGTTCCGGATAGGCTCGGCGCAGCGTTCAAGGCTTTTCTGCACGGGAGTCGCCAGCCTGCCCGGATGGTGGAATGGCAGACACGGCGAGCTTAAACCTCGCTGACCTTCGGTGGTCGTGCCGGTTCAAGTCCGGCTCCGGGCACTCTCGCGACTCTCGCGACCCTTGCGCGGCTTCGCAGGGGATCTCCTCATTTATCCTCTGCGCTCTGCCATGCCTTCTCCTAAGATCCTCCTCCAGCAGTAGGGTGCTTTCTTTGCGAACGCATTACTCTTGATGCAAGGCCGCGCACCGTGGCCATGGAGGAGTGAGATGAGGAGCAGTAACCCGGTCTTCTCGCGACGGGGGTTCAGCCGCGACAACGGTGGCTACGCGGGCTTCGGTACGCAGCAGCACGAACAGGCCGGGACCGCCGCCAACCCGTACGCGACGAACCCGTATGCGACCGACCCGGCGACGGGTATGCCGCAGGCGCCGGCGCGCACCAACGCGATGACCATCGACGACGTCGTGAGCCGTACGGCCATGACGCTCGGCACCGTCGTCCTGACGGCCGTCATCTCCTGGATCGTGCTCCCGGTCGACCCGGCCAACATCAACAAGTCGTACATGATCGCCTTCGGCGCGGCGCTCGTCGCGTTCGTCTTCGCGATGATCCAGTCCTTCAAGGCCAAGCCGGTTCCGGCGCTGATCCTGGCCTACGCGGCCTTCGAGGGCGTCTTCCTCGGTGTCATCAGCTCCGCCGTCAGCACCTACATCAGTGCGGGCGTGGTCGTCCAGGCCGTCCTGGGCACGATGTGCGTCTTCGCGGGCGTGCTCTTCGCCTACAAGATGCGCTGGATCCGCGTGACCCGCCGCTTCTACGGCTTCGTGATGGCCGCGGCCATGGGCTTCGTCCTGCTCATGGTCGTCAACATGCTGTTCTCGATGTTCGCGGGCGGCGACGGCCTCGGCTTCCGCAGCGGCGGCCTCGGCATCCTGTTCGGTGTCATCGGCATCATCCTCGGCGCCTGCTTCCTCGCCCTCGACTTCAAGCAGGTCGAGGACGGTCTGGCATACGGCGCCCCGCGCGAGGAGTCCTGGCTGGCGGCCTTCGGCCTCACCATGACCCTGGTGTGGATCTACCTGGAGATGCTGCGCCTGCTGTCGATCCTCCGGGGCGACTAGCAGGACGTGCCGCCCGGCACGACATTTAAGTACGGCGAAGGCCCCGCGAGCGCACCGCTCGCGGGGCCTTCGCGTGTCTGAGTGGGGTACGGGGGTCGGGGGCTTCGGAAGGGGGCAGGGGCTCAGCCGAGTCTGCGGGCGGCCCTGCGCAGGTCGTACTCGTGGATGATCGCCTTGGCCTGGCCGTACGACAGCTCATGCGCGCCGAGGAGCCAGCTGACCTTCTCCTCGAACCGGACGAGGGAAGGGCCGTCGTCCACGGCGCGGAGCCAGTCGGAGACCTCACGACCGGTCGACTGGGGAATTCTGTCGATCATGTTGCGGTGCGTCTGCTCGGAGAACTCTACGGACATGGGCGCCTCCGGAAGGTTTGCCGTGCTGTTCTCTTCACGCCACCGTGCCGGAGAGTTCGCCCGTTGGCAATGGTGCCCGGGCGGCGCGTAAGGTCGGCCGGGTGCTTGATACTTCGCCCCTGACCGCCGCCGTGGAACGTTTCTCCGACCGGCTGAGGGCCGCGCCCCAGAGCCGTCTGCAGCGCGGGGCCGCCGCCGAGGCGCTGGAGCTGGCCCGGGAGCTCTCCGTACGGGCACAGCGCCTGGAGGACCCCGCGGGGGCGGCTCCGGCGCGCCTGATGCCGGACGCCGGGGTGTTCGTCGTCGGGGACCAGGTTGCGGTGGCCGGGCAGGACCTCGCCGAGGCGCTGCGCGGCGCACGCGAGGGGGAAAGCACGACGGCCCCGTCCGAGGTGCTGGACGAGGCCGTGCGGCTGGTGGAGCAGGCGGAAGTCAGAGCGATGCGATGACGCGGTCCGCGAGGATGTAGACGTTGCTGTCCGGGTCCTCGGTGTCGCCGCAGGAGAAGGTCAGGGCGTAGGCGCCGGAAATGCCCGAGCCGCCCAGCAGGACCGGCGCGGTGCCCGAGCGCAGGGCCTCGGCGAGGCGCTCCGCGGTCTCCCGGTGGCCGGGGGTCATGCAGAGCGTGGTGCCGTCCGTGAAGACGTACACGTCCAGGGTGCCCAGCGGACCCGGGCGGACGTCCGCGAGGGCCGTACGGGCCTGCGCGAGCTCCTCCAGGCGGCTGACCGTGCGCTCGTGGTCGGCGCCGGGGTGCGGGGCCTGCACGGGCACGAAGTCGGGGTGCGAGGGGTGGCGCCGGCGGGCGGCCGCCAGCTCGGCGGAGTCCTCCGGGTAGTCGTCGAGCTCCTCACCGAGCACGGGCTCCAGCCCGACCATGTCGGCCTGCCGGGGCAGGAAGACCGGACCGTCCTCGCCACCGAGGCCGGGCAGGCCGCCCAGCAGCGAGGGAGCGTCGGCGGCGTCACGGGCTTCCTGGGCGGCCCAGAAGGCCCGCGCCTCGGCGAGCTCGCGCTCGCGCTCCTCGGCGAGGGCCTCGGCGACGGCGGCTCGTATCTCGGCGGCGGGGGATTCCACGGCGTTGCGGGCGTGCGGGACGGTCGTACCGCGGGGGTGGGCCGACACGACCAGCTCACTGCGCAGGGCCGTGACCTGCTTGCGCAGGCCGTGGACGGCGTGCAGCGCAGCAGCGCCCACGGCCGTGGCAGCGGCCGTGGTCAGCAGCAGGGCAAGAGACATGGCGCTCACTGACTAACTCCTGATTGATTCGATCCCCCGACTTCCTACATCAGCTTGTCCTGACCTGGGAATGGCGTGCAGTGCATTACGTCACGAATTGGACAGGGCTTTCGTCCCGGAGCCCCTCCCCGAACATGGCCTGACCTGGGTAAATGCCGATCCCCCAGGACAAAGGTCACATCCTGGGGGAGATTCGGTCACAGGTCGGCCGCGACGGGGTTAGATTCGGCGTCAGTAGAGAGGGGCGGATCCCCGCGGATCCCTTGGGGGGACTGGGGGGAGCGGCCGGTCGAGCCGACTTCCCCCTCCCGCGGGCCGATCTTCGCGCTAGCGGTGGGTAGTTGCAGCCTCACCCGGCTACGGGCAGGTGCCGCCGCTCCGGCTCGGCTCAGCCGCTCGGTTCTGCTGGTCGCGCTGATCTTCGCCACCGCTGCGGGCAGGTGCCGTGCTCGTTCCTCGCACGGCCCCTACCCTCCGCTCCGGCTCAGCTCAGCCGCTCGATGACCATGGCCATGCCCTGGCCGCCGCCGACGCACATCGTCTCCAGGCCGAACTGCTTGTCGTGGAACTGCAGGCTGTTGATCAGCGTGCCGGTGATGCGCGCACCGGTCATCCCGAAGGGGTGACCGACGGCGATGGCCCCGCCGTTGACGTTCAGCTTGTCCAGCGGGATCTCCAGGTCCCGGTAGGACGGGATGACCTGGGCCGCGAAGGCCTCGTTGATCTCGAACAGGTCGATGTCGCCGACGGTCAGGCCCGCCCGCTTGAGCGCCTGCTTCGACGCCTCGACCGGGCCCAGGCCCATGATCTCGGGGGAGAGGCCGGTGACACCGGTGGAGACGATCCGGGCCAGCGGGGTCAGGCCCAGCTCCCGCGCCTTGGTGTCGCTCATGATGACCAGCGCGGCCGCGCCGTCGTTGAGCGGGCAGCAGTTGCCGGCCGTGACCAGGCCGTCGGGGCGGAAGACGGGCTTGAGGCCCGAGACGCCCTCCAGGGTGACCCCGGCGCGCGGGCCGTCGTCGGTGGAGACGACCGTGCCGTCCGGGGTCGTGACCGGGGTGATCTCGCGGGCCCAGAAGCCGTTCTTGATGGCTTCCTCGGCCAGGTTCTGGGAGCGGACGCCGAACTCGTCCATGTCCTGGCGGGTCACGCCCTTGAGGCGGGCCAGGTTCTCGGCGGTCTGGCCCATGGAGATGTAGGCGTCCGGGATCAGGCCGTCCTCGCGCGGGTCGTGCCACGAGGAGCCGGTGCTCTGCGAGACCGCGGTCGTACGGGCCTCCGCGTCGGCGAAGAGCGGGTTGTGCGTGTCCGGCAGGCCGTCCGAGGAGCCCTTCATGAACCGGGAGACCGTCTCGACGCCCGCAGAGATGAAGACGTCGCCCTCGCCGGCCTTGATGGCGTGCAGCGCCATGCGGGAGGTCTGGAGCGAGGAGGAGCAGTAGCGGGTGATCGTGGTGCCCGGCAGGTAGTCCATGCCCATCTGCACGGCCACGATGCGGGCCAGGTTGTGGCCCTGCTCGCCGCCGGGGAGGCCGCAGCCGAGCATCAGGTCGTCGATCTGGCGCGGGTCCAGCTCGGGGACCTTGGCGAGGGCGGCCTGGATGATCGTCGCGGTCAGGTCGTCGGGGCGGACGTCCTTGAGGGACCCCTTGCCGGCGCGCCCGATCGGGGAGCGGGCGGCGGAAACGATGACGGCTTCGGGCATCGGGGCTCCAAGGGGGTGAGTTGCGGCTCGTTGCGGGACCGCATGCGAAGTTACCGGCCCGTACGGTCCAGGTCACGGCCCCTGTCATGTGATGCGGGCCGCACTCCAGGGCCGGCTCCGGGGCCGGGGCCGCGGTCGGGACGGCGGATCGGGCTGGTGATCGGCTCATGATCGGCCCGGGATCAGGGCACCGGTGTCTCCGGCGCCCCGGCCCCGGCCTCGGCTCCGGCTCCAGCTCCGGCTCCCGCTCCGGCGTGGGCCGGGTCCGGGTCCGTGGCCGGTACCCGCCGGCGCCGCCGGTGCTTGAGCAGTACCCAGGGCCCGCGGGCCGCGGTGACCTCGGTGCCGGCCTGGCCCGCGGCGGCGGAGGCGGCCTTGGCCACCGGGAGCATGTCCTCGTTGCGGGACACGTCCAGCCGGTCGGACTCCGGCCACAGCGACAGGGCCGCGCAGAGGGTGGGCAGGACGGCCATCGCGGCGGTCGCGTAGCCCTCCGCCGAGGGGTGGTAGGAGTCCGGGCCGAACATCTCGCGCGGGTTGGCGGCGAACTCGGGGCCCAGCAGGTCCCCCATGGAGACCGTACGGGCGCCCAGCGCGACCACTCCTATGGTCTGGGCGGCGGCCAGCTGGCGCGAGACCCGGCGGGCCAGCCAGCGCAGCGGCTGGTACACCGGCTCGATGGTGCCCAGGTCCGGGCAGGTGCCGACCACGACCTCGGAGCCCGCGAGCCGCAGCCGGCGTACGGCCGAGGTCAGCAGCCGCACCGACTGGGTCGGCGGCATCCGGCGGGTCACGTCATTGGCGCCGATCATGATCACGCAGACGTCGGGGGGCGGCTCGTCCCCGTCGAGCAGCAGGCCCGTCTGGCGGTCGAGGTCGTCCGACATGGCACCGGACAGCGCGACGTTGCGCAGTTGCACCGGCCGCTCGGCCACGGCGGCCAGCCCCGAGGCCAGCAGGGCCCCCGGGGTCTGTCTCGCTCTGCGCACGCCGAGGCCCGCGGCCGTGGAGTCGCCCAGCATGCCCAGCCGCAGCGGGCCAGGGCTCAGCTCGGGCCCGCCGAACTCGCTCCCGTACAGCCCGTCCGCGCGCGGCGGATCGGGCAGGCCGGTGCCGACCGTCCGCTTGGCGAACTGCATCTCCGCCACCACCAGTCCCACCGCGGCGGCCCCGACCAGCCCGAGCCCGCCGCCGCCGTACGCCGCACCCGCCGCGATCCGGCGGGCCGTCCTCGCCCTGGACACCCTTCGAGCCACCTCGCTTCCGTGCCTGGCCCTGTTGACCTACCTGCCCCGTACTGCCGGTCGGCCAATCCCTTTACGCATACTCTGGCCGGACCTCCCGGAGAACCCGTGGAGTCCCCTCCTTGGAGAACATGGTGCAATTCCACGACTCGATGATCAGCCTCGTCGGCAACACCCCGCTGGTGAAGCTCAACCGTGTGACCGAAGGCCTCCAGGCCACCGTCCTTGCGAAGGTCGAGTACTTCAACCCGGGCGGGTCCGTGAAGGACCGGATCGCCGTCCGGATGATCGAGGCCGCCGAGCAGAGCGGAGCCCTCAAGCCCGGTGGCACCATCGTGGAGCCGACGAGCGGCAACACGGGTGTCGGACTCGCCATCGTGGCCCAGCAGAAGGGCTACAAGTGCATCTTCGTCTGCCCTGACAAGGTGTCCATGGACAAGATCAACGTGATGCGCGCCTACGGCGCCGAGGTCGTGGTCTGCCCGACCGCCGTCGACCCCGAGCACCCGGACTCGTACTACAACGTGTCCGACCGCCTCGCGCGCGAGCCCGGCGCCTGGAAGCCCGACCAGTACAGCAACCCGAACAACCCCCGTTCGCACTACGAGACCACCGGTCCCGAGCTGTGGGAGCAGACGGACGGGAAGATCACCCACTTCGTCGCCGGCGTCGGCACGGGCGGCACGATCTCCGGCACCGGCCGGTACCTGAAGGAGGTGTCCGGCGGCGAGGTCAAGGTCATCGGCGCCGACCCCGAGGGCTCGGTGTACTCCGGCGGCAGCGGCCGCCCGTACCTGGTCGAGGGTGTCGGCGAGGACTTCTGGCCGAGCGCCTACGACCGCAACGTGACCGACGAGATCATCGCGGTGTCCGACAAGGACTCCTTCCAGATGACCCGCCGCCTCGCGAAGGAGGAGGGCCTCCTGGTCGGCGGCTCCTGCGGCATGGCGGTCGTCGCGGCGCTGCGTGCGGCCGAGGGCCTGGGCCCGGACGACGTCGTCGTCGTCCTGCTGCCGGACAGCGGCCGCGGCTACCTCAGCAAGATCTTCAGCGACGAGTGGATGGCCGGTCACGGCTTCCTGGAGGAGGCGGGCCCCGCCGCCCGCATCGGCGAGGTGCTGAACGACAAGGAGGGCGGCATCCCCTCCCTCGTCCACATGCACCCCGAGGAGACCGTCGGCGAGGCCATCGAGGTCCTGCGCGAGTACGGCGTCTCGCAGATGCCGATCGTCAAGCCCGGCGCCGGCCACCCCGACGTGATGGCCGCCGAGGTCATCGGCTCGGTCGTGGAGAAGGAACTGCTGGCGGCGCTGTTCGCCAAGCAGGCCTCGCTGAGCGACCCGCTGGAGAAGCACATGAGCGCGCCGCTGCCGCAGGTCGGCTCCGGCGAGCCGGTCTCCGAGCTGATGGCCGTGCTGGGCGAGGCGGACGCGGCGATCGTGCTGGTCGAGGGCAAGCCGACCGGTGTGGTGAGCCGTCAGGACCTGCTGGCGTTCCTCGCGAAGGGCAGCAAGTAGCCGTTACGGGAGCGGGTGCGTCCGTCGCGCAAACGGTACGGGCCCGTCACGCAACGGCAGCACCCGCTTAACAAGGGCCCGGCACAGTGGTGGTTGTCGGCAGGGAAGCCCGGGCAACCGGGAACCCGGCCGACACCACGAACGACGCCGGCGCGACTCCGGAGCGGCTCCCGGACAGCGCGGGCGTCACGGACGCGCGGACGGCCCTGACCCGGCCCGTGTCCTTCGCGGGGACCGCCGTCGTCCCGCCCCCGGGCAACCGGGGTGCGGCGGTCCCCGCGCTGTCCGTTTCTAATCCTGGGGTTCGCGGTCGCGGCGGCCCAGGGTCGTCCTGGCGTGGATGAAGTTCACGCCGAGGATCCCCGCCCACGCCACCAGCAGGCCGCTCAGGTTCGCGTGGGCCGCGCCGATGGCGGACAACGGGATCGCCAGGACCAGCGTGACGATGGCGAAGCCGAAGCGCTCGCCGAAGTTCCCCTCGGCCGGGTCGGGGCGGCCCGAGCCGCCGCGGGCGGCGAGCAGGCGGTCCTCCGCGAGCCGGCGCCTGACCTGGGTGTCGACCTTTTCGACGAAGGAGTCCACCAGCGCGGACTCGTACTCCGGGCCCAGTTCCCGCCGGGCCTCCAGCGTGGCGTCGAGTTCCTTCTTCAGCTCTTGAGGCTCCATCCCACCAGCCTAGGAACCGGCGGGGCGGACCGGCACTGGGGCTAGCCCCCGTCTCGCGGAGCGGTCCGCGGCTTGCCGTCCTGCATAACCGCATGCAGAGTGCTGGGAGACTGAATATTCACCGCTACTGAGGGGGACGGGATGGGCGAGAACCCGGCCGCGCGGCTGCAGAAGCTGTTCGAGGGGCACCGGCTCACGCCGACCCAGCGGCGGATCGCGCACTGCATGGTGCGCGGGGCGGCGGAGGTGCCCTTCCTGTCGAGCGTGGAGCTCGCCGAGCTGGCCGGGGTGAGCCAGCCCTCGGTGACCCGCTTCGCGGTGGCGCTCGGCTTCGACGGATACCCGGCGCTGCGCCGCCACCTGCGCGAGGTGGCCCCCGCCGAGCGGGTCGAGCCCGTGCAGGAGGACTCGTACAACGAGTACCAGCAGGCCGTGCAGGGGGAGATCGAGAACCTGCGGCAGCTCGCGGCCGTGCTCGCCGATCCCTCGCCCGTGCAGGAGGCCGGCCGGCTGCTCGCCGCGTCGGCCCCGCTGCCGGTGCTGGGCCTGCGGGCGGCGTCCTCGCAGGCGCGCGGGTTCGCGTACTTCGCCGCGAAGGTGCACCCGGACGTACGGCTGCTCGACGAGGGCGGCTCGATGCTCGCCGACCGGATCGACGCCGCCGTGGCGGCCGGGGCCTCGGCGCTGCTGTGCTTCGCGCTGCCGCGGCATCCGAAGGAGGTGTCGGAGGCCCTGGAGCACGGGCGGGCGGCCGGGCTGACCGTGGTGACGGTCGCCGACTCGGCGTTCGCCCCCGTGGCCGCGTACTCGGACCTGCTGATCCCGGCGCCGGTCGGGACCGGGCTGGCCTTCGACACGGCGTGTGCGCCGATGCTGCTGGGGCGGGTGCTGCTGGAGGCGATGGCGGACGCGCTGCCGGACGCGCAGGCGCGGCTGGAGGCGTTCGACGCGCGGGCCGCGGCGCGGGGCCTGTTCGTCGAGTGACCCCCGGCCGCGCCGGGTTGCAGCAGCCGGTTTACAGCAGCGCGTCCCGCAGGGCGCCGCCGGCTTCGGCGACGATGGCGGACAGGGGCTGCGCGGCCCGGGCCAGGGTGAAGCGGACCTCGCCGCGCGGGGTGACCGTGAAGCCGTGCACCGCCGGGCGGGGGAGGCTGTTGTAGCCGTAGTGGGCGGTGAAGAAGTACGCGCCCGTGTCCGGGACCGCGATCACGTCGCCGGGCGAGAGCTGCGGCAGCTCCCGGCCCGCGGCCAGCAGGTCGCCGGCGAAGCAGGCCGGGCCCGCGATGTCCTGCGCGACGGGGTCGCCGGTCTTCGGGGCGCCCTTCGCGTCGTACGGCAGGATCCGCACCGGCCACGCCTCCGGGGCGTACACCGTGCGGGTCGCCAGCTGGACCCCCGCGTGGGTGAGCGCGATCGGGCGGGCCCCGGTGGTCTTGGTGTACTCGACCCGGGACAGCACCAGCCCGTGCTTGGCCAGCAGGGACCGGCCGAACTCCGTCACCAGGCCGTAGCGGCCGGAGAAGAGCGAGGGCGCGGCCTCCCGCAGGGCCGCCACGTACTGCGCGTACGTCGGGGTCTCGGCGTCGGAGGCGAAGTTCACCGGCAGCCCGCCGCCGATGTCGAGCGTGTCGACCTGGCGGCGCCCGGCCGCCGCGTTGATCTCCTCGGCCAGGGCGTGCAGGTCCCGTACCCCCTGCGCGATCAGGGGCAGCGGCACGCCCTGGGACCCGGAGTGGGTGTGCAGCCGGGTGAGCCAGGGGCGGTCCAGGTACGCCCGTACGATCCACTCCCGCGCGCCCCGGTCGCGCAGGGCGGTGCCGAACTTCGAGGTCGCGGTGGCGGTGGAGAGCGCGCCGATGGTGCCCGCGCCGGTCTGGGGGTTGATCCGCAGCCCCAGCGGCGAGGCGGTGGGGCCCGCGCCCACCAGCGCATCGAGGCGCTCCAGCTCCTGGGGGTTGTCGGCGTTGACGGCGATGCCCAGCGCCAGCGCCTCGCGCAGTTCGGCCGGGGTCTTGGCGGGGGAGTCCAGCACGGTCCGCCCGGGCGGGACGCCCGCGGCGCGGGCCAGCGCCAGCTCGCCGGGGCTGGCCACTTCGCAGCCGAGCCCGGCGTCGGCGAGCAGCGCGAGCACCGGGACGAGCGGGGCGGCCTTGACCGCGAAGGCGTGCAGCACGGGCGTGCCGGGCGGGAGCGCGGCCGCGAAGGCCCCGGTCAGGGCGGCGGCCGAGGCGCGGATCCCGGCCACGTCCAGCAGGCAGACCAGGGGCTCGGAGCCGTCCGCCCCGCCCACGAGGCCCTGCTCGACAGCGGCCCGTACGGCCAGATCACGACGTGCGGCTGCGCCTTCCGTGTCCATGTCCGCCATCCCATCACCCGGCGGGGCCGCCCGCAGCTGTTGACTGAATCTATTCAGGGCGCCAGGATGTGAATGGAAATACCAACATCGGAGGAGGCACCGCCATGTCAGGACCCCGCCCCGTACGTGCAGCGCGAGGCACGGAGCTCAGCACCCTGGGATGGCAGCAGGAGGCCGCCCTGCGGATGCTGCAGAACAACCTCGACCCCGAGGTCGCCGAACACCCCGACAAGCTCGTCGTCTACGGCGGCACCGGCAAGGCCGCCCGCGACTGGCGCTCGTACGACGCGATGGTCCGCACCCTCCAGACCCTCAAGCAGGACGAGACGATGCTCGTCCAGTCCGGCCGCCCGGTCGGCGTCATGCAGACCCACGAGTGGGCGCCGCGCGTCCTGCTCGCGAACTCCAACCTGGTCGGCGACTGGGCCAACTGGGAGGAGTTCCGCCGCCTGGAGAACCTGGGCCTGACCATGTACGGCCAGATGACGGCCGGTTCGTGGATCTACATCGGCACCCAGGGCATCCTCCAGGGCACCTACGAGACCTTCGCCGCGGTCGCCGCCAAGAAGTTCGGCGGCACCCTCGCCGGCACCATCACCCTCACCGCCGGCCTCGGCGGCATGGGCGGCGCCCAGCCGCTGGCCGTGACGATGAACGACGGCGTCGCGATCTGCATCGACGTCGACCCGCGCGCCATCGAGCGCCGCATCGAGCACCGCTACCTGGACGTGAAGGCCGACAACCTCCGCCACGCGCTCCAGCTGGCCGTCGAGGCCCGCGACGCCCGCAAGCCGCTCTCCATCGGCCTGCTCGGCAACGCCGCCGACCTGCTGCCGCAGATGCTCGCCGAGGGCGCGCCCATCGACATCGTGACCGACCAGACGAGCGCGCACGACCCGCTCGCCTACCTGCCCGTCGGCGTCGACTTCGACGACATGGCGACCTTCGCCGCCAAGGACCCGGCGGGCTTCACCACCCGCGCCCGCGAGTCCATGGCCAAGCACGTCGAGGCCATGGTCGGCTTCATGGACGCCGGCGCCGAGGTCTTCGACTACGGCAACTCCATCCGCGGCGAGGCTCAGCTGGCGGGCTACGACCGGGCGTTCGACTTCCCCGGCTTCGTCCCGGCCTACATCCGCCCGCTGTTCTGCGAGGGCAAGGGCCCCTTCCGGTGGGCCGCACTGTCCGGCGAGGCCTCGGACATCCACAAGACCGACAAGGCGATGCTCGAACTCTTCCCGGAGAACGAGTCCCTGCACCGCTGGATCAAGATGGCCGGCGAGCGCGTCCACTTCCAGGGCCTGCCCGCGCGCATCTGCTGGCTCGGCTACGGCGAGCGCGACAAGGCCGGCGAGCGCTTCAACGACATGGTCGCCGACGGCACCCTCGCCGCCCCGCTGGCCATCGGCCGCGACCACCTCGACTGCGGCTCGGTGGCCTCCCCGTACCGCGAGACCGAGGCCATGCTCGACGGCTCCGACGCGATCGCCGACTGGCCGCTGCTCAACGCCATGGTCAATGTCGCCTCCGGTGCCTCCTGGGTCTCCATCCACCACGGCGGCGGCGTCGGCATGGGCCGTTCGATCCACGCGGGCCAGGTCACGGTCGCCGACGGCACCGCGCTGGCCGGCGAGAAGATCCGCCGCGTCCTCACCAACGACCCCGGCATGGGCGTCATCCGCCACGTCGACGCCGGCTACGACATCGCCGAGTCCGTGGCCGACGAGCGCGGGGTGCGGGTCCCGATGCGCGAGGGCGACTCCGCGTGACCTTCCACGAGATGTGGGCCGAGCTCGCACCCATCGGCCGCGACGCCGACTCGGGCGGGTACCGCCGCTACGCCTGGACCGGCGCCGACGCCGACTGCCGGAACTGGTTCCAGGAGCAGGCGCAGGCGCGCGGGCTGACGTACGAGACCGACCGCAACGGCAACCAGTGGGCGTGGCTCGGCGACCCCCTCGCCGGGGACGCCGTGGTCACCGGCTCGCACCTGGACTCCGTACCCGACGGCGGGGCCTTCGACGGCCCCCTCGGGGTGGTGTCCTCCTTCGCGGCCCTGGACGAACTCCGCAGGAGGGGCGCGGAGTTCTCCAGGCCGCTGGCCATCACCAACTTCGGTGACGAGGAAGGGGCCCGCTTCGGCCTCGCCTGCGTCGGCTCCCGGCTCGCCGCCGGGCAGCTGACCCGGGAGAAGGCCTACGAGCTCCGCGACGCCGACGGCATCTCCCTGCCCCGGGCCATGGAGGCCGCCGGGTACGACCCCGAGGCCATCGGGGCCGACCCGGAGCGCCTGGCCCGCATCGGGGCCTTCGTCGAACTGCACGTGGAGCAGGGCCGGGCCCTGGACCTGTCGGGGGACCGCGTCGGCATCGCCTCCGCGATCTGGCCGCACGGCCGCTGGCGGTTCGACTTCCGGGGCGAGGCCAACCACGCGGGCACCACCCGCCTGGTGGACCGCCGCGACCCGATGCTCACGTACGCGGCGACCGTGCTGGCCGCCCGCAGTGAGGCGGCGCTCGCCGGGGCCGTGGCCACCTTCGGGAAGATCGCGGTCGAGCCCAACGGGGTCAATGCCATCCCCTCGCTGGTGCGCGGCTGGCTCGACTCGCGGGCCGCCGACCAGGCCACCCTCGACACGGTGGTCACCGGCATCGAGAAGGCCGCCCGCGAGCGCGCCGACCAGGACGGGATCGACCTGGACATCGTCCGGGAGTCCTTCACCCCGGTCGTCGAGTTCGAGCACGCCCTGCGCGACGAGATGAACCGGATCCTGGGCGGGGCCGTCCCCGTCCTCGGCACCGGGGCGGGACACGACGCCGGAATCCTCTCCGCCGCCGTCCCGACGGCGATGCTGTTCGTACGGAACCCCACCGGCGTCTCCCACTCCCCGCGGGAGTTCGCCGCCGAGGACGACTGCGTGGCGGGCGTCCTCGCCCTCGCCGACGTACTGGAAGGCCTGGCATGTCGCTGACGACGTACTGGCTGGAGCACGCCTGGCTCGGCACCCATGTCGAGCCGGGCGTCGCCCTGGACGTGTCCGCGGACGGCCGGATCGCCGCCGTCCGCACCGGGGCCGGGGCTCCGCCGCCCGGGGCCGAGGTGCTGCGCGGCCTCACCGTCCCGGGCCTGGCCAACGCCCACAGCCACGCCTTCCACCGGGCCCTGCGGGGCACGGTCCAGGTCGGCTCCGGCACCTTCTGGACCTGGCGCGACTTCATGTACAAGGTCGCCCAGAACCTCACCCCCGACTCGTACTTCGCGCTCGCCCGCGCGGTGTACGCCGAGATGGCGCTGGCCGGCATCACCAACGTCGGCGAGTTCCACTACGTCCACCACGCCCCCGGCGGTGCGCGCTACGCCGACCCGAACGCCATGGGCGAGGCCCTGATCGAGGCCGCCGCCGCGGCCGGCATCCGGATCACCCTGCTGGACACCGCGTACCTGTCGGCGGGCTTCGGGCAGGCCCCGAACGAGCACCAGCTGCGCTTCTCCGACGGCACCGCCGAGGCCTGGGCCGAGCGGGTCTGCGCCCTCAAGCCCCGCGAGCACGCCCTGATCGGCGCCGCGGTCCACTCGGTCCGCGCCGTGCCCGCCGGCCAGCTCTCCACCGTGGCCCGCTGGGCCGAGGAGCGCGAGGCGCCGCTGCACGTCCACCTCTCCGAGCAGACCGCCGAGAACGACGCCTGCCAGGCCGCGCACGGGCGCACCCCGACCCAGCTCCTCGCCGACCACGGCGTGCTGGGCCCGCGCACCACCGGCGTGCACAACACCCACCTCACCGACGCGGACATCGCCCTCCTGGGCGGCACCACGACCGGCACGTGCATGTGCCCCACCACCGAACGCGACCTCGCCGACGGCATCGGCCCGGCGGTCCGCCTCCAGCACGCGGGCAGCCCGCTCTCGCTGGGCAGCGACAGCCATGCGGTGATCGACCTGCTCGAAGAGGCGCGGGCGATGGAGCTGAACGAGCGGCTCCGTAGCCGGACGCGGGGGCACTGGACGGCGAACGCGCTGCTGACCGCCGCCACGGCGGACGGCCACGCGGCGTTGGGGCTGCCCGACGCGGGGCGCCTGGAGGCGGGCGCGCTCGCGGACTTCACCACGATCGCGTTGGACTCCGTACGCACGGCCGGTCCGCTGCCGCGGCTCGGCGCGGAGACCGCCGTCTTCGCCGCCACGGCCGCGGACGTCCGCCACACGGTGGTCGGCGGCCGCCACATCGTCCGCGACGGCGCCCACACCCTCGTCGAGGACGTCCCGTCCGCCCTCGCCTCCGCCATCGCAGCCCTCCGCGGCTGACCCCGCGCCTGCGGCGGGCCTCATCCCCCGCCCCGCCCCTTCCCGAAACCGGGGCTCCGCCCCGGACCCCGCGCCTCAAACGCCGGCGGGGCTGGAATTGCCGCTGCGCGGCATCTCCAGCCCGCGCGGCGTTTGAGCGCAACGGGGCTCTGAGAGGAACCCAGTGACCACCACCGTCATCACCAACATCGGCAGCCTCGTCACCAACGACCCTGCCGCAGGCGACGGCAGCCCCCTCGGCCTGATCGAGAACGCCGCCGTCGTCATCGACGGCGACCGCATCGCCTGGGTGGGCCCCACCGCACAGGCGCCGGCCGCGGAAGAGGCCTTCGACGCGCGCGGCCGCGCCGTCATCCCCGGCTTCGTGGACAGCCACAGCCACCTCGTCTTCGCGGGCGACCGCACCGCCGAGTTCAACGCGCGCATGTCCGGCCGCAGCTACTCCGCCGGAGGCATCCGCACCACCGTCGCCGCCACCCGCGCCGCCACCGACGCCGAGCTCGAAGCCAACCTGCTGCGCCACCTCGACGAGGCCCGCCGCCAGGGCACCACCACCTTCGAGACCAAGTCCGGCTACGGCCTCACCGTCGCCGACGAGGCCCGCGCGCTGCGCATCGCCGCCGCGCACACCGAGGAGGTCACCTACCTCGGGGCGCACATCGTCTCCCCGGACTACGCCGAGGACCCGGCCGGCTACGTCGACCTCGTCACCGGCGAGATGCTCGCGGCCTGCGCTCCGTACGCCCGCTGGGTGGACGTCTTCTGCGAGAAGGGCGCCTTCGACGGCGACCAGGCCCGCGCGATCCTCACCACCGGCGCCGCCGCCGGGCTGATCCCGCGCGTCCACGCCAACCAGCTCTCCTACGGCCCGGGCGTCCAGCTCGCCGTCGAGCTCGAAGCCGCCTCCGCCGACCACTGCACCCACCTCACCGACGCCGACGTCGACGCCCTCGCGCAGGCGGCCGCGACCACGGTCGCCACCCTGCTGCCCGGCGCCGAGTTCTCCACCCGCGCCCAGTGGCCCGACGCCCGCCGCCTGATCGACGCGGGCGCCACCGTCGCGCTGTCCACGGACTGCAACCCCGGCTCCTCCTACACGAGTTCCATGCCGTTCTGCATCGCGCTCGCCGTACGGGACATGCGCATGACCCCCGACGAGGCCCTGTGGTCCGCGACCGCGGGAGGCGCCCGCGCCCTGCGCCGCAGCGACATCGGCACCCTCACCCCCGGCTCGCGCGCGGACCTGGCCCTGCTCGACGCCCCCAGCCACGTCCACCTCGCCTACCGCCCCGGTGTCCCGCTGGTCTCCGCGGTCTGGCAGAAGGGCGTCCGCGTGGCCTGATTCCGCCCGGCCGGCGGGCCGTTGATCCGGGCGTGTCCTTTGTCTTCCCTCCGTAAGGTCCCGGGCGTACCTTGAGCCACCAATCTGATGTGCCGTCAGTAACTTGTGGCTTGAGGGGAAGACGAAGGTGTCCAACCGGAAACGCTCCACCGCTCTCGCACTGGCCTCCGTGCTGGCCGGATCGGCCGTACTGCTGGCCGCCCCCGCAGCCCACGCCGCCGTCGTCGACGTCAAGTACGACTGCAAGACCCCGATCGGGGACAAGTCGGCGGTCTCGCCCATCGACATCAAGGCGGTCAAGGAGGGCGACGGCTACAAGCTGACGATGTCCTTCCAGAAGGGCGTCTCCTCCAGCCCCATCGAGCTCGGCAAGGGCGCGATGAGCCCCAGCGCCGTCATCCTCGTAGAGGGCGCCGAGAAGGTCTCCGTCCCCGTCTCGGGCCCGCCCAACCCCGAGGCCGTACCCGCCGAGACGCCCATCAGGATCACCGACCTCTCAGGCACCTACAAGCCGAAGGAGAGCGGCAAGGTCACCTTCACCGCCGGCGTCCTCACCATCAAGGCCATGGGTACGACGACCACCTGCACCCCCGGCAACAGCCCCAAGCCCTCCCTGGAGCTGGAGGTGACGGCCCCCGCCGGCGCGGGCAAGGAGACCGGCTCGCAGTCCGGCAGCTCCGCCGGGAACACCCTCCCGCAGACCGGCCCCGCCGACTCCGCCATCGCCCTCGGCACCCTCGGCGCCACCGTGCTGCTCTCCGGCGCCGCCGGGGTGCTCTGGCTGACCCGGCGCGGCCGGCGGGCCACGTCCTGAACGGAGCACCCCAGGCCATGCCCGTGCTCCACACCCCCGGCCCGAGCCCCCGCCGGGTACTCCCCGTCCGCCGCCTGTGCCGCGCCGCCCTCGTGCCGCTCCTCGCCGCCGCCGCGCTGTACGGCGCCCCCGCGCGCGCCGCCGAGCCCGGCTGGACCGCCGAGCCCGCCGCCGGACGCACCGCCGCCCGGCCGTACTTCTACCTCGCGGGCACCCCCGGCACCGTGCTGGAGGACCGGCTCGCCCTCGCCAACACCACCGACCAGGAGCGCACCGTCACCCTGCGCGGGGCCGACGCCTACAACACCGCCGACGGCGCCTTCGCGGTGCGCCCCGCCCGGCCCGCGGCCGCGGACCGCTCGGCGGAGGCAGCGGCCGGTGCGGGCTCCTGGATCAGCTTCGGCGCCTCCGCCACGGTGAAGATCCCGCCCCGCACCCGCGCGGTGGTCCCCTTCACCGTCACCGTGCCGCCCGCCTCCCCGCCCGGCGACCACCCGGCCGCCGTGGTCGCCACCGAGGGCGGCCGCGAGGTGGGCGTACGGGTCCACCTGCGCGTCAGCGGCCCGACGCTGGCCGCCCTCACCGTCGAGGACGTCGCCGTACGGGGCAGGGGCGCGGCCGCGGAGGTCGCCTACACCCTGGTCAACCGGGGCAACGTCGCCCTCGCCCCCGAGCTGTCCATCAGCGCCCGCGGCCGCTTCGGCGAGGTCCCGGGCCGCGGCGCCCACCCCCTGCCCGTGGAACTGCTGCCCGGCCAGCGCGTCGAGCTGACCGAACCCTGGCCCGGCGCCCCGGTCTTCGACCACGCCTCCCTCACCCTGACCGTCACCGCCCCCGGCGGCGCCCGGGCCACGGGGCACGCCTCGGCCTGGTTCGTGCCCTGGGGCATCGCCGGGTGGACCGGAGCCGGGCTGCTCGGCCTCGGCGCGACCACCTCGGTCGCGCTGCTCCTCGTACGCAGGCGGCGGACCCGGCGGGACGATCCGCCGCCCGCCCTGGCCGGCGTACCAGAACAAGAACCGGTAGCGGAACACGAGTTGACGGGAGCACCCAGGTGAGCGCCAAGGTCGGCGGGACGGTCGGCGGCCGGGCCCGCGCTCGGGGACGGGCCCTCGTCGCGGCCGCGTTGGCGGTGTTCCTCGCGGTCCCGGCGCTCCTGCTGCTCCCGGCGGCCGGGGCCGCCGCGGCAGACGGCAAGCCCGCCGTGGGGCTCTCCCTCCAGGAGGCCGCCAAGGGGACCGAGATCACCGTCACCGGTACCGGCTGGCGGCCCAAGACCCTGGTGATGCTGCTGATCTGCGGACAGAACATGATCGGCGGGACCAACAGCTGCGCCAACGCCGACGGCGTCGCGGTCTCGGTCGCCGACGACGGCCGCTTCGGCACCCAGCTCCCCGTCGTGGCGCCGCCCAAGCCGTGCCCCTGCATCGTCAACGTCACCTCCGTCAACGGCGACCAGTCCACCGTCGCCGCCGCGCTGAAGATCACCGACCACCCGGTGGCGGAGCTCCCGGCCGAGGGCGGCACCGCCCGCCTGGCCATGCTCACGGGCGTCCGGCTCAAGGGCGACGACGGGGTGCTGACCTGGTTCGGCGCCCCGCCCGGCCGGAAGTTCACGGTCACCGTCGGCAATCTCGGCTCCGCACCGGTCAAGGACCCTGTCTTCCAACTCGGCATCGCCCACGGGGTGTTCGCGCCGATCTGGGAGGAGGTCCGCTGGAAGGGCACCATCCCGCCCGGTGGCAAGGCGGAGGTCGCCCTGGGCGTCTCCCTGTCCGCGGGGGCCCACGGGGACTACACGATCTCCCTCAAGTACGGCGAGACGGTCGTGGCCACCCAGCCCTGGGGCGTGGCCCGCCCGTACGGCGTGCTGCTGTTCTGGGGGCTGCTCCTGCTCGTGATCCCGGCCGGGATCTTCCGCATCGGCATGGCCGTGGTGGACCGGGTCCGCCCGCGCGAGCCCGCCGGCGGCAGCGGCCGGCACCGCGGCGCCCGCCTCCCCGACGCGGCGACGGCGGTGACGGCCCGCCTGCCCCGGATCCCCGCCCTACGGGGCCCCGCACAGCCGCGCACCGGGCACCCGGCTCGGTCCCCCCAGACCACCACGGCGGTCCTGCCGTGGTTCACCCCGGACAGCGCGCCGGGGGCATCCGCACCACCCGAATCACCTGCACCACAGGCGTCCGCACCGTCTGAGATCAGTCCGACGACGAAGGGACATTCGTGAAGACCCAACGGAGGATGAGTGCGGCCGCAGTCGCGCTGTTGTTCGGCGGCGCGGGCATCCTGCTGGCGGCGAGCCCCGCCCAGGCGGCCGAGGTCTCGTACAAGGTGGAGTGCGTCCCGCCGGCCGGGGGTGGCGGCCCGGTCCAGGGCACGACCACCGCCTCGATCACGGCGCCCGCCACCGCCAAGGTCGGTGACGAGGTCGAGGTGGTCTGGAAGACCGTCAAGCCGGCCTCGAACAACACCGACCTCATGGACCTGGGCGAGAACACCATCAAGCCCATCGGCTTCGTACAGCTCGGCGGCGCGCTCACCACGGAGGTGAAGCTGGAGGGCGAGCGCAAGAACCCGCCGATCAAGAAGAAGGAACCCATGGTCATGTCCGACATGAAGGGCAAGATCAAGCTGACCAAGGCCGGGGACGTCACGATCACGCCCGGCAAGTACGACGTGGACTTCAGCGGCTTCATCACGCACTGCACGCCGAAGGAGTCGGTCGGGGTCGGCGCCACCATCAAGGTCACCGAGGGCGGCGGCGGCAACAATGGCGGCACCAACAATGGCGGCACCAACAACGGTGGAACCAACAACGGCGGCGCCACTGCCGGATCCGGCGGGCAGACCGACTTCCCGGGCAAGCCGATCGAGGTGGCCTTCGACTGCGGCAACTTCGTCGCAGGGGGCGTCAAGACCCCTGTGACGATCAACGCCAAGAAGAACGGCGGCAGCTACGACCTGACCGTCAAGACCGCCAAGGACGCGATGAAGAGCCCGGCCCCGCTGCCCGCGGGGGCCCTCAAGCCCTCGATGGACATCAAGCTCGGCGGAGCCGACAGCGGCACGGTCAAGGTCTCCGGCCCCGCGAACAAGGAGGCCATTGCGGCAGGGGCGCCCGTCACCCTCAGCGACATGACCGGCACCTACAAGCCGGGCAAGAGCGGCAAGGCGACGCTGAGCCCGGACCAGCTGACGATCGACGTCGTCATGGCCCCGGGTGCCGATCCGATCGTGGTGCCCTGCAAGGCGACCAGCACCGGCGTCTCGCTGGAGCTGGACGTCACCGCTCAGGCGGGCGGTTCCGGCGCGCCGGCCACCACCGGGGCCGCCACCAGCGGCTCGGGCAACCTCGCCGAGACCGGCGCGGAGGACGAGGGCGGCATCAAGGCCCTGGCCCTGGTCGCCGGCACCGTGGTCCTCCTCGGTGCGGCGGTCTTCACCTTCACCCCGTGGCGCCGCCTGCGCGGCACCCGCTAGCCCGCACCGGGCAGCGGCGCAGCGGTACTACGGCACAACGGCAACGGCCCGGCACACCGAGAGGTGTGCCGGGCCGTTGGCCGTGCGCGGGGCGGCGTGCGTCAGTGCACGTTGCCCATCAGGGACTGGACCTTCTTGCGGTACGAGTAGACCGCGAAGCCCGCGAGCACCGCGGCGGCGGCCTCGAAGCCGATCACCATCGTGCCGTTCAGGTCGACACCGGCGATGGAGAGCAGGCCGGTGGTGCAGTCACCCGCGGTGACCGCGAGGAACCAGACACCCATCATCTGGGAGGCGTACTTCTGGGGCGCCATCTTCGTGGTGACCGAGAGGCCGACCGGGGAGAGGCAGAGCTCACCGATGGTCTGGATCATGTAGATCGAGACCAGCCACATCGGGGAGACCTTGGTGCCGTCGCCCGCCATGTTCATCGGGACGATGAAGACGAAGAAGGAGGCACCGATCAGGACCAGGCCCATCGCGAACTTCACGATGGTGTTCGGCTCCTGGTTCTTGCGGGCCAGCCAGACCCACGCCCAGGCGAAGAGCGGCGCCAGACCCATGACGAACAGCGGGTTCAGCGACTGGTACCAGGTGGCCGGGAAGCCGAGGCCGAAGACGGTGTCGGCGGTCTTGCCGTCGGCGAACAGCGACAGGGTCGAACCACCCTGGTCGTAGATCATCCAGAAGACGGCGGCGGCGACGAAGAACCAGATGTACGCGGTCATCTTCGACTGCTCGGTACCCGAGAGGTCCTTGTCGCGCTTGATGCGGACCAGGACGGCGACCGGGATGATCAGGCCGGCGAGGGTGATCGGGACCAGCGCCCAGTTCAGGGTGTACATGCCCAGGGCGGCGACGACGCCGTAGAACACGGCACCGACGAGGACGACGGCCGCGACCTTGACGATGACGCTCTTGCGCTCGGCGGGCGACAGCGGGTTCGGAACCAGGCTGCTGCGCTCGTTGAGGTGCTTGGTGCCGAGCAGGAACTGGACCAGGCCCAGGCCCATGCCGACGGCGGCGAGCAGGAAGCCGAGGTGCCAGTTGACCTTCTCGCCGACGGTGCCGACGACGAAGGGCGCGACGAAGGCACCGAGGTTGATGCCGATGTAGAAGATCGTGAAGCCACCGTCACGACGCGGGTCGTCCGGACCCTCGTAGAGGTGGCCGACCATCGTGGAGATGTTGGCCTTCAGCAGACCGGAACCGGCCGCGACCAGGATCAGGCCGAGGAAGAACATCGCCTGGCCGGGGACGGCCAGCGACACGTGGCCGGCCATGATCACACCACCGGCGATGGCGACCGTCTTGCGGGCACCCCAGACGCGGTCGCCGAACCAGCCGCCGGGCATGGCCATGAGGTAGACCATCGCCACGTAGACGGAGTAGATCGCCGTGGCCGTGGCCATCGTGAAGGCGAGGCCGCCGCCCTGGCTGCCGGTCGCGGCTTCGGTGCCGCCGGAGACCAGGTACAGGACGAGAAGGGCGCGCATGCCGTAGTAGGAGAAGCGCTCCCACATCTCGGTCATGAACAGAGTGGCCAGGCCACGGGGGTGGCCGAAGAAGGTCTTCTCGGTGGACGGATCCGCCGCATCCTTCGTCAGGCTGGAAGCCATGGTCGATCCTTGCTTGCTCGGGACGCTTCGGCTTCGTGAGCTCATCCGCGCCCGGTGGGGGGTGGCCGGCACCGGCAGCGGGTGCCCCACCCCACGCCTGGGGGTCCCGCCCCGCGGTGGCGGGAGCGGAGGGACATCCGTAACCGGGATCCACGCCCGGTCGCGCACCTTCGCGCGGCGGGCCCGGCCCATAGGTCATTCACTGTCATCAAGCCCGGACAGGTCAGTCACAGAAGACTGCCAGAACCGGTCAGGACAGAAGTAGAGACCTTCGGCGCACTTTTGGGCACAAAGGTCTCTCAGGTAGTGCATCAGGCGTCTCGCCACCATACGACACGACACTGTGGCATATGAAAGGACTTGAGAGATGGATCACAGGCGCGGCGGGAACCGTTCGGTCACATTCGAAGGCGGTTAGTAGTTCATAAGACCAGATAGCCAGGGGTGTACCGGCGGGCCCCTTGTCACAGCCGCCGCGGACTACCATCACCCACATGACGCGTGTACTGCTCGCCGAGGACGACGCATCCATCTCGGAACCGCTGGCCCGTGCTCTGCGCCGGGAGGGGTACGAGGTCGAGGTCCGGGAGGACGGCCCCACCGCCCTGGACGCAGGACTGCAGGGCGGCGTCGACCTCGTCGTCCTGGATCTGGGCCTGCCGGGGATGGACGGCCTGGAGGTGGCCCGCCGGCTGCGCGCCGAGGGCCACGGCTTCCCGATCCTGGTCCTCACCGCCCGCGCGGACGAGGTCGACACGGTCGTCGGCCTGGACGCCGGCGCCGATGACTACGTGACCAAGCCCTTCCGGCTCGCCGAGCTGCTGGCCCGCGTACGGGCCCTGCTGCGGCGCGGCTCCACCGAGGCGGCGCAGCCGCCCGCCACCCACGGGGTGCGGATCGACGTCGAGTCGCACCGCGCCTGGATGGGGGAGGAGGAGCTCCAGCTCACGGCCAAGGAGTTCGACCTGCTGCGCGTCCTGGTCCGCGACGCCGGCCGGGTCGTCACCCGCGACCAGCTGATGCGCGAGGTCTGGGACACCACCTGGTGGTCCTCCACGAAGACCCTCGACATGCACATCTCCTGGCTGCGCAAGAAGCTCGGGGACGACGCCGCCAACCCCCGCTACATCGCCACCGTCCGGGGCGTCGGCTTCCGTTTCGAGAAGAGCTGAGCCTTCACTAAGCCATGCGCCGCCGCCTGATCAACTCCACGCTCGCCGTGGTGCTCGTCGTCATCGCCGTCTTCGGGGTCTCCCTGGTCATCGTGGAGACCCGGACGATCACCAGCAGCGCCCAGGACCGGATCGAGTCCGAAGCGCTGCGGCTGGTGGGCATCGTCGAGTCGAACGTCCTGGAGAAGCAGCGGATCGACCCCGAGGCGCTCGCCGAGCAGCTCGACGCCGGCCGCTACGCGCGGATCACGGTCCCCGGGCAGCCGGCCGTGGAGGTCGGCGAGCGGATCACCGACAGCGTGATCCGGGGCACCGCCCGCGGCGAGCAGGGCGAGCTCGTGGTCGTCGAGGTCTCGCGCTCCACGGTCACCAGGGAGGTCGGGCGCACCCTGGCCGTGGTCGGCGCGGTGGCGCTGCTGGCCGTCGTGGCGGCCGTACTGCTCGCCGTACGCCAGGCCAACCGGCTGACCTCGCCGCTCACGGACCTCGCCGAGACGGCGGAGCGCCTCGGATCGGGGGACCCCAGGCCCCGGCACAAGCGGTACGGGGTCCCCGAGCTGGACCGGGTCGCCGATGTGCTGGACGCCAGTGCGGAGCGGATCGGGCGGATGCTGACCGCCGAGCGACGCCTGGCCGCGGACGCCTCACACCAGCTGCGGACCCCGCTCACGGCGCTGTCCATGCGGCTGGAGGAGATCACGGTCACCGAGGACCTGGAGACCGTACGGGAGGAGGCGACCATCGCCCTGACCCAGGTCGAGCGGCTCACGGACGTGGTGCAGCGGCTGCTGACGAACTCGCGCGACCCGCGGACCGGCTCGGCCGTGCCCTTCGACCTGGACGAGGTCGTCAAACAGCAGGTGGAGGAGTGGCGGCCGGCCTACCGCAGCGCCGGACGGGCCATCGTGCGCTCCGGGAAGACGGGCATGCGGGCCGTCGGCACCCCGGGGGCGGTCTCGCAGGTCCTGGCGACCCTCGTGGAGAACGCGCTCATGCACGGTGGCGGCACGGTCGCACTGCGTACCCGGGTGATCGGCAACCAGGCGGTGCTGGAGGTCACGGACGAGGGACCGGGCGTGCCGCCGGACCTCGGCAACCGGATCTTCGAGCGGGCCATCAGCGGCCGCAACTCCACCGGGATCGGCCTGGCGGTGGCCCGGGACCTCGCGGAGGCGGACGGCGGCCGTCTGGAGCTGCTCCAGGCGCAGCCGCCGGTGTTCGCGCTGTTCCTCAGCCGGACGGCCCCGCAACCGGCGGAGCCGGAGCAGACGGTGCGCTAGCCGTTGCGGGCCGCTGGTCGCTGCGGTCGGCTAGTTGTTCGCGGGCTCGGGGGCGCGGGACGCGCTCTGGCCGTCGCGCTGCTCGACGACCAGCGAGGCCGGAGCGGGCGTGGGCAGGGCCTTGAAGACCCAGCTCCGGTAGGACCAGAAGCGGAAGACGGTGGCGATGCCGATACCGGCGAACTTGAAGAAGTTGCTGGCGAGCGGGCCGTCCCAGCCGAAGCCGTAGGTGGCCGAGTACAGCACGCCGTTCTCGATGATCAGGCCGATCGCGCTGAACAGGGCGAAGAGGGTCAGCTCGCGGGTCCGGCCGGTCTGGTTGGCCCGGTCCCGGTAGGCGAAGTAGCGGAAGCCGAGGTAGTTCGTGGCGATGGCCACGACGGTGGCTATGACGCTCGCCCGGACGACCTGCAGGTCCGTCGTGTTGCGGATCAGGTTGAAGACGCCCAGGTTGACCAGCACGCCGATCCCGCCGACGGCCCCGAACTTGGCGACCTCTCGTGCGAGGCCGCGTACGCGGTCGAGGGCAGATCCGTTCTTCGGCACGCTCATGTGATTGGTCAGTCCCTGTCCGTTGTCGCCCCGATGAGGCGTCTGGGGTCGTCCGTCAACCCGTCCATGTTAAGTGTCGCCCCGGTGGTCCGTCTGTGCCTTCGGGCCCCGTGCGACGCACGGCACACCCATACGTCCTACGCGCGCACCGATCGGTACGGGCCAGGGGTGTGTCCGGATGGCGGAATACCGGCGGATACCCTGGAGGAGTGACGTTCCCGGTAGTCGGCATGGTCGGCGGCGGACAGCTCGCCCGCATGACCCACGAGGCGGGCATCCCCCTCGGCATCAGATTCAAGATCCTCAGTGACACCCCACAGGACTCGGCGGCCCAGGTCGTGAGCGACGTCGTCATCGGCGACTATCGCGATCTGGAGACCCTGCGTGCCTTCGCGCGCGGGTGCGACGTGATCACCTTCGATCACGAGCACGTGCCCACCGAACACCTCCGGGCCCTGGAAGCGGACGGCATCCCCGTCCGCCCAGGGCCCGACGCGTTGGTGCACGCCCAGGACAAGGGGGTGATGCGCGCCAAGCTCGACGAGATCGGCGCGCCCAGCCCCCGCCACCGGATCGTGAGCGATCCGGCGGACGCGGCGGCCTTCGCGGACGAGGTGGGCGGCTTCCCGGTCATCCTCAAGACGGTGCGCGGCGGGTACGACGGCAAGGGCGTGTGGTTCGTGCGCACGCCCGAGGACGCGGAGGCCCCCTTCAAGGCGGGCGTCCCGGTCCTCGCGGAGGAGAAGGTCGAGTACGTCCGCGAACTCGCGGCCAACATCGTCCGCTCCCCGCACGGCCAGGCCGTGGCCTACCCGGTCGTGGAGTCCGTCCAGGTCGACGGGGTCTGCGACACGGTGATCGCCCCCGCCCCGAACCTCTCCGAGGAGCTGGCGGGCGAGGCACAGGCCCTGGCCCTGCGCATCGCCAAGGAGCTCGGCGTGACCGGCCACCTGGCCGTGGAGCTCTTCGAGACCACCGACGGCCGCATCCTGGTCAACGAACTGGCGATGCGCCCGCACAACAGCGGCCACTGGACCCAGGACGGTGCCGTCACCTCCCAGTTCGCCAACCACGTCCGCGCGGTCCTGGACCTCCCCCTGGGCGACCCGCGCCCCCGGGCCCGCTGGACGGTCATGGCGAACGTGCTGGGCGGGGACTACCCCGACATGTACGCGGCGTACCTGCACTGCATGGCGCACGACCCGCAGGTGAAGATCCACATGTACGGCAAGGACGTGAAACACGGCCGCAAGGTCGGCCACGTCAACACCTACGGCGACGACCTGGACGATGTGCTGGAGCGCGCACGTCACGCCGCCGACTACCTCAGAGGAACGATCACCGAGTGAGCACCCAGAGCAACCCCCTCATCGGCATCGTCATGGGCTCCGACTCGGACTGGCCGGTCATGGAGGCCGCCGCCCAGGCCCTGGACGAGTTCGAGATCCCCTACGAGGTCGACGTGGTCTCCGCGCACCGGATGCCGCGCGAGATGATCGCGTACGGGGAGCAGGCCGCCGAGCGCGGTCTGAAGGCCGTCATCGCCGGCGCCGGCGGGGCGGCCCACCTGCCCGGCATGCTCGCGTCGGTCACCCCGCTGCCGGTCATCGGCGTACCCGTGCCCCTGAAGTACCTCGACGGCATGGACTCGCTGCTGTCGATCGTCCAGATGCCCGCCGGGGTTCCCGTCGCCACCGTCTCGGTGGCCGGCGCCCGCAACGCGGGCCTGCTGGCCGTACGGATGCTGGCCGCGCACGACACCGAGCTGCTGGCCCGGATGCGCGAGTTCCAGCAGGAGCTGGGCGACCAGGCCACCGAGAAGGGCAAGCGGCTGCGTACGAAGGTCGCCGGCCAGGAGTCCTTCGGGTTCGGCAAGTGAGCGCGGCGCAGCGCCTGGACGAGGCGCGTGAGCTGCTGGCCGAGCACCCGGTCGTCGACGGCCACAACGACCTTCCCTGGGCGCTGCGCAAGCAGGTCCGCTACGACCTCGACCGGCGGGACATCGCCGGCGACCAGTCGCAGCACCTGCACACCGACATCCCCCGGCTGCGGGCAGGCGGTGTCGGCGCACAGTTCTGGTCGGTCTACGTCAGCACCGAGCTGACCGGCGACGAGGCGGTCAGCGCCACGCTGGAGCAGATGGACGCGGTCGACCAGCTGATCGACCGTTACCCCGGCGACCTGGTGCGGGCGCTGACGGCGGACGACATGGAGGCGGCCCGCGCCGACGGCCGGATCGCCTCGCTGATGGGCGCCGAGGGCGGGCACTCCATCAACAACTCGCTCGCCACGCTGCGCGCCCTGCACCGCCTCGGCGTGCGGTACATGACGCTCACGCACAACGACACCATCGACTGGGCGGACTCGGCGACCGACGAGCCCCGGCACGGGGGCCTGACGGACTTCGGCCGCGCGGTCGTGCGCGAGATGAACCGCATCGGCATGCTGGTCGACCTCTCGCACGTCGCCGCGACGACGATGCGGGACGCCATCGCCACCTCGGCCGCGCCGGTGATCTTCTCGCACTCCTCCGCGCGGGCGGTCTGCGACCACCCGCGCAACATCCCGGACGACGTGCTGGCGCTGCTGCCGGCCAACGGCGGGGTGGCGATGGCCACCTTCGTGCCGAAGTTCATCCTCCCGGCGGCGGTCGAGTGGACGCTGGCCGCGGACGAGAACCTGCGTGCACACGGCCTGCACCACCTCGACACCACTTCCGAGGCGATGGCCCTGCACCGGGCCTTCGAGGCGGGGCGCCCGCGTCCGGTGGCCACGGCCGCCACGGTGGCCGACCACCTGGACCACATGCGCGAGGTGGCGGGCGTCGACCACATCGGCATCGGCGGGGACTACGACGGCACGGCCTTCACCCCGTCCGGGCTGGACGACGTGGCCGGGTACCCGAACCTGATCGCCGAGCTGCTGACCCGCGGCTGGTCCAAGGCCGACCTGTCCAAGCTGACCTGGTCGAACGCGGTACGGGCGCTGCGCGACGCCGAAGCGGTGGCGCGCGCGGAGTCGGCGTCCCGCGGACCGTCGAACGCCGTCCTGGACGCGGCGCCGTAGGCCCTGCGCGCTGCTCAGCCCAGCGCAGCCCTGCTCGGCCCGGCGGTGCGGCGACGGGTGTGACCTGCCGGTTACACCCGAACGCCACACCTGCCGGGCGGCTCAGGCGTCCCACATGTCACGGTGGCAACATCTTCCCTGCTTCTCTCCCCGCTGCCGCCGAGACCGGAGCGATTGCCATGGCCGACCTGCAGGATGAACCGCAAACGAGCCCCGTGACCCCCGTAGGACCCGGCTCCATCGGAGCCGAGGACACCCCCGTCGCGATGGTGGCCGGAGCGCTGGAGCGGGCCGCCGCCCTGCTGTCCGTGCATCCCGTCGCGGACGGGTGCAACACCCTCGTCTGGACCCTGCGCCAGAGCCCGTACCACGACATCGACACCCCGGACGTGGGCGTCGACACCGACATCCCGCGGCTGCGCGCCGGGGGAGTGGGCGCCCAGTTCTGGTCGCTGCTCGTGCCGCCGGGCCGCCCGCGCGAGGCCGCGGCCGGCGACCAGGTGGTGTCCGACACCCTCGAACAGATCGACGTGGCGCGCGCCCTGGTGCGCCGCTACCCCGACAGCCTGTGCCTCGCGCTCAGCGCCGACGACCTGGCCGACGCCCGCAACCGGGGCCGGATCGCCTCGTTCCTCGGGCCCGTGCCCGGCTGCACGCTGACCGACTCGCTGGGCGCGCTGCGCGCCTTCCACGCACTGGGCGTACGGATCCTCGCGCCCGCGGGAGCCCCCTGGGCGGACGAGGGCCTGACGGCCTTCGGCCACGAGGTGGTCCGCGAGACGAACCGGCTGGCGATGCTGCTCGACCTCACCGGCTGCCGGCCCGTGGTGGCCTGCCAGCTCGCCGGGGCCTCCAAGGCGCCGGTGATCATCTCGCACACGGCGGCCGCGGCGCTCAACCCGCATCCGGACAACGCGACCGACGAGGTCCTGGCCGCGCTTCGGGAGGCGAACGGCCTGGCGATGGTCACCTTCGACACCGCTCGGACCGGGGACTCCCTGCACGCGGTGGCGGACCACCTGGACCACGTACGGGCCGTCGCGGGTCCGACCTGCGTGGGCCTGGGCGCCGGCTTCGGCGCCGAGCCGGGCGTCCCCCGGCCGACGGGCCTGACCGACCCCTCGGGCTACCCGAAGCTGCTCGCGGAGCTGCTGGAGCGCGGCTGGCCGGAGACCGACCTGGCGCTGCTCACCTGGGGCAACGCACAAAGGGTGCTGCGCGACGCGGAATTCACGGCCCGCGCCGCACAGCACCGAAGGGCGAACTGAGCCCGCTCAGAGAGCGGGGGCCGCCGGGAGGGGCGAGACGCTCGCCTTCCACAGGCGGACGCCGGACCACACCGCGGCGACCAGCAGCAGCCCGTTGCGGGCGCACATCAGGAAGGTGCCGAAGGCGGTGCCGGCCAGGATGTCCGAGTCGTAGACCAGCGGGTAGATGACCGTGCTCAGCCCGGAGATGACGACCAGCAGCCACGCGATCGGACGCTGGGTGGTGTGCCGGGAGGTCAGGCAGACGGCGGCGAGGCCGAGCAGCCAGATCATGTACTGCGGGCTGATGACGCGGCTGGTGACCGTGAACAGCAGGATGGCGCAGAGCGCGGCGTCCGCCGGCGTCGCGGTCGTCCAGCGCTTGGCCTTCACGCGCCACAGCAGCAGCCACAGGAAGCCGATGACCGTCAGGGCGACGGAGAGCCGCGCGACGCTGGAGACGTACGGGCCGACGTACTCGAAGGCGCCGTACTGGTACTTGACCTTGCCGGGCCAGATGTCGACGAGCTTGCCGAACATCAGCGCGGAGCCGCCGAGCGACTCGATCTGGACCCCGCGGTCGCCCTGGTTGCCGAGGAAGCCGAGGGTGTCGCGGAAGAAGGCCGCGAAGACGGCGAACAGCGCGACGGCCGCCAGTACGGCCGACACGATGGCCTCGCGGGTGCTCTTGCCCCGCGGGGTGCCGAGCAGGACGAGCAGCGGCCACACCTTGACCATGGCGCCGATGCCGGCGAGCGCCCCGCCGAGCTTGGTGCGGTAGCGCAGGCAGAGCAGCGAGGCGACGGCCAGCAGGGTGACCTGGAGGTCGTAGCGCGCGAAGGGCAGCCCCAGCAGCAGCGGCAGCGCGCCCAGCCACAGCGCCACGCCGGCCATGCTCCCGTCGGGCCGCCGGGCGGCGCGGAAGAGCCCGAAGGCGATCAGGGCGTCGCAGAGCACGGTGAGCGCGACGAAGCCCTGGAAGTAGCTGAGGAAGGGGAGCAGCTTCGGCGACAGGAAGATCGCCGCGGCGCCGGGCGGGTACTGCCACATGACGTCGTTGTGCGGCATCGTCCACGTCACGAGCACGTCGAACCAGTTGTGGTACGTGTTCGTGATCTCGGTGCGGACGCTGTTGCCGCGGAACGGCGTCACGAGCAGCACGAGCATCGCGGCCCGGGTGGCCAGCCAGAAGGCCGCCATGCCGAGCATTCCGGCGCGCCCGCGCAGTGCTGCGTCGAAGGATCCCCGGCCGTTGCCGGGGGCTGCCCCCGGCGCTGGTGCGGTGGCGGTCGTCGGGAGGCTGCGTGTGCTGGTCATCGGTCGTTAGTCTACCTATTCATTCTTTTGCCGGACCCCGGCCGCAGCCGCCGGAAAGACTCCCAGCTCAGGCGCGCGGGCGACCCATCGCCCGGTACGGCACCGTTCCCCGACGCGGCCCTCGCGCCGGTCGGCGCCGGGGCGCCTTCCGGGCTTCGGCCCGCTGCGCCGGACTCCGTCCGTCGGGGTGGTCGCGGCAGCGTTACGCGCGCGGGCGACCCATCGCCCGGTACGTCCAGCCCGCCTCGCGCCAGCGGGAGGGGTCGAGGGCGTTGCGGCCGTCGAGGATCAGGCGGTCCGTCACCACGGTGCCCAGCTCCGCCGGGTCGAGGTCGCGGAACTCGCGCCACTCGGTGAGGTGCAGGACGACCTCCGCGCCGCGGGCCGCCTCCAGGGCGGAGTCCGCGTAGCCGAGGGTCGGGAAGACGCGGCGGGCGTTGTCCATGCCCTTCGGGTCGTAGACCGTCACCTGGCCGCCCTGGAGGTGGATCTGCCCGGCCACGTTCAGCGCGGGGGAGTCGCGCACGTCGTCGGAGTCCGGCTTGAAGGTGGCGCCGAGGACCGCGACCCGCTTGCCGAGGAACGAGCCGCCGACCGCGTCGCGGGCCAGCTCGACCATGTGGCCGCGGCGGCGCATGTTGATGGAGTCGACCTCGCGCAGGAAGGTCAGCGCCTGGTCGGCGCCGAGCTCGCCGGCCCGGGCCATGAAGGCGCGGATGTCCTTCGGCAGGCAGCCGCCGCCGAAGCCGATGCCGGCCCGCAGGAACTTCGCGCCGATGCGCTCGTCGTGCCCGATGGCCTCGGCGAGCTTGACCACGTCGCCGCCGGCCGCCTCGCAGACCTCGGCCATGGCGTTGATGAAGGAGATCTTCGTCGCGAGGAAGGAGTTGGCCGCCGTCTTCACCAGTTCCGCGGTGGGGAAGTCGGTGACGATCAGGGGGGTGCCCTCGGACATCGGGGTCTCGTAGACCTCTCGCAGCAGCTTCTCGCCGCGCTCGCCCTTCACTCCGATGACGATCCGGTCCGGGTGGAGGGTGTCCTGCACGGCGAAGCCCTCGCGCAGGAACTCCGGGTTCCACGCGAGCTCCACCTCGGCGCCCGCCGGGGACCGCTCCGCCAGCTTCGCCGCGAGCCGCTCCGCCGAGCCCACCGGCACGGTGGACTTGCCGACCACGAGGACGGGGCGCGTCAGATGGGGCGCCAGGGACTCCATCGCGGAGTCCACATAGGACATGTCGCAGGCGTACTCGCCGTGCTTCTGCGGAGTGTTCACGCAGACGAAGTGCACGTCACCGAAGGCGCCGACCTCTTCCCACGAGGTCGTGAACCGAAGCCGCCCGGTGGAGCCCGGCAGTCCGGCGACGTGCGCGGCCAGCAGCTCCTCCAGCCCCGGCTCGTACATCGGCACGCGCCCGGCCGACAGCATCTCGATCTTCTCCGGCACCACGTCCAGCCCGAGCACCTCGAACCCCAGCTCCGCCATCGCGGCGGCATGCGTCGCCCCGAGATAGCCGGTGCCGATCACAGTGATCTTGAGGGGGGCCATGAGTGCTCCAGATGTAGCGGGGCCGATCGCGGCCACCGAGCATAGTCGGGCCCGTCCGGGGGAAGCTCCCCACGGCCGCCCCTGCTGTCACGCAACTCACGTGCGACGTCCATGTCGCGCTCGGCGGCCGGACACTAAGCTTGGGTTACTTAACGGTAGTTAGCATCACGCATCACCCTGGGGAGTGAGAGATCTTGGCGGGTTCTGCCGACTTCGACCTGTACCGCCCGGCCGAGGAGCACGACATGCTCCGCGAGTCCGTCCGCTCGCTCGCCGAGGCGAAGATCCTGCCGTTCGCGGCGGCGGTCGACGAGGAGTCCCGCTTCCCGCAGGAGGCCCTCGACGCCCTGGTCGCCAGCGACCTGCACGCCGTCCACGTGCCCGAGACCTACGGCGGCGCCGGCGCGGACGCGCTCGCCACCGTGATCGTGATCGAGGAAGTGGCCCGCGTCTGCGCCTCCTCCTCCCTCATCCCGGCCGTGAACAAGCTCGGCTCGCTCCCGGTGATCCTCTCCGGGTCCGAGGAGCTCAAGGCCAAGTACCTCGGCCCGCTGGCCAAGGGCGACGCGATGTTCTCGTACGCCCTGTCCGAGCCCGACGCGGGTTCCGACGCCGCCGGCATGAAGACCCGCGCCGTGCGCGACGGGGACTTCTGGGTGCTCAACGGCGTCAAGCGCTGGATCACCAACGCGGGCGTCTCCGAGTACTACACGGTCATGGCCGTGACGGACCCGGAGAAGCGCTCCAAGGGCATCAGCGCCTTCGTCGTCGAGAAGAGCGACGAGGGCGTCTCCTTCGGAGCCCCGGAGAAGAAGCTCGGCATCAAGGGATCCCCGACGCGCGAGGTCTACCTCGACAACGTACGGATCCCCGCCGACCGCATGATCGGCGCCGAGGGCACCGGATTCGCCACCGCGATGAAGACCCTTGATCACACCCGTATCACGATTGCGGCTCAGGCCCTGGGCATCGCGCAGGGTGCCCTGGACTATGCCAAGGGGTACGTCCAGGAGCGCAAGCAGTTCGGCAAGCCGATCGGTGACTTCCAGGGTGTTCAGTTCATGCTCGCGGACATGGCCATGAAGATCGAGGCCGCCCGCCAGCTGACCTACTCCGCGGCCGCCAAATCGGAACGCGTCGACGCTGACCTCACCTTCTTCGGTGCGGCGGCCAAGTGCTTCGCCTCCGACGTGGCCATGGAGGTCACCACGGACGCCGTCCAGCTGCTCGGCGGCTACGGCTACACCCGTGACTACCCGGTGGAGCGCATGATGCGCGATGCCAAGATCACTCAGATTTACGAAGGAACGAATCAGGTTCAGCGGATCGTGATGGCCCGCAACCTGCCGTAACCGGAACGTGGCCGGAGGCGGCTGTGGTCCGCCGCCTCCGGCCTTTGCGCGTCCCCGGATGGGCTAACTTTGAACCTTCGTACGCCCGAACCGGTTGGGGAGAGAACAAATGACGGAAGCGATCCTGCTGGTCGGTGGGCAGGGGACGCGTCTGCGCCCCGTAACGGTGAACACCCCCAAGCCGATGGTCCCGGCTGCTGGTGTCCCGTTCCTCGCCCACCAAATAGCCAGGGCTGCTGCCGCCGGTGTCACGCACATCGTGATGGCCACCTGCTACCTGGCCGAGGTCTTCGAGCCGTACTTCGGCGACGGATCCGACTTCGGCCTCACCCTTGAATACGTCGTCGAGGACGAGCCGCTCGGCACCGGCGGCGCCATCCGCAACGCCGCGCAGAGCCTGACCGGAGGCCCGGACGCCCCCGTCCTGGTCTTCAACGGCGACATCCTGACCGGCCTGGACATCGCCGGCCTGGTCGATGCCCACCAGGCGGCCGACGCCGACGTCTCCCTGCACCTGACGCGGGTCGAGGACCCGCGCGCCTTCGGTCTGGTCCCCACCGACTCCGAGGGGCGGGTGCTGGCCTTCACCGAGAAGCCGCAGACCCCCGAAGAGATCATCACCGACCAGATCAACGCCGGCTGCTACGTCTTCCGCCGCAGCGTGATCGACGCCATTCCGGCCGGTCGATCGGTTTCCGTCGAGCGCGAGACCTTCCCCGGTCTGCTCGCCTCCGGCGCCAAGCTGCACGGTGTCATCGACAACACCTACTGGCTCGACCTCGGCAAGCCGGAGTCTTTCGTCCAGGCTTCCGCCGATCTGGTACGCGGTGTCGTCTCCTCCCCGGCCGTCCCCGGTCCCCGCGGCGAGGCCCTGGTACTTCCGGGTGCCCAGGTCGCTGACGGAGCGAAGCTTTCTGGCGGTACCGTTGTGGGCGCTGGTGCTCGGATCGAATCGGGCGCGGTCGTCCAGGGCTCCATCGTGCTGGACGGTGCGACCATCGGCCCGGACACGCATGTGAGCGCGAGCCTGATCGGCGCCGGCGCCTCCGTGGGATCGCGCACGGTCGTGGACGGTGCGGTCATCGGTGACGGTGCCGTCGTAGGGGCTGACAACGAACTTCGCGCAGGGGTGCGTGTGTGGTGCGAGGCCGAAGTGCCTGCCGCCGCCGTCCGCTTCTCCTCCGACCGGTGACCAACTTCAGTGAGGCAATAACCCTGTGATAGGCGCACAGCAGACTCCCCGCGAGACCGACATCGCAACCACGCAGCTCCCCGAATCCTGGGCGAGCACGCCGCTCACCGTCGTCATGCCCACGTACAACGAGGCGGGCAACCTCCCCGGCATGGTCGAGCTCCTCATGGGCCTGGACCAGCCGGGGCTGCGGCTGCTGATCGTGGACGACTCCTCGCCCGACGGCACCGGCAAGATCGCCGAGGAGCTCGCGGAGGGCTTCCTCACCAAGGACGGCAAGCCGCGCATGTCGGTCCTGCACCGCACCACGAAGGACGGCCTCGGCCGCGCCTACGCCGCGGGCATGGCCAAGGCCGTCGAGGAGGGCGCCCACTACGTGCTCCAGATGGACGCGGACGGCTCCCACCCGGCGGGCAAGATCGCCGAGATGCTGGGCGTGGCCCTGTCCACCGGTTCCGGCCTCGTCGTCGGCAGCCGCTACGTCCCCGGCGGCACCCTGTCCGACGCCTGGGGCGCGCACCGCAAGCTGCTCTCCCGCTGGGCCAACGCCTACGCGAGCACCATCCTGGGCACCCGCCTGCGCGACATCACGGGCGGCTTCAACCTGTGGAGCGCCGACGCGCTGAAGGCGATCGACCTGGCCTCGGTCGGCAGCGCCGGCTACAGCTTCCAGGTGGAGATGAAGTTCAAGGCGCTGCGCCGTGCCTTCCAGGTCATGGAGGTCCCGATCCACTTCGAGGACCGCACCGTCGGTGAGTCCAAGATGAACCTCGCGGTCCAGCTGGAGTCCATCGCCATGCCGTGGAAGCTGCGCGCCCGCGTCCGCTGACCACCGCACGGCAGGCCGGGACGACCGGCGAGCAGGACAAGCAGAAGGGGCACCCCCTCGGGGGTGCCCCTTCCGTCGTTTCCGTTTCCGTACGGCGCTGCCGCGCCGGGCCCGGGCCTCAGCGCCGGCCGGGCCGCCGCTCCAGCATCCGCTTGAGGGCCGCGGAGCCAGGCCGCTCCACGAACCGCACGATCAGGTACGAGGCCAGCAGCATCGCGCTCGTCATGGACAGCAGCAGCCAGTACGCCCCGACGTTGTCGGACCAGCGCTCCATCAGCTTGACGCCCACCTGCTGGTGGAGCAGGTAGAGCGGGTACGACATCGAACCGGCGACCGACAGCCAGGCCCAGTTGATCCGGTCGAGCCATCCCAGCGCAACGGCGGCCATCACGCCGTAGAACGCGGTCACCACGGCCACGCAGACGGCCCAGGACAGCTTGTCCCCGGAGCGGGTGTTCCAGGTGGCGATCTCGACCATGTAGCGCTGCATGAGCAGCCAGGACAGCGCCAGCAGGATCCACGGCTCGCCCACGCGCGCACCCTCGCGGCGGATCAGGTAGAAGCAGATGCCGGAGATGAACAGCGGCGAGTACGCGGCGTTGGCCACCGTCTCCAGCAGCGGCAGACCGGAGGTCGGCGCCAGCAGCGAGGCGACCGTCCAGATCCAGCAGAAGTTCATCACCCTGCGGTACGTCAGCCCCTTCCAGGCGACGAACGCGAAGATCAGGTAGAACCGCGCCTCGGACCACAGGGTCCAGTAGGAGGGGTCGAGCGAGGGGTTCTTCAGCGGCATCTGCACCATCGTCAGATTGGTGAGGATCTCGCTCGGGGTGGGGTGCTTGCCGCCGTAGAACTGCGCGTACGCCAGCAGCACGGCCCCGGTGGTCAACACGCAGAACCAGTACGCAGGCCCGAGGCGGATCACCCGGCTGCGCAGGTATCCGCCGAGCGGCCGGCCCCAGGCGGACATGCAGATGACGAAGCCGCTGATCATGAAGAACAGCTCGACGCCGAGCCAGCCGTACCGGGAGGCCGTGGCCGCGAAGCCGAAGAGCTCGCCGTTGCGGCTGCCCCAGATGTCGGGGTGCAGGTAGTGGGCGCTGAGCACCACCACCGCCGCGAGGATGCGCAGGCCGTCCAGCACGCGCAGGCGGGGCTTGGCGGCCGCCCGGTGCTGCTGCGCGGGGAAGGCGGTCAGGGGCGCCGCTGTCGCGCCGTCCTGCCGTCGGTCGCCGAGGACAGGCGGGGACGATGGCAAAGACATCTACGCTCCAGAGCCAGCAAGCAGGGCGGATCAGTTTTACGAAAAACACACAAGGCTGTCCAGCGAGTCGCGGAACGAGTGCTTCATCTCACCCCGCGAAACGCCCCCGTCGCCCGGGCGTCACCCCCGGGCAACCGGCAACTCGGCGGCGGGCGACGTCAGTCCCCGCGGACGGTGACCTTCTCGTCGTTCTGGATCTGCTTCACCAACTGCTGCACCTTCGCCTTGTCCCACACCAGGTTGCCACCGCGCTGCCCGGAGATGGGCATGTTCATCGACACGCCGTCGCCGCCGTTGATGCCCTTCATCGCGAAGAACATCTGGCCCATGTCCCACAGGGACATGTCCTTGTCCACGATGAGCGTGTCCAGACCCGCGCCCAGCATCGGGTACAGCGCGAAGGGGTTGATGATCGTCGAGGGCGTCGCCGCCTGGTTGGCGAGCGCCGACAGGAACTTCTGCTGGTTCTTCGTCCGCTGGAGGTCCGACTCGGCGAAGGCGTACCGGGTGCGGACGTAGGCCAGCGACTGCTCGCCGTTCAGCGTCTGCTTGCCCGCCTTGAAGTCGGCGCCCGACTTCTCGTCCTTGAAGCCCTGCTCGATGTCCAGCTCCACACCGCCCAGTGCGTCCACGATGTTCGCGAAGCCCGCGAAGCCGATCTCCGCGTAGTGGTCGATGCGCAGACCGGTGTTGTACTCCACCGTCCGCACCAGCAGTTCGGGGCCGTCCTCCGCGTACGCCGCGTTGAGCTTGGTCCGCTTGCCCGTGCCGGCGTACTTCTTCCCGCTGTCCGAGCCGACGAAGGAGGGGATCTCCACGTCCGAGTCGCGCGGCAGCGAGACCATCGTGTTCCCGCTGGAGCACTTCGCCAGGATCATCATCGAGTCGGTCCGCTTGCCCTCGGCCGAGCCGGTGTGGAGCTTCTTCTTCTCCTCGTCGGACATGCCCTCGCGGCTGTCGGAGCCCACGATCAGGTACGTCGTGCAGTCGCCCTCCTTCGGGCGCTCGATGACCTTGGAGAGGTCCACCTCGCGGCGCACGTTGGAGTCGGCCCAGACGTACGTGCCGATACCGGTCACCAGCAGCGCCGAGACCAGCACGATCGAGCCGATCTTGATCCGCTTGCGCCAGTCCGGGGCCGGACCGGGCGCACCGCCCGGCCTGCGCGGGCCCCCGGGGCCCCCCGGGCCCGACGGGGACTGCGGCGGGATGCCCTGGCCGCTGCCCGCCGGGGACCCGTAGACCTGGCCGGTGTTGTAGCCGCTGTCGTACCCGCCGTACGTGTCGTGGCTCTGCGCCTGCTGCTGCGGTACGCCGTACCCGGGCGCGGGCGGCGGCGCCGGGCGGTTCGGGGGCTGGGCCGGCCGCTGCCGCGGGGGCTGCGGCTGCTGCGGCCGCTGGACGTGGCGCATCCGCCGCGCGCCTTCCGGCTGCGCCCGGTCGCTGCCGCGTCCGTACCCGTCATCGCGGCGGCCGCGGTCCTCGCGGTCGCCGTTCCACCCGTCCCAGTCACTCATGTGCCCAAGAATGCCTGCTCGGGCAGGCCCGCCGACAGGGCGGGCGGACGTTCGTACCGGTGCTGTTGCAGAGCTGATGCCTCTGCGACGCACTCAGGGGGTGTCTGGCGGGTGTCCGCGGCGTGGGGGGGGGGGGGGGGGGGGGGGGGGGGGGGGGGGGGGGGGGGGGGGGGGGGGGGGGGGGGGGGGGGGGGGGGGGGGGGGGGGGGGGGGG
>NZ_JBVJUY010000049.1:0-41644 GCF_055604165.1 Streptomyces sp. NPDC037242
ACACGCGCATCCCCCGACCCCCCCCCCCCCACTCTCCCCCCCCCCCCCCCCCCCCCCCCCCCCCCCCCCCCCCCCCCCCCCCCCCCCCCCCCCCCCCCCCCCCCCCCCCCCCCGGTGCGAGCCCCGTAGGTCAGCGGGCACCGAGGTGGAAGCCGGCCGCCCACTCCTTCTCGCTCTCGGTGGCGCAGCTCGAGGTGTAGGTGGGGCCGGTGTACGCGGGCTTGGTGGCGGGCACCCCGGCGAAGGAGGAGCAGTTCGAGGAGGCAGCGGCGTGGCCACCCTTGAAGCCCTCGATGTCGACCCCGTCGTTGGCCAGCGCGGCACCGGCCCCGCCCAGCAGGATGCCGGCGGCCAGGACGGACGCGGTGACAGCAGAACGAATACGCATGACTCTCCTAAGGATTACGTGTGGACAACGCGCAGTCGATGTATGCACGCGCCAGCCGGTCCAACTGCCCGAGGGCACTGCGGGGAACGGCGGTTAACTCCAATGCCCGAAGCCGTATCGTTTCGACACTCTGCGCCCTCACCGTGCGCCCCCTGACGAGACACCCCGACCTGTCGGGGCCGTCTCGGGGATGTCGCACGCCCCCTTCCGGGCCGGCATGGAGGCCGTCGCCGGCACCTTGCCCCACGACGGCCCGGTCATCCGGTCCGCAGTTCTACCTGTCACGACGGCCTCTGTCCCTGAGCCCCGCGCAGGTCACGCCGAATCCGGTAGCAAGGCCTGTATCCGGTCTCTACAGTCGCCACATGGCCACCGAGGACGGGAGCCCAAGTCCGCCCGACTCAGCGTGATGCTCAAAGAGCAAACCAGTGCCTGCAAGGCAGCACGCGACGCCATCGCCGCTGGCGGCGAGGTGATGCTCTTCGACGGACGGCCGCCACAGTGGATGGTCTTCGGCATCGCTGCGTCAAGGCTGAGATGGTCGTTGAAGATCGGACTGACGACCCTCGGCCTCGACGAGAGCGTTGAGATCCTCCGCGCTCGGGCCCGCGACGAGCAGTTGCGTACCGGCAACATCGTCGCAGCAGACCGATCTTGGTTCTTCACCCTGTACTTCGACGCCACCGGGACCGAGCTCCTGGCATGCAGCGGTGTCAAGAACGAGCGTCCCCCGAGCAGGAACGCTCAGAAGCTCCAGCTGTAGAGGCCGCCACCCGTGCTCACCGCAGACGCTGCAAGCCGGGCGACCCCCTGCAAGACCGCCAGTAGATCATCGTCGGTCATTCGACGGAACTCGCGTTGGCAAGCGCCCGGGTCAACCGCTGCGGCAGAGTGAACACCTCAACGCCATCGTTCAAGGGTGCAGTGACCCACTCCGGCCACGGCCGCCATGCATAGATCCGCTCAAGAGGCGGGGCCTCGGCCGAAGGCTCCTCGAAGTAGAGTAATTGGCAAGAGTTGTGGACGATGAGAGCGGCTGAGGCGGCGGACGCAGTGGCGGGGATGTGTTCGGGCAGTCGCAAATCCCGAAATGCGGGATGGTAGCCCAGTCGCTGGTGACCAACAGCAAGTTGCGCCACCATATGTAGCCCGTGTGGTCCGCCGACGTCGCCGGAGCTTCGGACGCGCCGGTGATCGCGCGCCATCGGGCCCGGATGGCGAGCATCCGTCGGGCGCCCTCGTGGACGATCTCGTCGAGCAGTTCACGGTCCGTCAGGACAGGTTGCGGCGGCGTGCGACGGGGCTGAGGAGCAGGACGACCGGCGGGAGCAGTGCCGTGGCGCAAATTGCCCAGAGCGCGGTGCGCGGGTCGGCGGCCGTCGCGAGTACGCCTGCGGTCAGGGCTCCGAGGGGCTGGACGCCCCAAGAGACGAACCGGACCGTGGCCATCACGCGGGAGAGCAGCTCCGGCGGGGAATCGGTCTGCCGGTGGGTGCGGGTGGTGATCGAGCCGATGACGATGCCGAGCCCGAAGCCGAAGCTGCCCAGGGCGAACCAGTACACGTTGCCGGTGTCCGTGGTCAGCGGTACCAGGAACAGGAACAGCACGGTGGTCACCGTGCTCGCGAGCAGCGCGCGAGCGGTCCCGAGCCGCCGGGAGAACCAGGGGGCCAGGGCCGCGCCGGCCAGCGCCCCGAGGCCGTCCGCCGCGATGACGAGGCCGAGCAGGGCGGGCGGCAGTCCCGCCTCGCGGACCAGGTAGAGCGGAGTGAGCGCGGCGAGGCCCGCGCAGACGAAGTTGGCGGCGGTGGCCCACAGCATGCAGGGCAGCATCACGGGATGCCGGGTGACGTACCGCCAGCCCTCGGCGATCAGCCGTGCCGTGCTCTCTTTCGGCCGCTCAGTCGGCCGGGTGGCGGGCAGGGTGCGCAGTACCAGCGCGGAGGTCAGGTAGCTGGCGGCGTCGGCGAGCAGTGCGCCGACCGGTCCGGCCGCCTGGATCAGGAGCCCGCCTGCCGAGGGGCCTGCGGTCTGGGTGACCGCGTGCGTTCCCGACATCAGGCTGTTGCGGGCGGTGAGTTGCCCGGACGGGACGACGGCCGGCAGGAAGGTCGAGTTGGCTATGTCGTAGAGGACGGTGGCCGCGCCGGTGACGAGGGCGGCGAGGAGGAGGTGGGGGTAGCCGAGGCTGCCGAGCCACCAGGCGAGCGGGATCGAGCCGAGTGCGGCGAACCGGGCGAGGTCGAGGGTGACTTGGAGGCTGCGGAGTTCGATGCGCTGGGCGACGACCCCGGCGGGAAGGCTGAGCAGCAGCCAGGAGATCTGTCCGGCCGCCGTCAGCAGGGTGACCTGCAGCGCGGTCGCGTCGAGGACGGTGAGCGCGATCAGGGGGAGGGCGATGACGGTGACCGCACTGCCGGTGTTGCTGACGGTGGAGGCGGCCCAGTAGCGCCAGAAGGCGGCGGAGGGGGAGAGGCGCGGGGCGGGGGCGGTTCCCGGCGGGGAGAGGGCGGGAGCGGAAGGGGAGGGCAACTCCGGAACTCCAGTCAGTTTCTTTTAGGAACTCACATCTTGTGGCAAGTTTCTATCGGAGACCGAAGGGGTGGCGCAAGGTGGACCCCTGGATTGGTGCCCCCGTAACGTGCGTGGCTGATGGCCAGAGCTGCCGGAGTGGCCTGCGGAGCACGCGATCGCGCGGGTCGGGCTCGCGGGGGACCCCGTACCTCCCGGCCGTCAGCATCAGGCCGGCCGAGGCGGTGCAGCGCGACTGCTTGAACATCCCGGCGGCGCCGAACTCGACCAGGGTCACTCTCCGTGCGTCAGCGCGCCGCGTTTGGCTACTGTGTGTCATGATCCGTTCGTCGCTCTCGCTTCCGAAAAGGGATGTCATGACCAAACGTCGCCCCACTCTCCTCGCCGCCGCCCTAGCGGTGGCCATCCCCGCTCTACTGACCGGTGCCACGCCGGCCTCTGCGGACGAACAGCGCAACCAGGACCTCGTCAATAGAATGGACGGAAGCCGACTCACCGTCAGCAGCACTGCTGATGGGACTCAGGTCTACTCGGCCCGCGGTACCGCACGGGACGCCAACGTTGGTGAGGCATGGGACTTCAACGGCACCTGGGACTCGGTTGCCCGCCTGTGGACTGGCACCCTGAGGACCACGTCCGGCGGTAAGTGCCTCCAGCCCGTGGACAACACACCCGCGCGCGGTGAGACCATCGTCATCCGCAGCTGCGACGACTCCGCCTTGCAGCGGTGGAGCCTGCGCGAGGAGACCCAAGGGGACGACGGTAACCGGTGGTGGGTCTGGCGTCCGGAAACGAACCTCGAAGTGGCCATGGCCGCCACCAACATCGAAACCGACTACGACCTCCTGCGTCTCGACTACTCCTACCCCTCCAGTGACAGGCTTGGGAGGCTCGGACCGAACAACTCTGCCTGGTGGTAGGCCCTGCCCACGGGGCTGACTGAAGCTGCCTCGAATGACCACCGGGAGGAGCCGAAGCGGGAGCGTCAGCAGCACGGATTCCGCTTCGGCTCCCCAAGTGGGTCTGTCAATCGAACGCTCTGGCTCACATTCGGTGGTGGCGGAGAGTCGTGAGGGTCATTTGCCCTCGTGTGAAGGATTTCAACGAGCTTGTGCAGACGGTGTTTTCGGGTCTGTCTCTGCTGGTCATAGAGGATGTGGTCGACGAGGGTGATCGGATCGTGGTGCGGGCTCGGACTCCGCAGGAGGTCGCGGTCTGTCCGGTGTGTGGGCGTCGGCGGGGCGGGTGCACGGCTACCACTGGCGGACAGTCGCCGACGTGCCGGTCGACGGGGCGGCGGGTGGTGGTCCGTGTGCGGGTGCGGTGCTTGGTGTGCCCTACGCTCGGCTGCCGTCATGCTTTCCGCGAGCAGGTGCCTGGGGTGTTGGAGCGTTACCAGCGACGCACCGCTCGTCTGACCAGGCAGGTCAAGACTGTCGTCAAAGAGCTACTGTAACGCCTCATCCCGCCACTCCTCGTCCCGGCGGTCGAATCCGTGCGGCGCCGGGGTGCACAGGGCTTCGATCACCGTCTTAAGGGCTTCCTTGGGGAGGTCCTCGCTCATCGCGAGGTCCCGCCACAACGGGTACGTACGGGCATTGACCATCCTCGGATCCCCCCTCCCACGCCTGACCCGGCGTCACCGCCCGGTCGTCATCCGTCCAACGGCCGTACGGCGCACCCGGGCCCGAGTGGGGCGCGATCCGCGAAGTCGCCTCCCCCCTGCGCAGCGCCAGGTCCCTGGTCGGCACTCGTTCCCGATGCGGGTGGGATGGCAACTGATTACTGAGGTTGAAGGGGGGCGTAGAGGCTGACGGGCTGACCACGGGTGATCGTTGCGGTACGTCGGTTTTACGTGCCTTGACGGGTGCCCCCGCACCCGACGCTTGCGGCGTCGAGCGCGGGGGCAGGGGTTCCGGCAAGCCGGATGTCAGTCGGCTATGAAGTCCCGCGCCTCGTCAGGGATGTTGTCGGCGGGCTCCCCGAAGGGCTGGGCCTTGAGGTCGTCGGCGGTGGTCTCCAACTCCTCGACGAACATCCGTACCCCGGCCCCGCCCGGGTACTCGCCGCTGACGCGGGTGTCGACGTCGAACTTCAGGCCGCCCTGGCCGCCGACCGCATCGCCGTCCTTGCGGATCGCGATGACCTCGTGGGTGGCTGCCCACAACGCCCCGGAGGAGCGCGGCGGGGTGTTCAGGCTCCAGGTCTTGGTCTCCTGCTGAAGCTGGGTGACGCCGTAGCGGCTGCTGTACCCGAGCTCCGTGGTGACGCTGGTCTCCACGGAGGCGGAGAACGCCTTCAGCTGGATGCCGGCCGACGCGGTCACCGTGACGCTGGTACGACGGCTGAACTCCTCGCTCCGCTCGGTCGAGACGCCCGTGGTGATGGCCTGGGAGTCGTTCTGCTCGACCGTGCCGTTCTGGTTGTTGCGGAACATCTTCAACGTGTAGTTGACCCGCCGCTCCAGCGTGTAGAAGGGCGAGTTGAGCGCCTGCCACTCAGCCGTCTTGTTCGGGTCCTTGATGACGGTGGCGGGCACCGTCACCGCCCGGTCGGTGATCTGGGCGATCGGGTCTGGCTCCCGGTGGGAGGTGAGGACCGGCACCTGCGGCGGGGTGCGCTTGACGACCAGGGCGGGCAGGTCGAGCACCCACACGGTGCGGCTCGGCTTGACGCCGTACTGGTTGCCGGCGACGAAGGCGTCCAGGTCGAGGATGAGCCGCTCGAGGCTGTCCGAGGGATACCCGGGCGCCTGCACCCGCCACACCGACACGTCCGCGTCGGCACCCGACCCGCGGTCGTCCCATATCGACGATCCGATCGCGGCTTCCCGTACGTACCGCCGTCCGCCGAACTCCTTGCGGACGCAGGCGTACGAGGCGGGGTTCGGCTTGTCCCAGGACCCCTGGAAGACGTCGCCGAGGGCCACGTACCCTTCCGGCGGGACCGGCCGCCACACCGACCCGTCGGCGTTCGCCCCCGAGCCCTTGTCCTTCCATATGAGCTGGAAGTCGACCGGGGCCTTGAGCATCTCGTCCGAGCTGTTCGCGCCCCGGGCGATCAGCGCGGTGGTCTGGTTGTCGATGCTCCCGTAGCCCGAACGGCCGACTTGGGCCAGGATCCGCCAGCCTGCCAGCCAGTCGAAGATGTTCATCTGGGGGCTGAAGAACGCTCCGTCCCGGTCCGCCCCGGACCCCCGGTCGTCCCACACCCAGCCGAAGCGGGACGTGACGGCGAGGTCGATTGCCCCGTAGCGTGCGCTTTCTGCCATGAGAACCCTCCATTGTGGTGGTCTGTCCTCTGCCGCCCCGACACTAGGCGGCGCCGTCAGCCCATCGAGCACTACTTCTTGCTTCTGTCCGATTACGAACAGTCATCGGACCGGAACGGCAACCTTGCGGAGGGAGCCCGGCCCCTGCCCGGCTGCGAGGCCGTTCCGTGTAGCTCTCGGGCGTTGCGCCCGTAGTCCACACTGGGAGGAGGCGAAAGGGCGATGAGCATTGCCAGTCTTGCCCAGCGCCACGGGCCCTGGGCTGTTGATGCGGTCCTGGCCCTGGCCGAAGACCGCCCGCACCGATACGAACTCGTGGGTGAGTCGCTCGTGATGTCCCCTACTCCCGGCCCGCGTCACCAGCGGGCCAGCTTCCGTCTCCACGGCGCGCTCGATGCCGCGGCCCAGGCCGTCGGCGCCGCGGTGGAGGTATTGGAGGCGATCAACGTGATCCTGCCGTCCGGGCTGGTCGTTCCGGACATCGTCGTCGCGGACGCGGACGCGGGCGCCACCGCCGAGGACGGCGTCAGCGTCGACGCGGAAGCGGTCCAGCTGATCGTCGAGCTCGTTTCACCCGGCAACAAGACCATGGACCGCAAGTTCAACCGATGATGTACGCCGAGGCCGGCATTCAGCACTACTGGCGTCTCGAGTTCGACCCTGCCCCGCGCCTGATCGTCAGCGAGCTCGCCGACGGACGGTACATCGAGCAGACGATCGCCCTCCCTGGTGCGACAACCCGCGTCGAAGCCCCGTTCGTCTTCGAGATCGACCCGGCCGGGCTCACCGAGCCCAAGCGGCGCAAGCCGCCGCCCGCCGCAGGACCTCCGGTGAGCGCCGCCGCCAGGCCACCCATCCGGCCAAGACCGTGCCCGAGCTGGTCGCCACTGCCCCGTCGCAGGTGTTCACCTGGGACATCACCAAGCTCGCCGGCCCGATCAAGGGAGTCTGGTATCACGCCTACGTCGTCATCGACATCTTCAGCCGCTACGTCGTCGGCCACACCGTCGAAGGAGCCGAATCGGCGGAGCGGGCCGAAGAGCTGATCCGGGAGACCATCGAGCGCAACGGGCTGATACCCGAGACCGTGCACGCGGATCGCGGCACCTCGATGACCTCGAAGAAGGTCTCGCAGCTGCTGATCGACCTCGGCGTCACCAGAAGCCATTCCAGGCCGAAGGTCTCCAACGGCAATCCCTTCAGCGAAAGCCAGTTCAAGACCACGAAGTACGCCGCCGATTACCCTGACCGGTTCCACTCCCTGGCCCACGCCGGGGAGTGGTTCGACGCGTTCACACGTACTACAACCACAGAGTGATGTGCCCCAGCAGCGGCATTCCCACCGCCGCCATTCACCTCCACAGACTTCACGAACTTGGGATCGGGGTGGACCGCAGCATCTCCGGTCCGCAGGGTCTGACACCAACCCGGCGCATCGCAGCTCGCGCCGGTCGCGGAACAGCGCCGAGGCTCCTAGCGTGGACTTAGGGTCCACTGAAGAGGAGCCTGAGATGATTTTCATTCTTCTCGCGAGCCATACTGCGGACAACTGCCCGCTGGCAAACGCGACGACGCGCTATCTGATACTGAAGACCGCTCCGAAGTTTCCGTACCTTGCTCAGAGCGCAGACGTCGAGCTCGTGGCCGGCCCCTACGTCAACCGTGAGCACACGGTAGTGGTGGTCATGCGGTCCGACAAAGCTGAGAATGTCGACCGCTTCCTCCACGAGTCCCATCTCGACCAGTGGAACACCACCCGTGTGATCCCGTCGCTGACGATGGATGAAGGCCTCCTTGAGATCCAGGCGTCGACACCGATTTTCTAGAGGATTCGACTCGTGCTTCAGCTGGAGCGATACCTCCCTGAAGACACCGCTCCGTGTGGCTAGGCCACTGGTTTCGGGGATCAGGCACACATTTCGTGAGGGCGATCAACGCCGTTCCGCCTCGGTGACGTCCCGTCATCTGGGACCGTGGTGCGGTGTGATGACCTCATAGCGGTGCTGTTTCCGCACTTCAGCGCGGTGCTGGTGGAGCGGGTGTTCCTTGAGTACGGGACGGCACGGGTCTCGGCCAGGACGCGGAGCCGTGGTGTGCCGTGCCCGGATTGCTCGGTTCGGTCGAGCCGGGTGCACAGCACCTATGAGCGGCGGCTGGCCGATACGGCGGTCAGCCGGTGCTGGTCGAGCTGACCGTGCGCCGGCTCTACTGCGAGATCACTGGCTGTCGGCGGCGCACGTCCGTCGAACAGGTCGAGGGGCTGACCGTCCCGTGTGGCAGACGGACACCGGGGTCGCGTCGGATTCTGGAAGCGGTGGCCGTCGCTCTCGCGGGCCGGGCAGGTAGCCGATTTGCCGGGGTGCTTGGCAGCGTGGTCAGCAGGACAACCCTGTTACGGCTGGTGATGGCCCTGCCTGACCCAGCACTGGCCGGAGCCGCGAGTGTTGGGACGGTCGACCACGAGGAGCGGTTGTGGCGCCGGGTCTACCCGCCGATCGGCCGGGAGGGCCTGCCTCCGGTGGCGTTCGTGTTCGCGGACACCACCGAGGCGAAGGTCGACGACACGGTCGCCGTGCTGGAGGAGGCCGGCCGCCGGTACTGGGCGCCGCGCCGGTACGACACCTTCGAGCGGGGGATCACCGCACGGGGCTACGGCCAGGCGGTGCCCGTCGTCGTGACCACCCTGGAGCAGCTCCAGGAGCACGGCGCCGACGGGCCGGTGTGGCGGCGGCTGGGACGGAGGGGCGAGCAGACGCTGACGGCCGCACTCGACAACCCCGACGGCGACGCCCTCTACCGCGCCCAGATGGCCCGCGCCGACGAGAGTGCGGCGCAGCGCCGGGCCGCCGAGCGGGAAGCGCGGCGGCCGGTGTGTACGCGGTGCGGAAGGAAGTTCACCGACGAGCGCTGGGAGGAGACCACCGCGCGCGGCGGCGCCCGGACGACCGGAGACCTGACCGTGTGCGGCACCTGCCACGCCGACGACGTCGCCCGCGAACAGGCCGCCCGCCTCCAGGCCGCAGCGCCGCCCCTCGAGGACGACCGGGAGCCGGCCCGGCCCAGCCGCGGCCTCTTCCGCGGCCGCAGCTGACCGCCACGCACGGCGGGCAAGCCCATGGGGAGCCTGGGCAAGCCACCCCGCGCACCGGCTATCCCCACTCCCTGGGATCGGGGCGGGCGGCGTCATCGGTCACCGCGTCCCGGCGAGACTGCCGACCCGGTTGACCTGTGACAGCGAAGACGGGCCGTTTGCCATCGAACTTGGACTGATGGCTGTTTGTGCCACTGAAGATGGACCGCCGCAGGTCAGTGAGGTGACGGTCGGCACAGGCACAGGTCAGCGGATGGTCAGTACAGCTTGTTCACGGCGGTCCGCAAGGTGTTCTTCCATTCGGTGACCGGCGGGTCCCCCCAGTAGCTCTGCCACATGTTCAGGGTGACAGTGTCTCCGTCGCGGCCGACGCCCCAGAGGTAGTTGTAGTGCGGGCGGTCGGACGCTTCGGCGTCGAAGGTGTACATCCCGTGCAACGTCGCCCCTTCCTCCACGTCGAGTACGCCGTGGTCGTAACCGGTGGCGGTCACCCCGGGTTCCTGCGGGCGGTTCGCACACTCGGCGTAGCTCTTGCGGGTCTCTTCCGCGAAGGTGATGGCTTCCGCTTCGGTGGCGAAGACCACCACCTTCTGCTCGGCGTAGGCGGTCTCCGCGGTGCTGAAGTCCCGGTGCCAGACGTTCACCTCGGGCATGCCTTCCGGCCAGTTCGCCAGACACTCGTGAGACCTGCCCCAGCCCCGCGCGACCGGTGCAGCGCGCCACGACTCGGTCTTGGGCAGGTCGGAGATGTACAAGGTCCCCGGCCGAGGCCGCCACTGGTCGGCGCTCGCCGCCGGCCCAGATGCCACTGCTACCGCCACCACCGCGGCCCCCATTGCGATACCGGTCCCGCGCATTCGCCCTCGTACCCCCATGATGTGTTCCTTCCCCCGAAGTGTTCCGATCGCTTGCCGACCCTTTGCCGGGCGGCGACTGCACTGGATTCCAGAGTGGGGCGACAGCGTCTCCTGAGCCGGGGCCTTCGGTAGCTGTGACCTAAAAGACCGTTCACACTGGCCGAAAGCGACGAACTGGTTCAGGGAGGAGGTCACTGCTCCTGCGAGCAGGGGCTCCAGTCGCACAAGGACTTGTGGCTCACTTCCCTGACTGGATCGGAGCCAACGGGCGTACAGCGGCGATTGGCCGACCAAGCCCGACCGCGTGCTGACGGGCCTGGGGAGACGAGGCCGCGGGAGCCGTCGAGGACACCTCCTGCAGAACATGCCAGCGACGCTCACGTACGGCACGCTCCGAGAGCGGGTCGGCTCGGGTACGTCCGCGACCACGTCGACCGTTCGCAACCCCAACGGCCGTGTTTCTACAGGGAATATGCTTCTCGGATGCACTCCACGACGGATCGAGTCACAGGGTACGCAGAGATTCTGGAGAGGGTGGGCAACAACCCCTACACGCGCATGGCCATGTCGCGTCGGTCCATCGCGTATGCCACCGATCGTGCGGTCGCCTGGTTCACTCCAACCCCATGGGCATCCCTGGTCTCCCTCAACGGCAACACGGACGCCGCCGAAGAGCTGTTCATGCGGCTCTACCGGGCAGGTTCGATTCCGGCCGGTGCCTGGCTGAGGGTGCCGCTGCCCGCACACCGCTTTCACGGCATCCCGGGAGTCCGCCTGCGGGAGGAGTGGCAGTTCCGCTGGATGGACGGCGCGCCCTCGCAGCAGAAGCGGGAGGCTGATGTGTTCCGCATCCCAACGGCCGAGTACGACGAGCTGGAGGAATTGCTACGGGAAGGGAACCCGGACACCGTGGTCCGCGCCCGGGGACATGGCATCCACGGATGGTACGGCATCCGGGATGCCGGCAGGCTGGTGGCCTGCGGCGCGGACCGGAGCCTGGGCGGGGTCGGCTACCTGGCGGCGATCACCGTGCGCCCGGAGTGCCGCCGCGAGGGGTTGGGCACCGCTCTCACGGCCGCCATGGCGCGAGGGTTGCACTCCTCCACAGGGGCTGTCGCGCTCGGTGTCAACATCGCCAACCACGGCGCCATCGAGCTGTACGAGCGGCTCGGCTTCCGCGAGTACGTCGAGCTCGCGACGTTCGAGCTCACCACGCTCGAGGTCGCGAGCGGGGAAGGCCGCCGCCCTCAGTCGGGGTCGACGGGCTGAGCGGGAAGCCAGCGCTCGTTGCCGAGCTGCCACCTCTCGCGTTGCTCCGGGGAGGCGTGGCGCTCCAGCCACTCCCACAGACTCTGGATGTTGAGGCCGACCTCGCTGGCGAGCGGAATGAACTGGTGCTGGAAGGAAGCGGCGTACCACCAGTAGAAGGTGTCGCCGAACAGCCGAGGAACGTACCTCACCGCAATGGTGTCGTGCTCGATCGCCAGCCACAGCCGCTCGAAGAAGTGCACGACCAGCCTCAGGTCGTGAGCCGTCTGAGGGCCGAGCTCCTGTTCGAGTTCCAGGTACGTGCGCCCCTGATGCCGCCTGACCGCCGCGCCCGCTCTGTAGCGGGCCGCCAGTAATTCGGTGCCGTGCAGTTCGCGGTGCATCTCGAACGCCCGCGCCAAGCGGTCGTGCCGGACGGTGGAGAACCACGTCATCCCTCCGCCCACCAGGATCCCGAGCACCGTAGTCAATCCGCCGATGAAGAATTCCACCCGTCTCCCCCTCCGGAACGGTCCGCCTGCTGCGCAGATCGTCCTTGATGCGGGATCGCCGGACAAGGGAAACAGCTGCCCCGTGCGGCCGCGCCGGGCGAAGAGGCCTGGTGGCCGTCGCCCGGGTCCGGTTCCCCGTCCGGGCGTCGCTGACGGGACGCGCGCCGGGGCGTGCGCCTGCGCGCCTCCACACGCTCCTGCGGGAGGGATGGCCGACGGGACGGCGCCCGCCGACCATGAGCTTCGTCCGCTCGGCGTACGCCGCGCATCACCGACGCATCGGGGGAACGATGGGACGACGCTGGCTGGTCACGGGTTGTTCCTCCGGCCTGGGCCAGGCCGTGGCCGTGGCCGCGGCCAGGGCGGGGGACGATCTGGCCGTCACCGCACGCGATACCGCCGACTTGGAGGAACTCGCCGCCGCCTGGCCGGGCCGCATCGTGCCGGTGCCGCTTGAGCTGCGGGACGCCGCCTCCTGCGCCGAAGCCGTACGTACCGCCGCCGACCGCCTCGGGGGCATCGACGTACTCGTCAACAACGCCGGCGTCGGGCTGTTCGGTGCGGTCGAGGAGGTCTCCGACTCCGAACTGCGCGAGCAGTTGGAGACCCTGGTCGTGGGTCCGTGGCGGCTTACCCGTCTGGTCCTGCCGCTGATGCGTGCCCAGGGCCACGGTCACATCCTCAACGTTTCCTCCATCGTCGGGCGCATGGCCTTTCCGGGACTTGCCGCCTACGGCGCCGGGAAGCACGCCCTGGAAGGCATGAGCCAAGCCCTGGCGGTCGAGGCCGCGCCCCACAACATCCGCGTCACCGTCCTGGAGCCCGGCATGTTCGCCACCCGCTACGGCGCCTCCATGACCGAGACCCGTCACCGGATTCCCGCCTACGACGTCACGAACCGGGAGATGCTCGAAGGAGCCCGCGGCCTCGCGGACAACCCCGGGACCGGACGCCCCGAGGACTTCGCGGCGCGGGTCCTGGACATCATCGCCTCCGACACCGCCACACCCCTGCGGATCCCCATCGGCGACGACGCCTACGGATACCTGGACGAGGCCGAACGGGCCTACCTCGCGGAATTCGCCGCCGCCCGGATCATCACGCAGGGCCCGACTGTACCGTGATGGGCCATCAGACGACGGCGCCCCCTGGGCGCCGACCGGTGGCCGGCGGTTCCACGCTGGCGTTCCCGCCTGGCGGCGCCAAGTGAGGCATCACGAGGGGCCGTCGCGGAGCCGCCGGCCGGTCTGGCGGCCATCGGTGTCCGGGTGTCGTCGACGACACCTTCCATCGCGACTGAACACCACGGCGGCTGTGGCGATCAGGCGTCTGGTGGTGCAAACAGTGTCTGGACGGTTTTGGTGGCCAGGTCGCGCAGCCAGGTGTGGGCGGGGTCGTCGTCGTAGCGCTGGTGCCACAGCAAGTACAAGGGGACATCGGGCAACGGCAGTGGCAGCGCCAGAGTGGTCAGGCCGAGTTGCTCCCGGGCCGCGCGGGTGACCGCGCCGGAAGGGTCACCACCAGGTCGCTGCCGAGGGCGAGTTGCAGCGCAAAGGCGGCCGTGGGCCCCGCGGCGACGACGCGCCGATCGAGGCCGCGCTCGGCCAGGGCTTTGTCGATGGGGTCGCGCAGGCTTCCGCGCCGCGAAACGGTGAGGTGTTCGGCAGCCGCGTAGTTCTCAAGGCTCATCGGGATTTCGATGAGCGGGTGGCCTGGACGGACGGCGACGACCAGCCGGTCCCTGCTGACGAGGCGGTGGCGGATGTCGGGAAGTGTCGCCTTGGTGGCCTCTGCGTCCGGGGTGGAGAACTCGGGCACGAGATCCGCGACGCCCGCGTCGAGGTCCAGCGCACCGGAGTCGACGAGCTGCATCACCAGTGTGGCGGGGTAGATCTTGGCGACGGAGCCGCCCAGGAACACCGAGTCGGTCGTGGCCTCGACTCCGGTACCCCGTGCAGTACTCCGCCGGCCAGCTCGTGGATCTCACCGTCCTTGAGTACCGCGAGGGTCGCGCGTCCGCCGTCTACCAGGCGTACTCGAACCCACTCGGCGGGACCTGAAGCACCGGGACGGCTGCGCAGATGCGCGGCAGATCACCGGGCGTGGCACAACGGCGCCGACGCCAGGGCCGCCGACCCTTGTGGCTGTCGCTGGGTCACACGGTGCAAGCAGACGAAAGGCGGCTGGTCAGGGACGTCTGTCGGCAACCCTGTCGTGGGGGGAGCGGGGTGCTGCCGCACTCGGGGAGCGGGCACCTGGAGCCCCCGAGGCGGGCGGCTTGTGGGCATCACACCCCGCTCGGCAGGTGAGCGTGGGCTGTAAGTATCGGATTCACATGATGACCTGACAAATACTCAATTGAGCGTAATTTACTGCATCATGTCTAGATGCCTCAGACATGATGCGCTGTCATATTCCTGCCAGATTGCCCCGTTCATCTCGTTGTACCCATCAGGGGAAGGCAGGAAAATGGGCAGGTTACGGTACGGAACCACGGCGTCGGCCATCGCGCTGGCCGCCCTGGGATCGCTCGCGGCCGCGGGAGGCACGGCTCACGCGGAAGCGGGTCAGGACACCATCAGCATGCTGAAGCAGGAGAAGTCCCAGTGGTGCTGGGTCGCCTCAGGGCTGACCATCGCCAAGTTCCAAGGCTTCGGCTCCACACAGACGGACTTCTGCAACAGGGCCCAGCCCTACTACGGCTGCAACAACCAGCCCGCCACGCTCGACGACATGGCCCGGGGCTGGAGCAGCCTCGGCATGGCCCACACCGGCTCCGGCCTGAACAGCGCGGCCACGTTCAACCAGGTGTACACCGACGTCAAGGCGGCCCGGCCGATCGGTGCCCGCATCGGGTGGACGTCCGGGGGCGGCCACATGAACGTGGTGTACGGCTTCGACACCTCGAACAACACGATCGCTGTGGCCGACCCGTGGCCGGACACCACCACGTACACGTGGTGGAACTACAACGACTACGTGAGCAACAGCTCGTCCAAGTGGACTCACTCCCGCATCGGCATCTCCCGCTAAGGCAGGCGACATGCGCGACATGAACGGCACCAGTATGTCCAGCAAGCGGGTGGCCTCTCGCTTCTCCCGTCTGTCCGTCCTCATCGCAGTGAGTGCATCCGCGCTGCTGTCCGTCGTCGGTCCGACGCATGCGGCCCCGGCCAGGGACCCGCTCCCGGCCGACATCCCCGACTACCAGGCCGCCCTCGACGCCGTGAAGTCCACGAACGTCCGCAACGCCGTCTGCCGATTCCTACGCACTCCGGTGCCCACCGGCGACGTCGGCGAGCCGGTGCAGACGATCCCCGAAGCGGCCGAGCCCTGCCAGGGCCTCCCGGTCTTCACCATCAAGGACCCGGTGGCGCGGAACGAGATCACCCCCGGGTTCGTCGCAGGCACCGCCCAGCCACTGCCCACCGAGGCGATCAAGCTGACGCAACTGGTCTCCTCGCTGAGCACCACCGTCAACGGCCGCAGCGCTACCGTCATGCTCGCCCCCACCCAGGGCGGCGGCTGGCACCTGGCGGCCGTGCGCGACGGCGACAGCGACGCCACATACGCCGGCAAGGCCACCTTAGGCACGCTGGTCTTCACCGAACCGCAGATCCGCGGCTGGTACCAGCTCAAACTCAACACCGTCGAGCCACTCAACGACCAGGCCCGGCAAGGACTGGGCGGCCAGGCGTCGGTGTCGCTCGGCGAATACCAGAAATTGGTCAAGGCCCGCTACGCCGACAAGCTCCCCGGCTCGGAGTACGACACCAACGGCTACTCCAGCGGCTACGGCCTCCAGCACACGGAGGGCGACGCCTCGTCCTCCACCCTGCTCCTCGTGGGCGGTTCCGGCACGGCACTCGCCCTCGCGGGCGGAGCCGCCGTGCTCCGCCGGCGCCGGCGCGCAAGCATCCGCTGAGCCCGACCACCCCCGTACGCCCCTCCGCTCCGCCCCGGCAGCCAGCCGGGACGGAGCGACATCGCGGAGCTGATTCACCCGCCGACTCGCCACGCTCGCTCCACGTGTCAGCGGGGCGAGCAGACCTCGTACGAGTGCACAAGACGGGCGAGTTGTCGGCCGACCGCCTGTAGTGGTTCCTCACTGTGGTTGACCTGGGCGGTCACTTCGGCACCCTCCAAGGCGCCGATGACGGTGATCGCCAGGTCCCGGGCACTCGCGGAGGGGAAGCCGCAGCGCAGCAGCTTGTCGAAGACCAACTGCTCCCAAGCGCGCAGTGCAGCGGCGCACGCCTGCTGGATGCCCGAGTCGGTGCCGAGCGTCTCAAGGGCTGCCGCCGTGACGGGGCAACCGTCGATCCAGCCCGACTCGCGCAGTTCTTCGGCGAGCTGTCCGGCGCAGACCATCACTGCCTCCGCTGGGTCGTCGACGCTGTCCAGTGCCTTCCGCAGGAACGTCGCGAATTCCTCGCTGCTGTGTTTGATCGCAGCCACGGCGACGGCTTCCTCGCCGCCCGGGAAGAAGTGGTAGACCGAGCACCGAGCCGAGGGTGGGTTGCGCCTCCTGGTCAATCTCAGCTCCGATACCCCGGAGCGGGCCCGGGCCGCCGCCCTCTGGGCAGCCGAGCGGAGAGCCGTACAGTTCACTGCCTGCGCCCTTCCGGCCGCGCTCGCCCGCCTCTTCCAGCGCGGTACGGACGCCGGCCGTGCCGCGGACAGTTTACGAGGCCGTTCCCAGTGACACGCACCAAGGAGGGGCCCGCCCGTTCGTTCAGGAAGCCCGGATAGCCCGGTCGATCTCCGCGCCGTCATGGGCCACCACGACGGGCCGGCCCGGCCGCCGCGGAACGGCGGCACGGGGCGGCACGGGGCGGCATCCTCAGCCCTGCGGTGGATCCGGCTGGGTGCCGTTGTTACGGGCTTGGTCAGCCGTTGTAGGTGGCGGTGATGGCGAGGTGGCCGGGGGCTGCCGGCAGGCCCTGGAGGGGGACTGTGCTGGGTCGGTCCCAGGTGCGGTTGGTGTGGCGGGTGGTGTGGAGGAGTCTGCCGTCGGCGGTGGTCGCGGCGAGCTGGAGTTCGCCGTCGACGGTGGCGGCGGCCAGGGACTTGGCTGTGATGGTGCCGAGGATGTCCTTGAGGTCGCCGAGGGGGGTCCAGGTGCCGTCGGCGTTGCGGATGGCGTGGTACTGGTGGGTGCCGTTGTCGGTGGCGAGGACGAGGTGGGCGTCGTTGCCGGTGCCGGCCATGCTCACCGAGGTGATGGGACCGGTGGTGCCGATGGCGCCGGCGACGTCGCCCCATCCGACCCAGTGGCCGGTGGTGTTGCGGATGGTGTGGTAGGCCTTGCCGCCGGTGACGGCGGTGACCTGGAGCTGGCCTCCGGTGCCGGCGACCGCGACGGAGGTTACGGAGCTGATCGGGCCGGCGACGCCGGAGATGTCGGCGAACTTGGTCCACTGGCCGGCCGCATTGCGGACGGTGTGGAAGGCCTTGCCGTCGGCGACGGCGACGACGTGGAGGTCGTAGCCGATGTTGGTGGTGGAGACCTGGGTGAGGTTGCCGAGGGCGTTCGCTACGGAGAAGACATCGCCGAAGGTGCCCCAAGTGCCGTTCTGGTTGCGGATGGCGTGGAAGAGGCCGCCGCTGTTGCTGATGGCCAGCACGTGGGTGTCGCCGTTCATGCCGGCGGCCGCGGAGGAGCGGATCCCTCCCAGGCTGGAGGCCTTGGCCTGGACGTCGGTGTAGCCGGTCCAGGAGCCGTCCGACAGCCGGACGCCCTGGTAGAGACCGCTGCCGGACTGCACGAGGGCCTGTGTCTTCCACCCCGGATCCTGAGCCCGTCCGGAGTCGACCTGCTCGTACTTCCAGGACATGGCCGTACGGAGCATCATGTGGTCGGACAGGCTCGTGCCGTCGCGCACCACGTCCACGACGTCACCCTGGACGGGCTGGAAGTGCGCGGTGTCGGCGAAGAGGTAGTCGAACTTGCGGGCCGGCTTGCCGGGCGTGGGCAGCGTCGTCAGTTGCCCGGTCCGGCACGCGGTCTGTCCCTGGCAGGTAGCGCTCTGGCCGAAGTAGGCGGAGTCCGTTTCGTCGAACTCGGTGAAAGCGCCGGTTCCGCCCTGCAACTGGTAGAAGACGTTGAGCTTCGGGTCCCTGGGGTCGGCATTGAAGTCCCCGCCGACAATCACCGGCACCCCGGCGGCCCACTCCCGGGCCTTCGCCACGACCTCGGCCGTGCCGTGGCCGACCAGCTCCGAGCTGAGGTGGGTGTTGCAGACCTGGGCGGTGCGCCCCGCCAGGAGGGCGGTGGCACACTGCACGGGACGTACCTCGCCGTCCGGAACGGCGAGGGTGAGCCGAGCTTCGTGCTTTTCCACGACCGCAGCGCGGACCAGCATGCCCAGCCCGAAGTCGCCGACCGTGCTTGGCGGATCGTTCCACTTGCCGCATCCCTTGAGGCCCTTGATGGCGGGGGTCCACACCGCGACGTACCCCGGCAGCCGGGCCTGCACCGCGTCGAGCTGGCCCCTGCAGAGTTCCTGCATCATCAGGACGTCGGTGTCGGACTGCGAAACGGCCTGCGCCACGCTGTCTGCCCAGGGTCCACGGCTCAGTTGCGACTGGCAGGTGTGGTTGCCGCACACGTTGTAGCTGGCGATGCGCAGGGACGGGGTGGTTGTGGGTTGGGCCGAGGCGGGGATGGACGACGTGGCGAGCAGTGCGGAGAACACCAGCGCGGCTGCGATCAGCAGAGGTCTGACTCGTATGGACCAGGGCATGAAAACTCTCACTATGGATGGGAAGGGGCAGTGAATCGGGAAGAGGAAGGCGGCCGCGCAGGCCGGTCTGACGCACGCTCAACTCGATGTCGGCGGTGAGCGCACGGGGAACGGCCGAGCGTCAGGGGCGGTCAGCCGGTGACGCGGGGAGCTCGATGTCAGTCCTCGGCACACCGAGGCCGGGGTAAGGGCAGCAAGACAAGAGCCGGGATTCAACCGTGACGCGGACCGTGAGCGAATAGCTGGTCAGAGCGGTGCGCAGCCTGACCATACGCGCTGCACACCACTTTAGCTAGACGATAGTTGATGGACAATCAACGGCCGTTTATAGATACCGACCCGAGCGGCGCGGGCGAGGCCTGGGAAGGAGGTACTAGTCGGGCAGAGGTGACCCAGTGCGAGCTGCGCGACCAGGACAACCGTGTCGCGATAGCGGGGATCATCGACGGCGGGGGACCGGAGCTGGTCAAGGCCGGCTGGCTTTGTACGTCAGTAGCGGGTTCTGGCACAGATCTTGGGGAGCCGTTGCGGAGCGTCACCTTGATGCTCGATTGCGAGGGGGCGTTTCGTGTGAGACCGCGTACACCTTGCCGCCTGACTGCCGGAGGTGACGCTCCCTCAGGTCCCTGCCGGTCGATGCTGTGGTCGGTTGTGGACGGTGATGGTGCCGGTCATGCAGACGATGCACCGTTCTGGGACTCGCTCGTGTTCGCCGGGATCGACGAGGTGGATGTCGAGACGGTTGCGACCGCGTTCGGCACGGTCGAGGTGGTAGCGAGAGGCCGTGCGGCCGGTGCTGCCTTTCCTGCGACACGGCGACCATGCCCGGGAAGCCCTGCGTCTGGAGAAGTGGGACGAAGCGGAGCGGGTATCCGAGGCAGCGCTGGGCCTGTGGAGGGGCACGCCCCTGGCCGACACGTCGACGGCGCCGGAACACCCGAGGATCGTCTATCTGGAGGAGCAGAGGCTCCAGATCCTGGAGTGCCGGTTCGAGGCCCTGCTCAAGCTCGGACGACTTGATGGCCTGTCCGCCGAGCTCGCCCTCCTGGTCGCGGAGCACCCTCTGCGCGAATCCTTTCACCGGCAGCTGATGCTTGTCCTCGACCGCACGAACCGGCAAGCGGAAGCACTGGCCCGATATCAGAGCCTGCGGACCATGCTGGTGGACGAATTGGGCGTGGAACCCGGCCTCGCGGTCCAGCAGGCACATCGGCTCATCCTGGCGCGGAAGAGCTATCCGGACGCTCCGGAGGAAGTGGCCGCCGTCGCGGCTCCGGCCAGCCGGCCGGCGCAACTCCCCCCACCACCTCTGCATTTCGTGGGCCGCACCCAGGACATCGAAGCGATCCGCTCCGTGCTACTTGCCCCCCGAACCCACCCGGCCATCGCCGTGATCAGCGGGATGGCGGGCGTGGGAAAGACCGGCCTGGCCCTGTACGTAGCCCGGGAACTGCAAGACGCCTTCCCTGACGGACAGCTCTTCCTCAACCTCCATGCGGCCACCCCCGGAGTCTCGCCGGTGGAGCCCTGCCAGGCAGTCGCGCTGCTTTTGCAGGGCATAGGCGTGGACCCGCGGGAGATTCCGACGAGCAGCGCGGGGGCATCGGCACTGCTGCGGTCTATCCTGGCGGACAGGCGGGTTCTCCTGGTCCTCGACGACGTTGCCTCGGTCAGCCAGATCAGGGCCGTGCTGCCCGCCGGACCAGGTTGCGCTCTACTGGTCACGAGCCGGCCTCCGCTCGCAACGCTGGATTCGGGCAGGCACATCCGACTGGTACCTCTATCACCGGCGACGAGCGGCCTCCTTCTGCGCAGGGCCTCGGGCCGCGCCCTGACGGCGGACGACTCCGCCTCGGTGGACAGACTCGTCGCCCTGTGCGGGGGTCTTCCGCTCGCACTGCGGATCACGGCCGCCCGCCTGGCGACCCGTGGAAATCTCACCGTGGAAGCGCTGTCCGAACGGGTTGCCGCACAGGAAGCCCGGCTCGACACCTCGAACTGGACGACCTGAGCGTCCGCAGGTCGCTGGCCGCGGCCCACGAGGCCCTCACCTCGTCGCCCGAGCAGACCGACCGCGACGCGGCGTACGCGCTCACGCGCCTCGGTTCCCTCGCCCTGCCCGAGTATTCCGTCGGCTTGACGGCACGGCTCATGGATGTGTCCGAACTCCGCGCTGATCTGGCGCTTCAACAGCTGGCCGATGTCGCGCTGCTGGACGAGTCGTGTGCCGACCGGTACGTGCCTCACGACCTCGTACGGGACTTCGCCCGGGAGCTGGCACACTCCCACCCCGCGCGATCGCACCACTCCGGACTGGACGAGGGGGCGCTGCGTTGGTAACTGCGCCAGGCAGCGGCATGCGCCCAGGTCCTGCGCCCCGACAATTCCTGGGCCGGTACCCCGTGGGCTGACGACGACCCTGCCCCTGCGGGCGGCTCGTCCTTCCACGATGTGAGGGAAGCCCTCAGGTGGGCGGATCAGGAGTCGGAGAACCTGATCTTCCTGGCTGGACAGACGGACGGCGGCAGACTGGGCCGTCGGCAATCCATCGAACTCATTCGGATGCTCTTCCCCTACTTCCACGACCGCGGAATCACGCAGGCGAGGAAGCGTCTGACGCACCACTCGATCGGCCTGGCCTGGGAAGGCGGCGATACGGAGGCGGAGTCCGAGGCCCTCCGCTGCCTGGCAGTCGCCCAGTACTCCGACGGCTTCATGAACGAGGCACTGCGCCTGCTGGAGGAGTCCAGCGCGATGTCGGCGGGCCAGGACGCCGTTACCCGCATGATCACGCTCGGCAACCGAGCGGCCGTACTGAGAGCCATGGGACGGTGCGATGAGGCCCGGACGGCCCTGGCCCATTGCCTGTCACTCCGCCCAGAGCCGGTCTCCGACTTCCATCAGGCGCTCCTCCTGGGGATCCAGGGATACGTGACCGAACTGACTGACGCCCGCCTCGCGATCTCGTACCCCCTCCAGAGCCTGGACATCGCGACGCGGATCGGCGCGCAGGCGCTCCGCCTGGTGGCGCTGTCCAACATCGGCCACGCCCACCTGGCATTGGGCCAGCCCGAAGCCGCGCTGTCACGCTTCGCCGAAGGCCTCGCCGTCACCGCCGCGGGTGCGACCCATTGGAACGCGGAGAGGGAGATGCGCCGGGGCCAGGCTCGGGCGCTGCGCCTGCTCGGCCGCTTGGAGGCGGCGCGGGGCACCTGCGAGCTGCTCCTGGAGCCCACTCGGAACCGCGGCGACGTGTACGCAACCGGCCTGGCCGAGCATGAGTACGGACACGTGCTCCGCGATGTGGGTGACGAACCGGGAGCCCAGAGGCACTGGCACAGGGCCCTGTGCGCCCTGGTGGGCACGGATGCCCCCGTACTCCCGGAACTCCGCCGACTCACGGCCTGATTGGCGAGCAGACGAACTGCCCCCGCAGGTTCTTCCGGCGGGGGCAGTTCAGAATGCTGGTGTCAGGCGTCGCTCAGTTCCAGACTTCGCCGTAGAAGAACCCGCCCGTGCCCTTCAAGTAGTAGTGCTGCCCGTACAGCCCACCGGTGCACGCTTGCTGCCAGCGGTAGCCGTTGGTCGCAATGGAGCCGACCATCACCCCGGTGTCGCCGTCCCAGAGTTCAGCGCGCCCCCAGGAGGCCAGGGCGTTGTGCTTCCCACCGAAACAGACCTGGTGGCTGTTGTTGGCCGGGATGCTGGAGCTGGTGCAGAGCGTCCCACCCGAGGACGAGCACGAGGACGACGCGGCGCTCGCCGGGCCTGCGGCGACGATCCCCAAGGCAGCCACAGCGGTCGCCGTCATGACCGCCTGAACAATCTTCTTCTTCACGGCAACTCCATATGTCATTTCTCACTCGCATGCGAGTAAACGGATCCCGCAGGAGGCCCTGCGGAGTGCGGCCCCGTCCGGACCGGCACCACCGATCTTGGCGAAGCCCCCCAACAGAGCAACAACAGAGCAGCAACAGACCACCGCTGCACCGAACGGCAGCAGGCCGGGCGCGACGCAGCTGGCTGACTGGCTTCGCTCATGAAGACGGGTTCTGGTCCAACTTCTGTGGTGCGCCTACCCCCTGTGACCGTGGGCCTTGCTGGTAGGGCCCGCGAGATGTGACCGAGCACCGTGCCTGGCCCCGGTGGACAACTTCGATGCACAAACGGGGCCGAGGCCGGGAGTGTCAGCTTCTTTGTGTAAGCCCTGGTGCTAACGCTTCTTCTGTCTGGTCTGGTGTTACTGGTTGTCTTCCCTGTTGGATCTGCGTGTTGAAGCGGATCGAGCAAGGGTGAGGTCGTGCCTGGTTGGCGTACGTATTGGGTCCCGCAGGACCGGCATGTGCCGACGGATCGGCTGCCGGTGCTGAGGGGCTTGGAGGATCTGGCAGGGCGGGAAGAGCGTGCCGGGATTCATGTGGGCGATCCGATTCTGCTGTCGCCGGACTGGCGGATCGATGACCTGCTGAGCTTGTACTTTTGCCGCTCTGCATTCGCGCGGCTGGCGCCTGAGACAAAGCGGAACTACACGGACGACTACTGCCTGTTCTTTGACTTTCTGTGGGATCGCGGGAAGGCGTGGAGCGAGGCGTCGCCGGACGATCTGTGGGATTTCGAGGATTGGCGGACGCGTTCGCCACGCAACCCACGGCGCGTCGGGGGTTCGCGGTGGAACCGTGGTCTGGCGGCGCTGGCCCGGCTGTATGACTGGGCGGCTCGCGGTGGGCACGTTGCGGTGAATCCGGTGGTGACGCGGTCCGCTGTCGGCCGGTACGGCGAGGTGATCACGGTGCCTGCGGCGCGGGCGAAGAATGCCAGGGCCAGCGAGGTCCACTGGCTGACGCCGCGGGCCTTTCGCCGGTGGGTCGATGTCGGGCTGCGTGGCCACGGTGTGGACGGGTGTCCCTCTGCGGGGTGGGGTGGTCGGCTTGAGGACCGCAACGCTTCCTTCGCCGATCTGTTGTTCTCTTCGGGGATCCGGCTCACGGAGGGGGCATCGTTGCTGACGGTCGAGGTTCCGCAGGTGCGGCTGGAGGGCGGTCGCTACTATTCGGGGCGCCTGGCGCGGGTCCCGCTGTCGGTGACGGCCGCCCTCTTGCCCGCGCCGCGGTGGACGCACAGCAGCTGGTCGGCCGAGCCGTTCTTGTCGCGGTAGGCGATGAGGACAGGTCCGCTGCCGACCCCGAAGTCCTCGGGCGGTGGGCCGGCGCGGTCAGGCAGCGATCGGGCCGAGGAGGTAGTTGCCGGGGGCGTTCGGGTCGGTGCTGAGGTAGAAGTCGACGATGGCGGTGCGGTACTCGTGGTGGCTGATCACACCATCCCCGTCGAGGTCGAGCCGGTCGAAGGCAGGAGCCGACTGCTCCGGGGAAACACCCAGCACCTCGTACAGGGCCACGTACTCCTCGCGGCTCAGAACGCCATCGGCGTTGGTGTCGGCGGCGTCGATGACCGCGTCGGCGATCGCCATGACCGCGCTCTCGAAGTGCTCGGGGGCGGTCACGCTGTCGCCCATGGCGGTGATGAACTCGGTCCGGGAGACCTGTCCGTCGCCGTCGGTGTCCGCGTGCTCCACGAGCAGCTGCCACCACTGCCCGAACGCGGCGTGGATCGCCGCCACGTTCGCGTGGTCCTCATCCCGGGCGACCTGCGCGAACACCTTCGCCGTCGCCTGCAGGTCACCGGCCGACAGCTGCCCGTCGCAGTCCTGGTCGAACCAGTTAAAGAGAATGCTGAACTTCTGACCCTGCACGGCACCGCTCATCGCACTGTCCTCAATCCACGGGCCGCCTGCTCTTCGGGCAGGCAGCGATACCCGGACGATAGAGTCGGCCGCAGTGACGCCGGTGACCTTCGACGCACCGCGACCATGACGAGGGATATGCGGGACACACGCACGTATAGGCCCCCGGACGTGCCTGCGTCGCTGGTCGAGTCGGCCCCGGCATAGCTCACCTGCACTGTGCTGGGGCAGTGCTCTGTCCGGGCCAGAGCGGCGGGCCAGTGGCACCGCGGCCCTGTCCCCTGGCGGCGGGCGCCTACCTGGTCAGGGTGATCGGAGTGCAGCTGGGGCCGGCGCAGCCGATGAGCTGGTTCTGGTCGATGGGCAGGAGGCGGCTGGCGCGGACCGCGGGGAACTGCTCGGTGGCGGGCCTGGCGGTGTACTCCGCGAGGACGGCACCCGTGGCATCCACGACGGTGATGACGGAGGGCACGACCGTGCCTCCGGTGACTACCAGCTGCGGGACGCGGCCGGTGTAGCGGACGCTGAACGTCCCCACGTCCTCCGCCCGGACCTCGGCGACAGGCACCTCCTGCAGGGTCGCTTCGACGGGAGTGATGTCGGTGACCGGGACAGCGCCCCGGGTGACCCCGGTGCTGCCGTCACCGCTCCCGTCGCCGGTCAGCGCACCTAGGTCGGTGGCGCCGGAATCCTGCGCGATCACGGCGCCCGAACGGGCCGCCTGGATGACGTCGTCGATCTTGTAGTCCGGGACCGCGATGTCGAGTCCGTCTTGGTCGGCACTCATGTGTCCACTCCTCACAGACCAGTGGCCCAGTCGCCACTCTCAGCGATCTTTCCATGACACACCGCCCACGCGGAGCGATTCCAAGGAACCGATGCCACGGGGGTCCCGTCCTCGGCTGGCCGTGACGGGGATGCCTGCGAAGGCCGGTACGCCCTACGCGAGTCGAGGTCTCACGCGCGGGGAGGAACCGCGGCCGCGTCGGTGGCGGCGATGGTCGTATCGATCCAGGTCCTGAACTGGGCAACATCCGTGAAGACGCCGGGGAGGCCGTGCCTTGCACAGCCGACGCCCCAGGAGATGACTCCGACCAGGGTGTTGCCTTGGAGGAGCGGGCCGCCGTTGTCCCCCTGGCAGGCGTCCACGCCTCTCTGGGGGGCGGCCGCACAGAACATCTGGTCGGTTACAGCGGGATGACAGCCAGAAGCGGTGTCGTTGCCTGGCCGCTGTCACGTCGTTGGCAGGACACACGACCGAAGGGCAGTGATCAACATGGCGACACCAGGAGTCAGCCGACGCAGGATGTTGGGCTGGATGGCCGCCGGCGGAGTGGCGGGGGCGGCGGCCATGGGCACGCGGCTAGCAGCCGCGACGCCTGCCGCAGAGACAGCTATCGATCCGCAGTTTGGGGACAGTTACCACGGGTCGGAAGAGAACTGGACGCATCTGAAGACACTGGCCGGAAATTCCGATGGGCTGGCGACCGAGCTTAATATCGGTCAAACTTACGAGAAGCGGCCCATTCGCGGGATTTCGGTCAAAATTCCGGGCGCTGCGCCCAAGAATTCAATTTTTGTAGTGGGTGGGCAGCGCGCGCGAGAGTGGATCGGCCCGGCCGCATGCGTGCAAGTGTGCGCGCAGTTTATCACTCAGGCCCGATCAAACTCCTCGATCGGAAATTTGCTGCGCACCTTCGAAGTGGTCTTCGTCCCCATCGTCAATATTGACGGCTACGAATACACGCGCTCGACTGACCGCCAGTGGGTTAAGAATCGCCAGCCGAACTCGGGAAGTCGTTGCACCGGGACGCACCTGAACAGCAACTTCGACTCATCTTGGGGCAAGGGAAGCACGGATCCCTGCTCGGAGGAGTATCGGGGCCCAACCGCGTTCTCCGCTCCCGAGTCCAAGGCCGTGGCCCTCTATGTGAGAGGCAAGGGCAATGTGATTGGGCTGCTTGATGTCGGCGGAGAAGGTCTGAGCGTCGCGCACCCGTACGCCTACTCCCCGGACAGGCTGCCGACCAACAACGACCGGCAGGATAAGGCCGTCAAGAAGATGACTGCGGCCATGGCCGCAGCGCGCGGTACGAGCTACAGTCACGGAACCGCGGCCAAACTGGGCGGGGAACGGCACGGAACTCTGCTGGACTGGGCTTACGACACTAACAAAGTCCGCTACGTGTACGAATTGCGCATGAGTGGCGAAATCTTGACACCCCCCGAGCAGATTCGCCCAACGAGCGAAGAGCTCTACTCGGCCGTCGTCACGCTCGGCAACGCGGTGAAGCAAATGGAATCGCTCTGACGAAGACCGTCCCCGCGTTCGAGCCATCATTAGGTCGGAAGGGAAAGGGAAAGCTGAGTCGCGCCGCCACTCGTCCGCGTGAGTTGCTCGCCTGTTGCGAAGCGGGAGCTGATCGTGCGCTGGGCCAGCGAGGAGCCCGTCGCCACCGGGCCCGGGACGCGGTCTCGTGAGCGACCTGGAGGCCCGGGGCGTCACCGGCAGCGCAGGAAGAGGGCGAACTCCGCCGCGATCATGTGGGCCGTCGCGGTGGGCGGGACGGTGATGTACAGGACCGGGATCCGGCCCAGGTCGCCGGGATGGCGCGAGGGGCCCAGGAGTTCGTGGGCCAGGCCGGCGATCGTCTTGCCGGTGCCAGGCTGATCTGAGGGCGGCATGCACCAGCGCCCCGGACCGCAGGAGCAGTTCGGAGCCCTGGAACGTGGCTGGTGTGAGGGGGCATCCGCAGCTCAGCGTGCTCCAGTCACGCGTAGCTTTCGCACGTCACCGCTTGAACTTGCCGGTGAGATACCGCTTACGGCGCGCTGGGGGACTCCCAGGGCGCCAGCGGCGGCCTTGGTGGACTTGAGCTGTTTGACGAGGTAGTTCATCCGGGCCTGTGCCGACCGGGGGCGTGGCGTGTGATGAGGCCGTCCCCGCGCTGGCCCACGGTCTATTCCGCCTCGTCGCTGGCGGTGCGGCCGCCGCTCTGGATGATGCTGGCGATGTTGGTACGTGGTCCGTCCTGTTTCCGGGTGGACTTGCCTTCAACACACCGGACTTGACAGAGAAGTTGTCGGTGACGTGGTCGCCGTAGTGGCCGGCGAGCGTGTTGATGGCTTCCTTACAGTTGTGGGTCCGGCCGGTGGGGTTGCGCCGGTTGGGCTGTCGGTCCCGGATGACGAGGTAGAGGACCTTGAGCGCCGCGTCCTCGTTCGGGAAGTGGCCTCGGCGGCGGGTGGCCTGCCGGAAGCGCGAGTTCAGGGACTCGATCATGTTCGTCGTGTAGACGATCTTGCGGATCTCGGGTGGGAACCGCAGGAACATCGCGAAGTGTTCACACCCTCGGCGCGAGCCCGCTCCACGAGCTGCCCCGCCAAGTCGCGCTCTGTCTGCGCCAGTCGAGCCAACTCGGCCCCCGTCCGTACGATGCCTTCACGGGCCCGATCGTCGTTGATCCCCATCAGTGATCCTTCCCGGCAGAGACCACGTCTCATGCCTTACGGGTCACACCGGGGCATACACAAACTTCCGGACAGTCCCGGGCCTCGACCCCGGGGCCGGCGGCCAGCTCGAAGTGCAGCCGCAGCGGCTCGGGCCTCGACAGCGAGGGGCCAGCCGCTCCGAGAACAGTCCGTCCCACTCGGCGACCCGCAGGGGCCGCTCCTCGGTGGGCAGGGTGCAGGACTGCGGGACCCACGCCAGATCGCTCATGGCACTCACTCCCGTCGTCACATCCCTGAGGGCGGGGACACCTCCGACGGTAAACCTGTACCTGGGTACCGGTTGTAAGCCTGTCGGTGAGGGCGATCACCCGTCGGCTGCCCGGCTGCCTCCGGGGTGGTCTACGTCAGGGCCTGGAGGGCGTACAGGGCACCGATGCCCGTGGCGAGCACGGCAAGAAGGAGGCGCAGGGCGCTTTCGGGGAGGCGGGGTTGGAGGCGGGCGCCGAGGTAGCCGCCGATCAGGCCGCCCAGGCCGCAGGCCAGGCCGAGTCCCCAGTCGGGTGCGACGTCGCCGGTGGTGGCCAGGGACAGGAGCGCATAGGTGGCCGCGCCGACGATCGAGGTGGCGAAGGTGGCCGCGAGTGCGGTCGGCGCGACGCGGCTCATAGGCAGTCCGCGGGCGGCGAGGATCGGGCCGAGGAGGGATCCGCCGCCGATGCCGTAGATCCCGCCGACCACGCCCACCGCCAGCGCCAACGCGGTGAGCGCCTCTGGCGAGGGCTCGGAGTCGGCTGCGGCCTGCCGGTGGCGGGCGGGGGCGAGGGTGCGTACGCCCAGCCACAGGCCGAGCGGCAGGAGGAGGGTGGCGATCAGGAGTCGGAAGACGCCGGGGCCAGGCAGGGCGAAGACGCGGATCGCGGCCCCGAGGACGACGCCGGGCAGGGTCCCGGCGACCAAGCGCCGGGCCAGATCCCCGCGCAGGGCGCCGTCGCGGCGGTAGCGCCACAATGCACCCGGCCCGGCGACCACGTTGAAGAGCAGATTCGTCGGTGTGATGGCCGGGGACGGTACGCCGAAGACGGACAGGTGGACCGGGAGGAGGAACACCGCCCCCGACACCCCGACAGGCGCCGTGACGACTGCGATCAGCAGCCCGGCGGCCAGCCCTGCCCACAGCGTCCACTCCACCGGCCGCCCCACCCCTCGCTCGTTGCCCGGTCAGTATCGGCGGCGTACGCGAGTGCGGGGCGGGTCGGCAACGTGATGTTCACGAGCAGCAGGAGCACCCGGGGCCGCAGCCGCACCCGTCCCGGTCCGCGGGGGCGGCCGCCGGCAGGGGGCTGCTCGCGGATGTGGGGGCGCAGCAGCCCTTGCCTTGCCAGGCGTCGCGGCCTTCCTTGACGGCGATGGCGGCGATGATCAGGGCTGCGATGGGGTCGGCCCAGGACCAGCCGAGGGCGGCGTTGAGGACCAGGCCCACCAGGAGCACGGCGGACAGGTACGTGCACAACAGCGTCTGCTTGGAGTCCGCGACCGCGCTCGCGGAGCCGAGTTCACGGCCGGCGCGGCGCTGGGCCGCGGACAGGAACGGCATGACCGCCAGCGACAGGGCGGCGATCACGATGCCGGGAACGGAGCGTTCGGCCTCGCCGGTGCCGGTCAGGGCGCGGACGGCATCGAAGGCGACATAGGCGGCGAGAGCGAAGAAGGAGACGGCGATGATCCGCAGCGTGGTCTTCTCCCGTGCCTCGCGCACGGCGTGGTCGCGGGCGGAGAACTGCCAGGCCACCGCGGTCGCAGAGGACACCTCGATGACCGAGTCCAGGCCGAAGCCGATCAGCGCGGTGGAGGAGGCCATCGTCCCGGCGGTGAGCGCGACGGCCGCCTCGACCACGTTGTAGGTGATGGTCGCGGCGACCAGCAGCCGTATCCGGCGGGCCAGCGCGTCCCGGCGGGACGGCGACTGCCCCAGCGCTATCAAGGCCATCAGCAGCAGCCCTTCGTGTCCGCGTCCGGGCAGGTCTTGTCGTGCTCGACCGCCACGACGGCCTGGCGCAGGTCGTCCAGGGCGTGGCCGAGTCGGGCGTCGGCCAGTTCGTAGCGGGTGCGACGGCCGTCGGGGACCGCGACGACCAGGCCGCAGTCCCGCAGGCAGGTCAGGTGGTTGGAGAGCCGGGTGCGGGAGACGCCGATGGCCTCGGCGAGGTCGGAGGGGTAGGCCGGCGCCTCGCGCAGGGCGAGCAGGATCCGGCAGCGGATCGGATCGGCGAGCGCGCGACCGAAACGGGCCAGCACCTCGATGTCAGGAGCGACTGTCAGCACCCTCTGACAGTACACAGACACCTGAATTCAGGGAATCGTGGATTCTGAGCTCAGCGCCTGCTGTCCCCGGCGCGAGCAGGCTCGTCAGTTCCGCGATCGCCTCCGGCGACGGCTTGAAGTACCGGCGCACGTTCTCCGGCTTCTTGTGCCGGGACTTCGCCATCAGCATCAGCAGCGACGCGCCCTGCTCGCCGAGGTGGGTCAGAGAGGAGTGGCGGTACTCGTGCAGATCCCAGCCGGTCCCGGGGCCGCGCACGGCCGTGGGCTCGTCCAGCAGGGCTCGGGCCTGTCCGTACGACAACCGGGCAAAGCCGGTGTCCGGGCACACGTCGCGGGGCTGACGACCTTTCCCGGACCCGGGCGGCGGTGGGTGACGAACACCGGGCCCCGTGTGCGGCCCTTCAGGAGGCGGGGCAGGAGCCGGGCGGTGCCCGCGTCCCAGTAGACCGTCTCCAGCACGAAGTCCTCGCGCACCTGGCCCCGGCGGCGGGACTTCGGCTTCGCGCCCTTCGCCTTCACAGGGCAGCGGCGGCCGGCGAGGTCCAGGTCCTCGATGTTCACGCCCAGGATCTCCTCCGAGCGGCCCGCGGTCTCGTAGAGCATCCGCCACACGTCTTCTCCAGCAGGTGCACCTCACGGCGGGCGATCAGCCGGTCGACGGCCATCTTCGAGCGGGCAGGAGTCTCGGAGTCCGGCACCGCCAGGCGCTTCGCCCAAGCCGGGACGGCAGGAGCGTCGTATCCGCGCTCCCGGCACCAGCCGAGCCAGGACAGCACCTCGGCCCGACGCGAGTTCCAGGTGTTGACCGCGGCGGCACCCCAGAGCAGTTCGAGCGCCTCGCTGATCTCGTCGTCCGCGACCGAGGCGAGCGGGCGGCCCTCACCGAGCCGTTCGGCGGTCTTGCCGACCCCGATCCCGTAGTTGCGGATCGTGTTCGGGTTGCCGAGCGAGTCGAGGAACACGTCGACCGCCGCCCGGACGGTCACCGCCTTCCCCGCCGGCAGCTGCACGACAGTCGGCACCGCTTTCCCTTCGCCACAGATAACAGGGCCGCTTCATGCGCCGGCCGAGGGCTGTCACCGCAGGTGACGGATCAAGCCAAGGTAGCGATGTGGGCGCGGACCGGGTCCTGGCCGTCAAGCGCAGCGGGGACATGGTGTTCGTCGCCGTCGACGGCGGCAGGAGCGACAACCCCCGGCCCGCCCTGTACGGCGTCCGCTACGCCCCCGGCTGATCGGCCGCGCCTCGACAGCCGCATCCCGTACGACCACGGTTGTCGGTCGGCACCGCGAGGCGGGGGACGTGCTCGCCGCCGGGGTGGAACTGCCCGGGGACGTCCGGCCGGGCGACCTGATCGCCGTACCGGTGGCGGGGGCGTACCAGGTGTCCATGGCCTCCGGCCACACCATGGTGGGCCGACCCCCGGTAGTCGCGGTCCACGAGGGCACCGTACGGCTGCTTGTCCGCCGCGAAACCCTGGAGGATCTGCGCCTACGCGACATCGGCGCGTAGCGACCGTGGCTACGGCCGGTAGACGAGCTCGATCAGCATCGCGGCGATGACGGCCCAGACTCCGATGCCCAGCAGCCAGAGCGCGTCGAGGAACGCGCCGGCGCAGACGAGGGCCAGGCCCGCTGCGCCGAGGGCCAACATGGTTCGGCGGACGGGACGGTCGGGACCCCAGGCAGCAATCACAGCAGAAGGATCCCGCCGGTTCCCCGCTTTTGCGAGGGACCGGCGGGATTCCTTGCGCTTCCCGTACGAAAGTGGTCAGCCGGCGTGGACGTGGGGGCGGCGATTGCGGTCGGGTTCGGCCTCGCGGATGACCTCGCGGGTGACGGGGGCGACTTCGCCCTGGCCGAAGAGGAAGAACCGTAGGAAGTTCGCGAGGGGGTTGCCCTCGGTCCACTCGAAGTAGATGTGGGGGCGCTGGCCGGTCTCGTCCCGGACGTGCAGCAGGAGCGCGGCCAGCGCGTTGGGGACGCTGGAGCTCTCCAGGGTCAGGACGCGGTAGCGGTCGTGCAGCACCTCCCCGCGTACCCGAAGCCCGGACTCGAACTCCGACGCGTCCAGGACCGTGACCTCGACGAACATGACGTCGTCCTCGGACGGGATGTCGTTGTCCGCGCGGATCTGTGCCTTCTTCTGCCGGTACTCCTCCAGGTCCCGGTTGTCGGGCTCGTTGGCGATGAAGCGGATCGTGCGGTTGGCGGTGTCCCGGATGAACCGCGCCGCCATGTCGTCGAACTCCACGTGCGTGACGCGCAGCTCGAAGACCCTGGCGAGACGGGAGAGGAGGGACAGCGCCATGATGCCCGCGATGAAGCAGGCGCCGATCTTCACGCCGTCCGGCCGCTCCACGACGTTCACGGCCGTGGTGTAGATGAAGACGGCCGAGATGATGCCGAAGCCGATGGTCCAGCCGCGCTCACCGGCCCGGCGGGCGGCGATGGTCACGGCCACGGCGGCCGAGGTGATCAGGACGAGGACACCGGTGGCGTAGGCGCCGCCCTGGGCGTCCACGTCGGCGTTGAAGATCCAGGTCACCAGGAAGGCGATCAGGGTGAACACGATGACCATCGGTCGCAGGGCGCGGGCCCAGTGCGGGGCCATGCCGTAGCGGGGCAGGTAGCGCGGCATCAGGTTGAGCAGACCCGCCATGGCCGAGGATCCGGCGAACCAGAGGATGAGGATGGTGGAGATGTCGTAGACCGTGCCGAAGGCGGAGCCCAGGTGCTCGTGGGCCAGGTAGGCGAGGGCGCGGCCGTTGGCCTCGCCACCCGGCTTGAACTGGTCGGCCGGGATCAGCAGCGTCGTGATGAAGCTGGAGCAGATCAGGAAGACGCTCATGATGACGGCCGCGGTGGTCAGCAGCTTCTTCGCCCCGCGGATCCGGCCCGCGGGCCTTTCCACGGTGTCGTCGGGGTCGCCCTTGACGTGTGGCATGACGGCCACGCCGGTCTCGAAGCCTGAGAGGCCGAGCGCGAGCTTGGGGAAGACGATGAGCGCGATGGCGATCATCATGAAGGGGTTGCCGTGCTCGGTGGTCAGCGCGTCCGACCAGTCGGTGATGACGTGCGGTTCGGTGATCACGTTCCACAGCCCGACCGCCACGACCACGACGTTCAGACCTAGATAGGTGGCCACCAGGGCCACGGCGACGCCGATGGCCTCGCTGAACCCCTTGAGGAACACGGCTCCGAGGAGCGCGATCATGATCAGGGTGATCAGCACTTCGTGGCCGTGCAGGGTGCTGGTGAGGTGCGGGTTCTCCACCAGGTGCGCGGTGGCGTCGGCTGCGGACAGCGTGATGGTGATCAGGAAGTCGGTCGCCGCGAACCCGAGGAGGGTCAGGACGAAGAGCTTGCCCTTCCAGAACGACAGCAGCTTCTCCAGCATGGCGATCGAACCCTCGCCATTGGGGCTCTCCTCGGCCACGCGCCGGTAGACGGGCAGCGCGCCGAAGAGAGTGAGCAGGACGAGCACGATGGTCGCGAGCGGCGACAGCAGCCCGGCCGCGAGCGCCGCGATGCCGGGCTGGTAGCCGAGGGTGGAGAAGTAGTCGAGACCCGTGAGGCACATGACACGCCACCACGGCCGGCCGTGGGGCTGGGCCGCCGCCTCCTTGGCGGCGGGCGAACTGTTCTCGGCGGTCAAGCCTTCCAGCAGCCACGCGCGCAGGCGCGACGTGCGGGCAGGGGTGGCCATCGTGGGGGACTCCTGTCGTACGGAAAAGAATCAGCCGTCGACGTCGACGGCTGAGCCAGCGTACGCAGCCGGAGCAGTTCTGCACGGGAGGGGACCGATCCTGATGCTTCCTTAACGCGGAGGAAGCCTCCTATGGAGTATCAGACATGACCGTGGCGGGGTCGGCAGCAACTGCGGCCCGCAGGAGACCTCATCCGAGGCCGGGGATGGTGGAGACCAGGAGGTCGATGAGCTTGATGCCGACGAAGGGCAGGATCAGGCCACCGAGGCCGTAGACGCGAAGGTTGCGGCGCAGCAGGTCGTGTGCGGAGGCCGGCTTGTAGCGGACGCCGCGCAGGGCGAGCGGGATCAGCGCGACGATGATGAGGGCGTTGAAGATGATCGCCGAGGTGATGGCGGAGGTGGGGCTGCTGAGCCCCATGATGTTGAGGGCGCCGAGTCCGGGGTAGGCGGACGTGAACATCGCCGGGATGATCGCGAAGTACTTCGCGACGTCGTTGGTGATCGAGAAGGTGGTCAGGGCTCCTCGGGTGATGAGGAGTTGCTTGCCGATCTCGACGATCTCGATGAGTTTGGTGGGGTTGGAGTCCAGGTCGACCATGTTCCCGGCCTCCTTGGCGGCCGAGGTGCCGGTGTTCATGGCGACGCCGACGTCGGCCTGTGCGAGGGCGGGGGCGTCGTTCGTACCGTCGCCGGTCATCGCGACCAGCTTGCCGCCCGCCTGCTCGCGCTTGATGAGGGCCAGCTTGTCCTCGGGGGTGGCCTCGGCGAGGTACTCGTCCACGCCTGCCTCCGCGGCGATGGCCCGGGCGGTCAGTTCGTTGTCGCCGGTGACCATGACCGTGCGGATGCCCATGCTGCGGAGCTCCGCGAAGCGCTCGCGGATGCCGTCCTTGACGACGTCCTTGAGATGGATGATGCCGAGCACGCGCGGGCCGTCCCAGTCGTGGACGGCCACCAGCAGGGGCGTGCCCCCGGATTCGGATACGGAGACCGACCACCCGACGGCCTCGGCGGGTACCGTTCCCCCGCGCGCTGCGACCCAGTCGCAGACCTGTGTCACCGCTCCTTTGCGGATGGCGCAGCCGGCGCCGTTGTCCCAGCTGAGGTTGATGCCGCTCATCCGGGTGCGGGCGCTGAACTCGGTGAAGCGGGGGTTGCTGAGGTCCTCCGTGGCGGCCGGCTGAAGTCCGTACCGCTGGGCCAGGGCGACGACGGAGCGGCCTTCGGGGGTCTCGTCGGCGAGGGAGGAGAGCTGGGCGGCGTCCGCGAGCTTGGTGTGGTCGATTCCGGGGAGCGGGATGAAGGCTGCGGCTTCCCGGTTGCCGTGGGTGATGGTGCCGGTCTTGTCGAGCAGGAGGGTGTTCACGTCGCCGGCGGCCTCGACGGCGCGTCCGCTCATGGCGATGACGTTGCGCTGGACGAGGCGGTCCATGCCCGCGATGCCGATGGCGGAGAGCAGGGCGCCGATGGTGGTGGGAATGAGGGTGACGAGGAGCGCGACCAGCACGGTCGTCGACTGGGCTGCGCCCGCGTAGGCGGCCATCGGTTGGATGCTGACCACGATCAGGATGAAGATGACGGTCAGGGCGGCCAGCAGGATGTTCAGCGCGATCTCGTTCGGGGTCTTCTGCCGCGACGCGCCTTCCACCAGGGCGATCATCCGGTCGATGAAGCTGTTGCCCGGGCGGGAGGTGACGCGTACGACGATCGAGTCGGACAGGACGGTCGTCCCGCCGGTGACCGCGGTCCGGTCGCCGCCCGACTCCCGCAGCACCGGAGCAGATTCGCCCGTCACGGCCGACTCGTCCACCATCGCGGCCCCGTCCACCACGTCGCCGTCGGCGGGTACCAGTTCGCCGGCTTCCACGAGGACGAAGTCGAAGGGCTGGAGCTCGGCCGGGGTGACGGCCTCCGTCCGCGCCTGCCGCAGGTTCGCCCCGTACGTCCAGTGCTCCAGTCGCAGCGCGACCGTGTCCGTACGGGCCTTGCGCAGGGACTCGGCCTGGGCCCGGCCCCGGCCCTCGGCCACCGCCTCGGCCAGATTGGCGAACAGGACCGTCAGCCACAGCCAGACGCTGATCACCCAGGTGAAGACGGACGGGTGGATGAGGGCGGAGAGGGTCGTGAGCACGGATCCGACGGCGACGACGAACAGGACCGGCTTCTTGACCAGCTCACGCGGGTGGATCTTGGCAACGGCATCCCTGGCGGACGTGGCGAGGAGCTCGGGCTCCAGCATGTTCACCTGGCCGGGGCGTTTGCGGGAGGGCCGGTTGACCGGGGTCCGCGGCGGGGTCCCTAGACCCGGAGGAACGTGCTGGGCGGCGGCGGGAGCCATGAAGAGACCTTCTGGTGAGTGCGGCTGGGCACCCCCTCGTCGGCGGTGGCGGACAAGAGGCAGGTGCGGTTGAGGGGTGTCGCCGCCGGGGATCCTCTCCATCGACCCCCTCGGCCGTCATGTGGGTAAGTGAGACCCCCGGCGGCGCAACAGGCAGGAAACTACTGCCTGTTGGTCATGTGATCCCCTTTCCGGAAGGGGAATTGGCACCTTCTTGACGGCAGCGCACAGGTCGCGTCAAACCGCCGTCAAGGGTGTGTCAACGGGCCTCGGACGTGACGCGGAAGCGCAGTCGGCAGATCACCGCGTCGGTGTCCCGCCGGACGGCATGAGCAACGACCGAGCCACGCTGGTTCTGGAGCAGCCGCTGCCACAGGCGGGCCGGTTCGGTCTCCGGGATGAGCACGGTGACCTGGGCGTCCGGATGGGTCCGCGTCAGCTCGCGCACGTAGCCGGACACAGGACGCCCGAGGGATCGGGTCTGCGAGGAGAGCTCGATCAGCTCCACGCCGGGCTTCCACAACTCCCAGTCCCGGCGCAGGGCTTCGGTGGCCTGCCGGTCCTCTAGGGCAGGGTGGGTGACGGTCACGGCGAGGACCTCGTCCCCCAGGGAGCGCGCGGCGGTCAACGCCTGGCAGGTCAGGCGCGACAGTCCCGCGACGGGCACCACGACCAGGGATCGCGAACGATGCGGTGCCACCGGGATCCGGCCGAGTTCGAGACGCTCGCCGATATCGGCGTACGTGTGGTGGATCTTCTCGAAGCCGAGGACGATCAGCGGCAGTGCGAGCACGATCAGCCAGGCACCCTCGGTGAATTTGGTGGCCGTGACGACGACGGCCGAGACCCCGGTGAGCAGTGCGCCGAAGCCGTTGAGGACCGCCTTCGCCCGCCAGCCACCCAGCCGTTCTCCGTACCAGTGCCGGACCATGCCCACCTGACAGATGGTGAAGCCGACGAAGACACCGATGGCGAAGAGCGGGACGAGGGTATTGGTGTCCCCACCGGAGAACACCAGCAGGGCGGCGGACACGAGCGCCAGCCACACCACCCCGTGGCGGTGGACCTGGCGGTCCGCCTTCAGCGCGAAGACGTGCGGCAGGAAGTTGTCCCGGGCGAGCAGGCTCATCAGGACCGGCAGGCCTCCGAAGGAGGTGTTCGCGGCCAGCGCCAGCAGCACCATCGTGGCGAACTGCACGACGTAGAAGGCGGCGTTGTGGCCGAACGAGGCGTCCGCGAGCTGCGCGAGGACGGTGACGCCCTCGACGGGCTGGAGGTGGAACCGGCCGATCAGCACCGAGAGGCCGATCAGCATGACACCGAGCAGGGCGCCGAGCGCGACCTCGGTGCGTTGGGCGCGGCGGGCGGCCGGGGTCCGGAAGGACGGTACGGCGTTGGCGACGGCCTCGACGCCGGTCAGGGCGGAGCAGCCGGCCGCGAAGGCCTTCAGTAGGAGCAGCGCGCCAACCGTGGTGGCGCCCTCGCCGAGCGCGGAAGCATGCCCGGCTGCGGAGGCCGTGCTGACGGGCCCGTCCCGGAAGAGCCCGACGGCGATCATCGCCAGGATCGAACCGACGAACAGCGCGGTCGGAACCAGGAACGCCTTGGCAGAATCGACCACGCCCCGCAGGTTGACGGCGGTGACCAGGACGAGGACACCGAGGCAGATCCACACCCGCTCCCCGTACAACTCCGGAAAGGCCGAGGTCAGCGCGGCCACGCCGGCCGTGACGGAGACCGCGACGTTCAGCACGTAGTCCAGGATCAGCGAGGCCGCTGCCACCAGGCTGGTACGCCGTCCGAGGTGCCGCTTCGCGACGGCGTACGAGCCGCCGCCGTCCGGGAACGCGGCGATCACCTGGCGGTACGAGGCCACCAGCACGGCCAGCAGGGCCGCGATGGCGATCGTCACCGGGAGGGTGAAGCCCATCCCGTACGCGCCGGCCGCCGCCAGCACCAGCACGATCGACTCCGGCCCGTACGCCACGGACGCCATGGCGTCGAGTGACAGCGCGGCGAGTCCCTGTAGTGCGGTCAGCTTGTGCCGTTCCCCGGCCACCGCCACGGGCGTTGCCACGCCGGTATCAGGAGGCTCCTCCGTGCCAGGAGCCTCTCCCGCCGCCGGCTTTCCCATGTGTATGGACATGTTCGCTGTTCCTCCGTTGGACAAAGTGAGGACAGCGTCGGGACGCCACGGCAGGATCACCAGTGCTCTTGGCGAGATCCATACGGCGGGCGCCCCACTCTTCACGCGCTCCTGACGCCGGGGGCAGGAAGTCGTATGGGGTGCGTCAAGACCGTGCCAGGGTGCCTGGTTCCCCCGTCACCCGGGGGCACGCTTGAAGTGGGCGGCTTTTGCGCCCGACGACTTCCAAGGAGACGTGCCGATGGACGCGGAGAATGTGGTCGGGCTCATCATCGCCCTCGCCCTGCTCGGCTATCTGGTGACCGCCCTGATCAAGCCCGAGAGGTTCTGAGTCAGGATCCCCATGTCCGGACCGGAGGCATCACGCGTCCGGGTTCCGATTCCACGACCGGGCCGCCCTGCTCGCGGCCCTCGTCGCGCCCCTGCTCGTGGCGCTCGCGCTCGTTGCGTTCCGTACCGGTCTGTCCGCGACGAACGAGGCCCTGATCGTCGCCGTCGCGGTCGCCGCCTCGGGCACGCGGGCCGCCGGAGCACTGGCCGCGCTCTCCGCGGCCGCTTGGTACGACTTCTTCCTCACCAAGCCCTACCAGAAGTTCACCATCTCCGACCGTGACGAGATCCAAACGGCCGTACTCCTGCTGGTCGTCGGCCTGATCGTCGGCCAGCTGGCCGTACGAGCGCGCACCCTGCACACGACCGTGGTCACCGATGCCGCGCACCTGTCCAGCCTCCAGGGGGCCGCCCGGCTGGCCGAGGACGGAGCCTCCCCTGACGCGGTGGTCTAGCACGTCCGCCGGGAGCTCTTGGGCCTGTTGCGGCTGCGCGGTTGCCGCTTCGAGTACGGCACCCTGATGGGCCACCGGCCCCGGCTGGAGCACGACGGCAGCCTGTGGCTTCGCCACGCAGACGGGATCACGGAGTACACGGCCTGGCCCACGGACGGTGAGACCGAGCTCAGGGTCATCGGCGGTGGGCACTACTACGGCCGCTACCTCCTCGAACCGGTCCCCGGCCGCCCCCTGCCCCGCGAGGAAGCCCGCCTGGTGGCGGTCGCGCTGACCGCACAGGCCGGCGCCGCCCTGGACACCGCCGACCTCCCCCACCAGGCCTGACACGCCCCTCACCCGTCTGCCGCGTAAGGGCCCCGTTAAGAGTTCCCGTGCGCTCGTATGGACCCCGTCAAGGCGTCTTAACGCCGGGGTGAAGACACGGTTATCTCGTCCTCGGCCACATGGCCGATAGACATCTTCCACTTCATCCAGGAGCTCACGGTGGCCGATCTGGCCTTCGTCGTCACCACGATCGCGGTCTTCGCGCTGGTGGCTCTCATCGCCCGGGGGGTGACCAAGCTGTGAACGCCGAAAACATCGTCGGCCTCATCGTGGCCGTCGCCCTGCTCGGATACCTCGTCCTCGCCCTCGTCAAGCCGGAGAGGTTCTGAGCACTGATATGAGCCCCGAAATCGCTGGTGTGCTCCAGCTGCTCGCGCTGATCGCCGCGCTCGCGCTGGCCTACCGACCCCTGGGCGACTACATGGCCCGGGTCTACTCCTCGGAGCGCCACTACGCCCCCGAGAAGTGGATCTACAAGGCCATCGGCGCCAACCCGACCGCCGAGATGCGCTGGCCCGCCTACCTGCGCGGCGTCCTGGCCTTCTCGGCCGTGAGCGTCCTCTTCCTCTACGCCCTGCAGCGGGCGCAGGGGATCCTGCCCGGCTCGCTCGGCTTCGTCGCGATCGACCCGGACCAGGCGTTCAACACCGCCGCGTCCTTCGTGGCGAACACCAACTGGCAGTCGTACTACGGCGAGCAGGCCATGGGCCACGTCGTACAGACCGGCGGCCTCGCGGTGCAGAACTTCGTGTCCGCCGCGGTCGGCATGGCTGTCGCGGTCGCCCTCGTACGGGGCTTCTCCCGTTCCCGCACCGGTGAGTTGGGCAACTTCTGGGCCGACCTGGTCCGCGGAGTGGTCCGGATCCTGCTGCCCATCTCCGTCATCGGCGCGATCATCCTGGTCGCCTGCGGCGCCATCCAGAACTTCTCCGGCATCCACGAGGTCGGCCAGTTCATGGGCGGCAGCCAGCAGTGGAACGGCGGGGCGGTGGCCTCGCAGGAGGTCATCAAGGAGCTGGGCACCAACGGCGGAGGCTACTTCAACGCCAACTCCGCCCACCCCTTCGAGAACCCCAACCCGTTCTCCAACCTCTTCGAGATCTTCCTGATCCTGCTGATCCCCTCCGCGCTGACCCGCACCTTCGGCCGCATGGCCGGAAACCTGCGCCAGGGCTACGCGATCCTCGCGACGATGGCGATCATCTGGATCGGGTTCACCGCGCTGATGATGTGGACCGAGTTCGCGGGCAAGGGCCCGGCCTTCGAGGTCTCCGGCGGGGCGATGGAAGGCAAGGAGACCCGCTTCGGGATCGGCGCCTCCGCGATCTTCTCCGTTGCCACCACGCTCACCTCGACCGGCGCGGTCAACTCCTTCCACTCCTCCTTCACCGGCTTCGGCGGCGGCATTCAGCTGCTGGGCATGCAGCTGGGTGAGATCGCGCCCGGCGGCGTCGGCTCCGGCCTCTACGGCATGCTGATCATGGCGATCATCGCCGTGTTCATCGCAGGCCTGATGGTCGGGCGCACCCCCGAGTACCTCGGCAAGAAGATCGGCACCCGCGAGATCAAGTTCGCGGCCTGCTACATCCTCATCACCCCCGCCCTCGTGCTCTGCTTCACCGCCGCCGCCATGGCCCTGCCCACCCCGGGCAACTCCATGACCAACTCCGGCGCACACGGCTTCTCCGAAATCCTCTACGCCTACACCTCCGGCGCCAACAACAACGGATCGGCGTTCGCGGGCCTGAACGCCGACACCCAGTGGTTCAACTCGACCATCGGAATCGCGATGCTGCTGGGCCGCTTCCTGCCCATGGTCTTCGTCCTCGCCCTCGCAGGCTCCCTCGCCGAGCAGAAGCCCGTCCCCGAGACGGCGGGCACCCTGCGCACCGACAAGCCCCTCTACGCCGGCCTGCTCGTCGGCACCATCCTCATCATCACCGGACTCACCTACTTCCCGGCCCTCGCGCTGGGTCCGCTCGCCGAAGGGCTCGCATCATGAGCACCGCCACACCGACAAGGGCTCCGCACCAGGACGTGCCCACCGGCCACAAACCGGGCGGCGCCGGACGGGTGGGCGGCGGTCTCTTCGATCCGAAGCAGTTGGTCAGGTCCTTCCCGGATGCCGTGCGCAAGCTCGATCCCCGGGTGATGGTCAAGTCGCCGGTGATGTTCGT
>NZ_JBVJUY010000050.1:0-13028 GCF_055604165.1 Streptomyces sp. NPDC037242
CGCCCGGTTTACATTCCGAACCCGGAAGCTAAGCCTTTCAGCGCCGATGGTACTGCAGGGGGGACCCTGTGGGAGAGTAGGACGCCGCCGAACAACCCGCCCTTTTAGCTCAGTCGGTAGAGCGTCTCCATGGTAAGGAGAAGGTCAACGGTTCGATTCCGTTAAAGGGCTCCATCAAAAAGGCCCCCGCCATCAGGCGGGGGCCTTTTTTTGTTTCTATTGGACCCGTGCCGCCGCCGCGTCGATGAAGGCGGTGACCGCCTCCTCGAACCGGGCCTCGATCGCTATGACCGCCTGGCGGTCAGCGGCATGGGAGATGGCCCCGAGGTGGGCCGATATCGCGGCCATCAGCGGGCGTAGGCCGGGGTCGTCAGTGATGAGGCGCAGACGGAAGGCGGCGGTTTCGGAGGCTGCTCCGAGGCGGTCGCTGTCCAGTTGGGCGGCCTGGAGCTCCTCACGCGTGTCCTGGTCCCGCAGGGCCCGCCGACGGCGGAACCACAGAGTGATCAGCCCGCGTTTGAGTTCGGTGACGGCTGCGGCGTACGTGCTGAAGGCTGCCAGCCGCTCCTGCCGGAGCCGTTCCTCCCGGTTCACCGCCTCGGCCCGTTCGGCAGTGCGCCGCTGGAACAGATATGTGCTCCAGGAGCCGATCAGCGTGCCGCCGACGGCGACCGCGCTGGTGAGAACAGCAAGAAGGATATTCACGCGCCGGAGTCGACCACACGATCAGCCGGAACAACAGGGGGCGGCCCTCGCGGGAGCGGCTCAGAGGTCAGTCGCCCGTGCGCTGCTCCGGTACGCGGAAGGCGAGGATCGCCATGTCGTCCGAAGCCGGTTCCGCGGCGAAGCGCTCCACCGCTCGCAGGACGCGGGAGGCCACGGCGCCCGCGGTGAGGCCCGTACAGGTGGTGAGGACCTCGGTGAGGCCGTCGTCGCCGAGCATGCGGGTGCCCTCGCGGCGTTCGGTGACGCCGTCCGTGACGCACAGCAGGACGTCGCCCGGTTCGAGGGTGAGGGTCTGCTCGTAGAGGTCCAGGTCGTCGAGCACGCCCAGCAGGGGCTGCGGGTCCGCCGCCGCGGTGACCTCGCCGTTCGGGCGCAGGCGCAGCGGGAGCGGGTGGCCGGCGCAGACGACCTTCATCAGGGCGCCGCCGTCGGGCTGGGGGTGGAGCTCGCCGTACAGGAGCGTGAGGAAGCGGCTGCGGGCACCCTCGTCGAGGATCGCGGCGTTGAGCCTCTCCAGTACCGCCGGGCCACCCAGGCCCTCACGGGCCAGGAGGCGCAGGGCGTGCCGGGCGAGGCCCGTGACGGCGGCCGCCTCGGGGCCCGTACCGCAGACGTCCCCGATGGCGAAGCCGTACGCGCCGTCGCGGATCGGGAAGACGTCGTAGAAGTCGCCGCCCACCTCGTTGCCCTCGCCGGCGGCGCGGTAGATGACCTCGACCTCCATGCCGGGGATGGCGGGGGAGCCGGGCGGCAGCAGGCTGCGCTGGAGCGAGCGGCTGATGGCGGTGCGCTCGGAGTAGAGGCGGGCGTTGTCCAGGGCGAGGGCCGCCCGGCGGGAGAGGTCCTCGGCCAGTTCGAGGATCTCCTGGCGGAAGTGCTCCTCGCTGGGCTTGCCGAGGGTGAGCATGCCGATCACGCGGTTGCGGGCGAGGAGGGGGAGGACCACCGTCTCGCCGCCGACCGCGAGGGCCGTCTCCGGCCAGGGGCGGGCCCCGGCCTCGCGGACCGGTTCGGGCGGACTGACACGGGAGAGCAGGGCCTTCAGGCCGTCGATGCGTTCCTCGTCCTCGTGCAGGACGTAGGAGAGGTACGGGTCGGAGGACTGGTCGGCGATCGTGTAGACGGCGCACCAGGTGGCCAAGGTCGGGACGGTCATCTGGGCCATGAGGGCCAGGGTCTGGTCCCGGTCGAGGGTGCCCGCGAGCAGGTCGGAGGCCTCGACGAGGAAGGAGAGGGAGCCGCGGCGCAGTCGTTCCAGCTCGCCGAGACGGGCGGACTCGACGGCGAGGGCGATGCGGTCGGCAGCGAACTGGAGGCGCAGGGCCTCGTCGTTGGAGTAGCGGCCGGGGACTTCGGCGGCGACGCCGAGGGAGCCGGTCAGGCGGCCTTCGACCTTGAGGGGGACGGTGACCACGGAGCGCATGCCGGTGGCCTCCAGGAGCGGGACGGCTCCGGGGACGGCGGCGAGGTCGTCGTGGACGGCGGGCATGCGGGCGGAGCCGTAGCGGTTGGTGCCGGCCTCGACGGGGACGCGGGCGAAGCGCTGGCGGGTGGAGGGCAGGCCGGTGGTGGCGCGGACCTCCAGCTCCGTCTCGTCGTCGGTGGCGAGGAGCAGGAAGGCGGCGTCGGCGTCGAGGAGGTCCCGGGCGCGTTCGACGGTGCGCTGGAGGAGGCCGTCGAGGTCGTCGGGGGCGGGGGAGCCGATGAAGATCTCGAAGGGGTCGACGGCGCGCGGCTCGGTGTGCTGGCCGTCGGTGGCCGGCACTCGTACGGGGGTCTGGAGCAGGGCTCGCTCGTCGTCATGGACGAGGAGGCAGACGGTGGAGGGTTCCCCGTGGGCATCGCGTACCCGGAGGTGTGACGCGTAAACGGGGATGACCCGGCCGTCGGCGCCGCGGATGCCGTAGCTGCCCTCCCAGCGGGACAGGCGCAGGGCTTCGGCGACGCCCGTGCCGGTGCCGGGGGTCTGGGGCCAGGCGGCGAGCTCGGCGAGGGGGCGGCCGACGGCCTTGGCTGCGGGGTGGCCGAAGATGATCTCGGCGTCCTCGTTCCAGGCGCTGACGCTGTCGGTGGCGTCGATCTGCAGGACGGCGACGCGTACCCGGCTGTCGGCGAGCGGCAGCAGCTGGTCGGGGACGACGGGGCCGGCGGAGCGGGTACCGACCGGACGGTCCGGGAGGTCGAGCCGGAACCACACGTGTTTGTGGGTGGCGGTGTACTCGACGCCCCAGCGGGTGGCGAGGGCCGCGCAGAGCATCAGCCCGCGGCCGTTCTCGCGGTCGGGATCGGCGTACGGGCGCTCGCCGGGGTGCTGGAGGGGGAGCTCGCGCTCGGGGTAGCGGTCGGCGACCTCGACGCGGACCCCGTCGCCGGAGCGCAGGCACAGGACCTCCGCGCGGGTGCCGGCGTGGACCACGGCGTTGGTGACCAGCTCGCTGGTGAGGACCACGGCGTCGTCGACGATGTCCGCGAAGCCCCAGCCCTGGAGCGTGTCGCGGACGAACGCGCGGGCAGCGGCGACGGAGCGCCCTAGGGGATCGAAACTGGCAGCCGCCCGTGCCGTGATCACGAGTCTCCTTCGACGCGGTTGGACATCGGGTGTCAGGTTACTTACCTTCGCGGTCGGCATGGTGCCGTCGTCGGGGATTCCACCCGCAGGGTGCGGCCGGTGTGCGATGGTGCCGAAGTGTTATGGCCGGGTTCGGCCAGGGTGAAACACTGGGCAGGCTTGAAGAGCTGGGCAGGAACACTCGATGTCCGGTGGAACAGTGGTCGACCCTTTCGGGAGGGACACGGTGGAGTCTGGCGCAGCGGTGCGGCGTACGGGAACGCGCCCGAAGGGCGGCCGGTCCCGGCGGAGCGGCACGACGGAAGTCGACGCGGCCGCTCTGAACCGGCTGCTCACGGCGCTGGTGTCGATGCGGGACGGGAACTTCCGCAAGCGGCTGACGGTGTCCGGCGAGGGCGTGATGGCGGAGATCGCCGCCGTCTACAACGAGGTCGCCGACCGCAATCTCCACCTGACCGGGGAACTGTCCCGGGTCCGGCGGATGGTGGGGCGCGAGGGCAAGCTGAGCGAACGGCTGGAAACGGGTGCCTGTGAGGGCTCCTGGGCGGCCGCGATCGATGCCTCGAACCAGCTCGTGGACGATCTGGCCCGGCCGGTGTCCGAGGTGGGCCGGGTGCTGTCGGCGGTGGCCGAGGGCGACCTGGACCAGCGGATGGACCTGCGGACGCAGACGGCGGACGGGGCAGGGCATCCGCTGCGCGGGGAGTTCCTGAAGGTCGGGCGGACGGTCAACAACCTGGTCGACCAGCTGTCGGCGTTCACCGACGAGGTGACGCGCGTGGCGCTGGAGGTGGGTACCGAGGGCAAGCTCGGCGGCCAGGCACAGGTGCGCGGAATGTCGGGTTCTTGGAAGGATCTGACCGACTCCGTCAACACGATGGCGTACCGGCTCACCGCTCAGGTGCGTGACATCGCTCTCGTCACGACGGCGGTGGCGAAGGGCGATCTGTCGCGCAAGGTCACGGTGCACGTGGCCGGCGAGATGCTCCAGCTGAAGAACACCGTCAACACGATGGTGGACCAGCTGTCCTCGTTCTCCTCCGAGGTGACCCGCGTCGCCCGCGAGGTGGGTACGGAGGGCGAGCTGGGCGGCCAGGCGAAGGTGCCCGGGGTCGCCGGTGTGTGGAAGGACCTCACCGACTCCGTCAACACGATGGCGGGCAACCTGACGGCGCAGGTGCGCGGGATCGCACAGGTCACGACGGCCGTTGCGAACGGTGACCTGTCGCAGAAGGTCAGGGTGAGCGCGCGCGGCGAGGTCGCACAGCTGGCCGAAACGATCAATCAGATGACGGAGACGCTGCGGACCTTCGCGGACGAGGTCACGCGCGTGGCCAGCGAGGTCGGGGCCAAGGGAACGCTCGGCGGCCAGGCGCAGGTGCCGGGGGCTGCGGGCACGTGGAAGGACCTCACCGATTCGGTGAACACGGTCTTCCGCAACCTGACCACGCAGGTGCGGGACATCGCGACGGTGACGACCGCCGTGGCCAACGGCGACCTGTCGCAGAAGGTCACCGTCAATGTGGCCGGCGAGATGCTGGAGCTGAAGAACACCGTCAACACGATGGTGGACCAGCTCCAGTCCTTCGGTGCGGAAGTGACGCGAGTGGCCCGTGAGGTCGGCGTCGAGGGTGAACTGGGCGGCCAGGCGCAGGTGCCGGGGGCCGCTGGTACGTGGAAGGACCTCACCGACTCGGTGAACACCGCCTTCCGCAACCTCACCGGGCAGGTGCGCAACATCGCGCAGGTGACGACGGCGGTCGCCAACGGCGATCTGTCGCAGAAGGTCACCGTGGACGTCTCGGGCGAGATGCTCCAGCTGAAGAACACCGTGAACACGATGGTGGACCAGCTGTCGTCCTTCGCCGACCAGGTCACGCGGATGGCCCGGGACGTGGGTACGGAGGGCCGGCTCGGCGGTCAGGCGCGGGTCGAGGGGGTCTCGGGCACCTGGAAGGAGCTCACCGACTCCGTCAACTTCATGGCCGGCAACCTGACCTCGCAGGTACGGCAGATCGCGCAGGTGACCACGGCGGTCGCGCGCGGTGACCTGTCGCAGAAGATCGACGTGGACGCGCGCGGCGAGATCCTGGAGCTGAAGAACACCATCAACACGATGGTGGACCAGCTCTCCGCCTTCGCGGAGCAGGTGACCCGGGTGGCCCGGGACGTGGGTACGGAGGGCCGCCTCGGCGGCCAGGCGCAGGTGCCCGGGGTGGCCGGGGTGTGGCGCGACCTGACGGACTCGGTGAACGGCATGGCCGGGAACCTGACCTCGCAGGTGCGCAACATCGCGCAGGTCGCGACGGCGGTGGCGCGCGGTGACCTGTCGCAGAAGATCGACGTGGACGCCCGGGGCGAGATCCTGGAGCTGAAGAACACCCTCAACACCATGGTCGACCAGCTCTCGAACTTCGCGGAGCAGGTCACCCGGGTGGCGCGCGAGGTGGGTACCGAGGGCATCCTCGGCGGCCAGGCGGAGGTGAAGGGTGTCTCGGGCACCTGGAAGGACCTCACCCAGTCCGTCAACTTCATGGCGAACAACCTGACTTCGCAGGTGCGCAACATCGCCGAGGTGACGACGGCGGTCGCGATGGGCGACCTCTCCAAGAAGATCACGGTCGACGCCAAGGGCGAGATCCTCGAACTGGTCACCACGGTCAACACGATGGTGGACCAGCTGTCCTCCTTCGCGGAGCAGGTGACGCGGGTGGCCCGCGAGGTGGGCTCCGAGGGGATCCTGGGCGGTCAGGCCCGGGTGCGCGGGGTCACGGGCATCTGGAAGGACCTGACCGACAACGTCAATCTGATGGCCAACAACCTGACCTCCCAGGTGCGCAACATCTCGCAGGTCTCGGCGGCCGTCGCCAACGGCGACCTGACGAAGAAGGTCACCGTCGAGGCGCGGGGCGAGGTCGCGCAGCTCGCGGACACCGTCAACACGATGGTGAAGACGCTGTCGTCCTTCGCCGACGAGGTCACGCGCGTGGCCCGCGAGGTGGGTACGGAGGGCCGCCTGGGCGGCCAGGCGCACGTGCCGGGGGTTTCCGGGACGTGGAAGGACCTCACCGACTCGGTGAACTTCATGGCCTCCAACCTCACCGGCCAGGTGCGGCAGATCGCCATGGTCACGACCGCCATCGCCAAGGGCGACATGACCAAGAAGATCGACATCGATGCGCGCGGGGAGATCCTGGAGCTCAAGACGACCATCAACACGATGGTCGACCAGCTGTCCTCCTTCGCCGACCAGGTGACCCGCGTGGCCCGCGAGGTGGGTACGGAGGGGATCCTGGGCGGTCAGGCCCGGGTGCGTGACGTCGACGGCACCTGGCGGGACCTGACGGAGTCCGTGAACGAGATGGCCGGGAACCTCACCCGGCAGGTGCGCGCCATCGCGGCCGTCGCGACGGCCGTGACCCGCGGCGATCTGAACCTCAAGATCGACGTGGACGCCGCGGGCGAGATCCAGGTCCTCCAGGACAACATCAACACGATGATCGCCAACCTGCGCGACACGACCCTGGCCAACAAGGAGCAGGACTGGCTCAAGGGCAACCTCGCCCGCATCTCGGCCCTGATGCAGGGCCGCCGAGAGCTCGACGACGTGGCCTCGCTGATCATGAGCGAGCTCACCCCGGTGGTCTCGGCGCAGCACGGCGCGTTCTTCCTGGCGCTGCCGGCCGGCGGGACCACCGAGATCGGGACGGAGGGGGGCGCGGACGGCGCGTACGAGCTGCGGATGCGCGGGAGCTACGCGTACGCCGGAGGCCAGATGCCCATCTCCTTCCGGCCGGGGGAGGGGCTGATCGGGACGGTCGCCGAGGAGAAGCGGACGATCCTCGTCGAGAACACCCCGCCCGGTTACCTCAGGATCTCCTCGGGGCTCGGGGAGGCGCCGCCGGCGCATGTGATCGTGCTGCCGGTGCTGTTCGAGGGGAAGGTGCTCGGCGTCATCGAGCTGGCTTCCTTCCAGCCGTTCACGCAGATCCAGAAGGACTTCCTCAGCCAGATCGCCGAGATGATCGGTACGAGCGTCAACACCATCTCCGTCAACTCCAAGACGGAGATGCTGCTCAAGCAGTCGCAAGAGATGACCGAGGAGCTGCGCGAGCGCTCCGACGAGCTGGAGAACCGGCAGAAGGCGCTCCAGGCCGCCAACGCGGAGCTGGAGGAGAAGGCCGAGCTGCTGGCCCAGCAGAACCGGGACATCGAGGTGAAGAACACCGAGATCGAGGAGGCCCGGCAGGTCCTGGAGGAGCGTGCCGAGCAGCTCGCGGTCTCGATGCGCTACAAGAGCGAGTTCCTGGCGAACATGTCGCACGAGCTGCGCACGCCGCTCAACTCGCTGCTGATCCTGGCCAAGCTGCTCGCGGACAACGCGGACGGGAACCTCTCGCCGAAGCAGGTGGAGTTCGCCGAGACCATCCACGGCGCGGGTTCCGACCTGCTCCAGCTGATCAACGACATCCTCGACCTGTCGAAGGTCGAGGCCGGGAAGATGGACGTCTCGCCGACGCGGATCGCGCTGGTGCAGCTCGTCGACTACGTGGAGGCCACCTTCCGGCCGCTGACGGCGGAGAAGGGCCTGGACTTCTCGGTACGGGTCTCCCCGGAGCTGCCGGCGACCCTGCACACGGACGAGCAGCGGCTGTTGCAGGTGCTGCGCAACCTGCTGTCGAACGCGGTGAAGTTCACCGACGGCGGGGCGGTGGAGCTGGTGATCCGGCCCGCCGGGGCCGATGTGCCGCAGGCGATCCGCGAACAGCTGCTGGAGGCCGGCTCGCTGCGCGAGGCGGACGCGGACCTGATCGCCTTCTCGGTGACGGACACCGGCATCGGGATCGCGGCGAGCAAGATGCTGGTGATCTTCGAGGCGTTCAAGCAGGCCGACGGCACCACCAGCCGCAAGTACGGCGGCACGGGCCTCGGGCTGTCGATCAGCCGGGAGATCGCCCGGCTGCTGGGCGGGGAGATCCACGCGGCGAGCGAGCCGGGCCGCGGGTCGACCTTCACGCTGTACTTGCCGCTGCACCCGAGCGAGCTGCCCCCGCAGGGGTACGCGCCGCCCACGCCGGGCGGCGGGCGCGGGGAGCTGTACCGCAGGCACGTCGAGGAGGCGCGGCCCGTGCTGCCTTCGGCCCCGGCCGCGGCCGAGCAGGGCCCGGCTGCCGTGCCGGTCGCCGACTCCCAGCCGGTGGCGCTGTCGCGGAGTGCGGAGCAGGGGCCGTCGGCGCTGTTCCGGCGGCGGCGCAAGGCGCTGAGCGAGCCGGTGCCGCGGGTGGAGGTGCCCGGGCAGCCGGAGGCGGAGGCCTGGGCGCTGGAGGACGTACTCCCGGTCGTACCGCGGACGTACGACTTCCACGGCGAGCGGGTACTGATCGTGGACGACGACGTGCGCAACGTCTTCGCGCTCACCAGCGTGCTGGAGCAGCACGGGCTGGCCGTTCTCTACGCGGAGAACGGGCGGGAGGGCATCGAGGTGCTGGAGCAGCACGACGACGTGGCGGTCGTGCTGATGGACATCATGATGCCGGAGATGGACGGCTACGCGACGACCTCGGCGATCCGGAGGATGCCGCAGTTCGAGGGGCTTCCGATCATCGCGCTGACGGCGAAGGCGATGAAGGGGGACCGGGAGAAGGCGATCGAGTCCGGCGCCTCGGACTACGTCACCAAGCCGGTCGATCCGGACTACCTACTGTCGGTCATGGAAGGGCATATGCGGGGTAAGTGATGACGGATCCGGCGGCACGTGGGGATGGTTGAGGGGCCACACAGGGAACCTTCTGCTCTCCCACCACGTTTCTGCTTCGTGCACAGTGACATCTTGGTGACAGGGTGTGGCGATCTCGGGACTGGGGCTACGATGACCGGCACAAGGGCGGACGGCGCAAGGATGCCGTCCTCTGGGGCGGGGCCCGGCGTACACGCCGGTGCCAGGAGCCGGGGAGGCCCCATGCCGGGGCGAGGAGGACAGGGCATGGTGCAGAAGGCCAAGATCCTCCTGGTCGACGACCGGCCGGAGAATCTGCTGGCGCTGGAGGCCATCCTCTCCGCGCTCGATCAGACACTGGTCCGGGCGTCGTCGGGGGAGGAAGCGCTCAAAGCGCTGCTGACGGACGATTTCGCGGTCATCCTGCTGGATGTGCAGATGCCGGGGATGGACGGGTTCGAGACGGCCGCGCACATCAAGCGGCGGGAACGCACCCGGGACATCCCGATCATCTTCCTCACCGCGATCAACCACGGTCCGCACCACACCTTCCGCGGTTACGCGGCGGGCGCGGTCGACTACATCTCCAAGCCCTTCGACCCGTGGGTGCTGCGGGCCAAGGTCTCGGTCTTCGTCGAGCTGTACACGAAGAACTGCCAGCTGCGGGAGCAGGCGGCGCTGCTGCGGCTCCAGCTGGAGGGCGGCGGCTCCAACGGCGACGGAAGCAAGGAGACGGCCGGACTGCTGGCCGAGCTCTCCGCGCGACTCGCGGCCGTCGAGGAGCAGGCCGAGGCGCTGACCAAGCAGCTCGGCGAGGACTCGGCCGACGGGGCCGTCGTGGCGACCGCGGCCCATCTGGAGCGCAAACTGACCGGACTGCGGCGGGCACTCGACGCCCTGGAGCCCGGGACCGGGGGCGCCGCACCGGTGCTGCCCGCCCAGGGCTAGGGAGTGTCCTCCCGATCCCTTCCGTACTTCTCCAGGCGTGCCCCCGGCTCCGGCTGGGGGCACGTCAGTTCTGGCGGTGCGTCAGCATCCGTCAAACCGCGGGCGGGCGGGGCGACACGAACGGGTGAAGGGGTGGGCACGCGTGTCCACCGGCGTGGACACCGGTAACCTCTGGCCCATGGCCTCAAGTACGTCCGGTAAGGGTTCCCAGAGCACCGCGGGCACCGCGAAGGCCCGCACCGGCCGTACTCCGGCGCCGGCGAAGAAGGCGGCTGCCGCGCGCAAGCCTCCCGCGAAGAAGGCCGCGGCCGCCAAGCGCGCCCCCGTCAAGAAGGTCGCGCCCAAGCCCGCGCCGTCCCCGACCAGCGGCGTGCTGCGGCTGGTGCGCGCCCTGTGGCTCGGCTGCGCGCACGCGGTCGGCATGGTGTTCCGCGGGGTCGGCCGGGGCGCGAAGAACCTCGATCCCGCCCACCGCAAGGACGGGGTCGCGCTGCTGCTGCTCGCCCTCGCGCTGATCGTCGCCGCCGGGACCTGGTCGAATCTGAACGGTCCGGTCGGGGATCTGGTCACCATGCTGGTCACCGGCGCCTTCGGACGCCTCGACCTGCTCGTGCCGATCCTGCTCGGCGTCATGGCGGTACGTTTCATCCGCCATCCCGAACAGGCCGACGCCAACGGCCGCATCGGCATCGGGCTCTCCGCGCTCGTCATCGGGGTCCTGGGCCTCGTGCACATCGCCTGCGGCGCCCCCGGGCGCGACGAGGGCACCACCGCCATGCAGAACGCGGGCGGGCTCATCGGCTGGGGCGCCTCCAAGCCGCTGATCTTCACCATGGGCGCGCCGCTGGCGGTGCCGATGCTGGTGCTGCTCACCGTCTTCGGGCTGCTGGTCGTCACCGCGACCCCGGTCAACGCCGTCCCGCAGAGGCTGCGAGGGCTGGGCATCCGGCTCGGGATCATCGCGCCGAACGAGTACGACGAGGGCTACGGGGACGACGCCGAGGGCGGTGGCGCCGAACGGCACGATCCGGAGCAGTGGCGGGCCCGTACGGGCTCCGGGGCCGGGGCGGGCAGCGGGGGCGGATCGGGGGAGCCCGAAGCCGCCGAGGAGGAGGCGCTCGCCCGGCGGCGGCGCCCGCGGCGGTCCTCGGCCCGGCCGGCCATGGACCGGGAGATGGACGCCATCGACGTGGCCGCGGCGGCGGCCGCCGCGCTGGACGGCGTGGTCTACGGCGGAATGCCGCCCTCCCCACTGGTGGCCGACCTCACGCACGGCATCTCCGCCGAGCGCGGCGGCGTCGAGATCACCGCTCCGGTGCCGCCCGCCCGCGAAGAGACCCCCAGAGCCCCCGCCGCCGCCGCGCCGGCCGCCGCCGAGCCGCCGCACGCCACCACCGCCGCGGCCTCCGGGACGCTGTCGGTGCCGGACCTGACCAAGGCTCCGCCGGAGACCCAGCCGCTGCCGCCCCGCGCCGAGCAGCTCCAGCTGCGCGGGGACATCACGTACGCCCTGCCCTCGCTGGACCTGCTGGAGCGCGGCGGGCCCGGGAAGACCCGTAGCGCCGCCAACGACGCGGTCGTCGCCTCGCTGACGAACGTCTTCACGGAGTTCAAGGTCGACGCGAAGGTCACCGGCTTCACCCGCGGCCCGACGGTCACCCGCTACGAGGTGGAGCTGGGCCCGGCGGTGAAGGTCGAGCGGATCACGGCGCTGGCGAAGAACATCGCCTACGCCGTCGCCTCCCCGGACGTGCGGATCATCAGCCCGATCCCGGGCAAGTCGGCCGTCGGCATCGAGATCCCGAACACCGACCGCGAGATGGTCAACCTGGGCGACGTCCTGCGCCTGGCGGACGCGGCAGAGGACGACCACCCGATGCTCGTCGCGCTCGGCAAGGACGTCGAGGGCGGCTACGTGATGGCCAACCTGGCGAAGATGCCGCACGTGCTGGTCGCCGGCGCCACCGGCTCCGGCAAGTCCTCCTGCATCAACTGCCTGATCACCTCGGTGATGGTCCGGGCGACCCCGGAGGACGTGCGGATGGTGCTGGTGGACCCCAAGCGGGTCGAGCTGACGGCGTACGAGGGCATTCCGCACCTGATCACGCCGATCATCACCAATCCGAAGCGGGCCGCCGAGGCCCTCCAGTGGGTCGTGCGCGAGATGGACCTGCGCTACGACGACCTGGCCGCCTTCGGGTACCGGCACATCGACGACTTCAACCAGGCGATCCGGGACGGCAAGATCAAACTGCCGCCGGGCAGCGAGCGCGAGCTCAGCCCGTACCCGTACCTGCTGGTGATCGTCGACGAGCTCGCCGACCTGATGATGGTGGCCCCGCGGGACGTGGAGGACTCCATCGTCCGCATCACCCAGCTGGCCCGCGCGGCCGGCATCCACCTCGTGCTGGCGACGCAGCGGCCCTCGGTGGACGTGGTGACCGGTCTGATCAAGGCGAACGTGCCCTCGCGGCTCGCCTTCGCCACCTCCTCGCTCGCCGACAGCCGGGTCATCCTCGACCAGCCGGGCGCCGAGAAGCTCATCGGGAAGGGTGACGGACTGTTCCTGCCGATGGGCGCGAACAAGCCCGTCCGCCTCCAGGGCGCCTTCGTCACCGAGGACGAGATCGCCGGGATCGTGCAGCACTGCAAGGACCAGATGGCGCCCGTCTTCCGGGACGACGTCACGGTCGGGCAGAAGCAGAAGAAGGAGATCGACGAGGAGATCGGCGACGACCTGGACCTGCTGTGCCAGGCGGCCGAGCTGGTGGTCTCGACGCAGTTCGGCTCGACCTCGATGCTCCAGCGCAAGCTGCGGGTGGGCTTCGCCAAGGCCGGGCGGCTCATGGACCTGATGGAGTCGCGGGGGATCGTCGGCCCGAGCGAGGGTTCGAAGGCGCGCGACGTCATGGTCAAGGCCGACGAGCTGGACGGTGTGCTCGCCGTCATCCGTGGGGAGACTCCGGGCTAGGGGGTGTCTGACGGATGTCCGCGGCGTCGCGACGCCGCGGACATCCGTCAGACAAAAAACAGAAAAGCAAAACCCCCCACCCCCCCCCCCCACGCACA
>NZ_JBVJUY010000050.1:13038-40886 GCF_055604165.1 Streptomyces sp. NPDC037242
GCGCATTAACGATACATTATGTAAAGCTCATCCCCCCTCCCTCCCCCTCCCCCCCCCCCCCCCCCCCCCCCCCCCCCCCCCCCCCCCCCCCCCCCCCCCCCCCCCCCCCCCCCCCCCCCCCCCCCCCAGTGCTGTGACCGGAAAGGTTGGGCGGGCAACCGTTTCCGTTGGGCCCGCGTCCAGTTGAGCAAGGCGGCGGCCCAGCCGCGGCCGGGCGTACGGGGCCCTACAGGACCCCGGGCGGCCGCGTCGTACGGAACCACGCGCGGCACCACGTGCGGGGTCGGGCCGCCGCACCGGTGCGGGCGTCCGGTCACCATTCGGATGGCGTAGGAAGTCCACCCTCCGGTTGCTCCACCCTTTCGTACCCCCCCTAGACTGGACATCCAGCAGGTGGCTACACGCTCGAAAGGCGCCCACGTGTCCATCGGCAACTCCAACTCCCCCGAAGAAGAGCGGCCTTCGACCGACGACCGGTCCGAGGACCGCATCGTCGAGCGTTCCGTCGAAGAGCCGTCCATCGGGACGGCCCTCAAGAAGGCCCGGATCGCCGCCGGGCTCACCGTCGACGAGGTCAGTTCCGCCACCCGCGTGCGCATCCCGATCGTGCACGCGATCGAGGACGACGACTTCACGCGGTGCGGCGGCGACGTCTACGCCCGCGGCCACATCCGTACGATCTCCCGCGCCGTGCACCTCGATCCTGCACCCCTGATCGAGAGGTACGACGCGGCCCACGGAGGCCGGCCGGCACCCACACCCGCCGCACCCATGTTCGATGCCGAGCGGATCCGCCCCGAACGGCAGCGGCCCAACTGGACCGCCGCCATGGTCGCCGCCATCGTCGCGGTGATCGGCTTCGTCGGCTTCACGGCCTTCGGCGGCGGCGACGAGAAGGCGAAGCGGCCGGTGGCGGAAGGTTCCGTCTCCCCGCAGCCCGCACCCAAGCAGTCCGGCGGCAAGCCGTCCGGCACGCCCCAGCAGACCCCGCAGCAGCCGCAGGCCCCCAAGCCGGAGCCTTCGGACAGTGCCATCGCCGCCGCGCCCAAGGACCTCGTCACGGTCGTCCTGACGGCCGACACCGGCGAGAGCTGGATCTCGGCGAAGGACCACAGCGGCCGTCTGCTCTTCGACGGAACCCTCGCGCAGGGCGAGTCGAAGACCTTCACCGACAAGGAGTCCATCGACCTGGTGCTCGGCGATGCCGGGGTCGTGAAGCTCTTCGTGAACGGCAAGGAGATCCAGGACGAATTCCAGCCGGGTCAGGTGGAACGCCTCACATACACCAAGGACGATCCGCGTCAGGGACCGGCCCAGGCAGGCTGACCTGGCCTTGGCCCGGGCGCCCTCCAGGCGCTGAAGCTGTGATTCCGGATCCCCGGGGTGCCGCGCCGCACCCCGGGGATCTTGCTGTGCCGGTGCTCCGGCGGGACTTGGGGGAGGGGCCGACGCCGGGACGAAGTAGTCTTGAGTCCATGCCCGAACGCCGTACCGTCGCCCTTGTCACTCTTGGCTGCGCCCGTAACGAGGTGGACTCGGAGGAGCTCGCAGGCCGCTTGGCGGCGGATGGCTGGGAGCTCGTCGAGGACGCCGCCGATGCGGACGTAGCCGTCGTCAACACCTGTGGCTTCGTCGAAGCCGCCAAAAAGGACTCCGTAGACGCCCTGCTGGAAGCCAACGATCTCAAGGATCACGGCAAGACCCAGGCCGTCGTCGCCGTCGGCTGTATGGCCGAGCGCTACGGCAAGGAACTCGCCGAAGCGCTTCCCGAGGCCGACGGGGTCCTCGGCTTCGACGACTACGCCGACATCTCCGACCGCCTCCAGACCATCCTCAACGGCGGCATCCACGCCTCCCACACCCCGCGCGACCGGCGCAAGCTGCTGCCGATCAGCCCCGCGGCCCGCCAGGACGCCGAGGTGGCACTTCCCGGCCACGCGCAGGAGCCCGCCGAGGCGCCCGCCGACCTGCCGGACGGGCTCGCGCCCGCCTCCGGGCCGCGCGCGCCGCTGCGCCGCCGCCTCGACAAGAGCCCGGTCGCCTCGGTCAAGCTGGCCTCCGGCTGTGACCGGCGCTGCTCCTTCTGCGCCATCCCGTCCTTCCGCGGCTCCTTCATCTCCCGCCGCCCCAGCGACGTGCTGGGCGAGACGCGCTGGCTCGCCGAGCAGGGCGTCAAGGAGATCATGCTGGTCTCCGAGAACAACACCTCGTACGGCAAGGACCTCGGCGACATCCGCCTGCTGGAGACCCTGCTGCCCGAGCTGGCCGAGGTGGACGGCATCGAGCGCGTCCGCGTCAGCTACCTGCAGCCCGCCGAGATGCGGCCCGGCCTGATCGACGTACTGACCTCGACCCCCAAGGTCGTGCCGTACTTCGACCTCTCCTTCCAGCACTCGGCCCCCGACGTGCTGCGCGCCATGCGCCGCTTCGGTGACACCGACCGGTTCCTGGAGCTGCTGGACACCATCCGCTCCAAGGCCCCGCAGGCCGGCGTCCGGTCCAACTTCATCGTCGGCTTCCCCGGCGAGAAGGAGTCGGACTTCGCCGAGCTGGAGCGTTTCCTCACCCACGCGCGGCTGGATGCCATCGGCGTCTTCGGCTACTCGGACGAGGACGGCACCGAGGCGGTCACCTACGACCACAAGCTGGACGAGGACACCATCGCCGAGCGGCTCGCGCACATGCAGCGGCTCGCCGAGGAGCTCACCTCGCAGCGCGCGGAGGAGCGCATCGGGGAGACCCTGGAGGTACTCGTCGAGACGGTCGTCCCCTTCGACGAGGCCGAGGAGGGCGAGGGTGCCTACGGGCGCGCCGCCCACCAGGCGCCCGAGACCGACGGCCAGGTCGTCTTCACCGACGGCACCGGTCTGGTCCCCGGACGTATCGTGACGGCCAAGGTGGTCGGCACGCTGGGCGTGGACCTCGTGGCCGAGCCCCTGGACCTGGAATTTGAGGAGGCGGCCGGATGACCGGAGTCCCGGCATCTGCGGCGGGCGGGACCGGCCGCCGGCCCGCGCCCGGCGCGAAGCTGGGGGCTGCGGCGGTCAATCAGGCCAGCCTGTGGAACATCGCCAACATCCTGACGATGATCCGGCTCGTCCTGGTGCCGGGATTCGTCCTGCTGCTGCTCGCCGACGGGGGCTACGACCCCGTCTGGCGGGCGCTGGCCTGGGCGGCGTTCGCCGTCGCCATGATCACGGACATCTTCGACGGGCACCTCGCCCGTACGTACAACCTGGTCACGGACTTCGGGAAGATCGCCGACCCCATCGCCGACAAGGCGATCATGGGGTCGGCTCTGGTGTGTCTGTCGTGGCTCGGCGACCTGCCCTGGTGGGTGACCGGTGTGATCCTCGGGCGGGAACTCGGGATCACGCTGATGCGTTTCTGGGTCATCCGGTACGGAGTGATTCCGGCCAGCCGGGGCGGCAAGCTCAAGACCCTGGCGCAGGGGACGGCGGTGGGCATGTACGTGCTCGCACTGACCGGACCGCTCGCGACCCTGCGCTTCTGGGTGATGGCGGTGGCGGTCGTGCTGACCGTCGTCACCGGTTTGGACTACATCCGCCAGGCCGTGGTGCTCCGGCGCAAGGGCCTGGACGCGGAGCGAGCCGCGTAGTGACGGACGGGGCGGGGGATTCTGCAGTGGCCCGTGAGGCAGAGCGGAATCTCACGGCCGCAGAAGCGGTCGCCGCGGACGTCCTGCGGATCCTCGCGGAGAGTGACGAGACGCTCGCCGTGGCGGAGTCGCTGACCGGCGGGATAGTGGCCGCGGTGCTCACATCCGTCCCCGGGGCCTCGCGGTCCTTCCGCGGTTCGGTCACGGCGTACGCGACGGAGCTCAAGCACCGGCTGCTGGGGGTGGACGCCGCGCTGCTGGCGGCCGAAGGCGCGGTGAACGCGCAGGTCGCGGAGGAGATGGCGGCCGGGGTGCGCCGGGCGCTGGGCGCCTCGTGGGGCATCGCGACGACCGGAGTGGCCGGTCCCGACCCCCAGGACGGGCAGCCGGTGGGCACGGTTTTCATCGCCGTGGCGGGTCCGGCAGGCAGGAAAACCGCCCGGCTGAGGTTGAACGGCTCCCGCGCGGAAATCCGTAGGGAGAGTGCACGGACAGTGCTCGAACTTCTCTCGAGCGAACTCCGCGAGAATCTGCGGGGGCAGGATACGGAACAGAACGGGGGGATTTGATGTTTGCAGCCCTGAGTGAACACGACATCGCTCCCCGCACGGCCGCGGCGCGAGGCGGTACGGTGGGGCGTGAAGGTTACGGCTACACGGTCAGAGGAGGGAGCCACCGATGATTCTGCTCCGTCGCCTGCTGGGTGACGTGCTGCGTCGGCAGCGCCAGCGCCAGGGCCGTACTCTGCGCGAAGTCTCCTCGTCCGCCCGAGTTTCGCTCGGCTATCTCTCCGAGGTGGAGCGGGGGCAGAAGGAGGCATCCTCCGAGCTGCTCTCCGCGATCTGCGACGCGCTTGACGTACGGATGTCCGAGCTGATGCGCGAAGTCAGCGACGAGCTGTCGCTGGCGGAGCTGGCACAGTCGGCCGCGGCAAGCGAACCGGTGCCTGCGCCGGTCCGCCCGATGCTCAATTCGGTATCCGTGGCCTCGGTCACGGGTGGCCCGGAGCGGGTGACCATCAAGGCGCCCGTGGAAGCGGTGAATGTCGTAGCCGCGTGAGTCGCGCGATTGCGTGAGCGTGTGAGTGTGGCCGGAGCCCCGGCCGGTGCCTGACGCACCGGCCGGGGCTCCCGGCCGTTCTGGGTGCGAGGGCCGAGGGGGTGCGGGAGGATGGGCCAGTCCGGGTACCCGGCCCCTGGAGGTGGCCGTGCGGCGGTTGCAACGTATACCTGCGGGCCTGGCCCTCGCACTGGCGGTGGGAGTCCTGTGGTGGTGGGCCGTGCTGCGGCTGGTGCTGGAGCCCGCGGACTCCGGGCCCGTGGAGGGCGCGGTGGCGGTCGGCGGGTGGGGGCTGGGGGTGCTGCCGGTGCACTGCCGGCCGGGGCCGGGTCGGGGGTCGGGGGCGCGTCGGGGGTCTCGGCCGGCAGGCTCGTGGCGGGGGGCGGGAGCCGGCGGGGAGGCGGCTACCAGGGCATCGACACTCCACCGTTCGGGCGAAGAATCTGGCCCGTCATGAAGGACGAGGCGTCCGAGGCGAGGTAGAGCACGGCCTGGGCGATGTCCTCGGGCTCGCCGACCCGGCGCAGCGGGGACATCCGGGTCATCGCCGCCTCCGTCTGCTCCTGGACCTCGGGGCTGTGGCGGCCGGTCATCGGAGTGCGGATCCAGCCGGGCGCGACGGCGTTGACGCGGATGCCGTGCGGACCGGCCTCGGTGGCCAGGGTCTTCGTGAGCTGGACTACGGCGGCCTTGGCGGCGCTGTAGCAGAGCAGGCCGGGCTGGGCGGCGTCCACGGCGCCGGAGGCCATGGTGACGATCGAGCCCGGGCGGCCCGCGGCGATCATGGAGCGGGCGGCCTCCTGGCAGGTGCGGAGCACCCCCTTGAAATTGATGTCCAGGATCCGGTCGAGGTCCTCGTCGGCGGTCTCCAGGACGCTGCTGGTGTGCATGACCCCGGCTATCGCGGCGGCGATGTCGAGCGGACCGGCCGCCGCGACGGCTTCCCTGACGCGGGCCCGGTCGGTCACGTCGAGGGCGTGGACGGTGGCGGCGCCGCCGGCCTTGGTGATCAGGGCGGCCGTCTCGGCCAGGCCCTGCTCGTCACGGTCGGCGCAGTGCACGTGCGCGCCGGCCTCGGCGAGGAGCACGGCGGTGGCGCGGCCGATGCCGCTGGCGGCGCCGGTGACGAGGGCGCTGCGGCCGGAGAGGTCGTACGAGGCGGCGGGCCTTGCGGTGGGCTGTGCGGTGGGTGTGGGCATGGCGGGACCGTACGGCCGTATCTGACGGACCGTCAACGGGTGTGGGGCCGCGGCTACGGCGTAGGGCCGGACTGGCAGCGGGGGCACCAGTACGTGGGCCGGGCGTCCTGGGGGGCCTCGCGGACGGGTGTGCCGCAGCGCAGGCAGGGGCGGTGGGCGCGGCCGTAGACGAAGAGGTCCTGGCCGGGGCGGCGGCTGCCGGTGGTGTTGCGGCGGGGGTACGGGCCGGTGATGTTCGCGGCGAGCAGCCGGTGCGCGGCGGCGGCCAGGCGGGGGAGCGTGGTCTGCGGGAGCGCGCCGACGGGGGTCCAGGGGGTGACCTGGGCGAGGAAGCAGAGCTCGCACTTGTAGATGTTGCCGATCCCGGCGAGGTTGCGCTGGTCGAGCAGGGCCTCGCCGAGGGGGCGCTCGGGGGCGGCGGCGAGGTTGGCCGCGGCCTTGTCGGGGTCCCAGTCCGGGCCGAGCAGGTCGGGGCCGAGGTGGCCGACGGCGTTGGCCTCGTCGGCGGTGCGGATCAGTTCGAGGACGGGGAGGCGGTAGCCGACGGCGGTGTGCGTCTCGGTGCCGAGGATGGCGCGGATCTCGTGGGCGGGGCCGCCCCGCCATTTCGCTCCCGCGGGGAACACGTGCCAGGCGCCGTCCATGCGGAGGTGGCTGTGGAGGGTGAGTCCGCCGGCGGCGTCGCCGTTACCCGTGAACCGCGCCAGGAGGTGTTTGCCCCGGGGGACCACGCTGAGGGTGGTGCGGGCGGTGAGGTCGACCGTGGCGAGGCGGGGGGTACGGAGGTCCGAGCGCGTGAGGCGGTGGCCCGCCAGGGCGTCGTGGAGCCGGGCCGCTGCGCGCCAGACGCTGTCTCCTTCGGGCATGCCGCCATTGTCGCTCCGCTCGGCTCCAGGATGCGGCGCGACGGCACCCGCTGGCGCCCGCCACCGGGCCCGGGCTTCGCGCCCGGGGCTCCGCGTCCCGGGCCTCGCTGGCGCCCGCCACCGGGCCCGGGCGCACCCGTGCCCCGTCGGCGGCGGCCGCCGCCGTCTCCCGGCGCACCCCTGCCCGCCGCTCCCCCCACAGCGGGGCGCGGCGGTGCGGCCGCCCGGGCTCGGGTCCCGGGGGGGCTTGGACTCGGGGTGCTGTGTCCGGGGTTGGTTGGGCCGGCGGTCGGCGGGTCCCCGTGGGGGACTGCCCTGGCCGGAGCCCCCGGCTGCGCGCCCCTGCGCGGGGGCTCCGTTGCCGGGGGCGGGTCCCCGTAGCGCCCGCCCGGGTGGCCGCCGGAGGTTAGGGGCGGAGGCGGAGGCCGCGGGGGGTGGCGTGGAAGCCTGCGGATTCCAGGGGGCGGCCCAGGGGGGAGGTGAGGGAGGGGGTGGCGTTGATGCGTTCCACCGTGAGGGAGGGGAGGGTGCCCGCGCGGGAGGCGGTGGCGAGGGCCGTCACGGCTGCCGTCAGGCGGGGGTCGTCGGCTTCGGGCCAGGCCAGGAGGGTCTTGCCGCCGCGTTCCAGGTAGAGGGTGAGCTCGCCGTCCACCAGGACGACGAGGGAGCCGGCCTTGCGGCCCGGCTTGTGGGTGGCGCCCGCCGGGGGCTCCGGCCAGGGCAGGGCCGCGCCGTACGCGTTCGCGGGGTCGGCGGCCGCCAGGACCACCGCCGCCAGCGGGGGCGGCGTCCGCTCGGCGGCCCGGAGCCGGTCCACCGCGCCGTCCATCGCGAACTGCGCCGCGCCCAGCCCCTCGACCACGTAGCCCCGGCGGGCCTGGCCGCTGTCCTCGAACGCCGACAGGATCCGGTAGACCGCGCTGAAGCCGCCCTCGACCCCCTCGGCCGCGACCGCCCCGCGCGTGACGACGCCGTGGCGGTCCAGCAGTGTGCGGGCCAGCGCGTGCGCGCGGTGGGTCGGGTCGGGGGCGGCGGCCGGGAGGAGGGACCACCGCCCGGCGACGGTGGGCGGACCGGTACGGGAGACGGTCGGGCTGAGCGTGCCGTAGCGGCCGCGCGGGATCGTGCGCCTCGCGCGGTGCGCGGTGGCGCCCGCGGTGCGGCCCGAGCCGAGGAGGGAGCGCAGCGGGGACAGGGTGTCGTTGGTGAGCCGCCCCGACCAGGCCAGGTCCCACAGGGTCGAGGACAGGTCCAGGTCCGAGGCCTCGGGGTGGCGGGCTCGGACGGAATCGGTGATCTGGCGGAAGAACAGGCCGTAACCCCCGGCGAGGGAGTCGAGGACGGCCTGGTGGAGCGGGCTCAGCTCCAGCGGGTGCGCCGGCGGCAGCAGCAGGGGTGCCGCTTCGGCCAGGTAGAGGGAGATCCAGCCGTCCTTGCCCGGCAGGGCGCCCGCGCCGGCCCAGACCACCTCGCCCGAGGCGGTGAGCTCGTCCAGCAGGTTCGGGGAGTACCCCGCGACCCGGGACGGGAGGATCAGCCGCTCCAGCGCCGAGGCCGGCACCGGGGCGCCCTGGAGCTGCTCGATCGCGCGGGCCAGGCCGTCGATGCCGCGCAGCGCCCCGCCCAGGTGCTGCCACTGCGGGAGGAAGGTGGCCAGAGAGGTCGGCGGGACCGGTTCCAGCTCCTGGCGCAGCGCGGCCAGCGAGCGGCGGCGCAGCCTGCGCAGCACGGTGGCGTCGCACCACTCCTGGCCGATGCCCGCCGGGTGGAACTCGCCCTGGACCACGCGCCCGGCCGCCGCCAGCCGATGCAGCGCGCCGTCCGTCACCGCCGCGCCCAGGCCGAAACGGGCGGCGACGGCGGCCGTCGTGAACGGCCCGTGGGTACGGGCGTACCGGGCGAGGAGGTCGCCCAGCGGGTCCTTGACCGGCTCGGTGAACGCCTCCGGGACCCCCACGGGCAGGGCGGTGCCCAGAGCGTCCCGCAGTCGGCCCGCGTCCTCGATCGCCGCCCAGTGGTCGAGGCCGCCGATCCGCACCCGGATGGCCCGGCGGGCCGCCGACAGGGCCTCGGCCCAGGACGGGTCCGCGCCGCGCCCGGCCAGTTCCCCGGAGGTGAGCGGGCCCAGCAGGCGCAGCAGGTCGGCCACCGACTCGGCGTCCCGGGCCCGCCGGTCCTCCGTCAGCCACTGGAGCTCCCGCTCCAGCTCCTCCAGCACCTGCGCGTCGAGCAGCTCGCGCAGCTCCGCCTGGCCGAGCAGTTCGGCCAGCAGCCGGGAGTCCAGGGACAGCGCCGCCGCCCTGCGCTCGGCGAGCGGCGAGTCGCCCTCGTAGAGGAACTGGGCGACGTACCCGAAGAGGAGGGAGCGGGCGAAGGGGGAGGGTTCTGCGGTGGTGACCTCGACGAGGCGGATCCGGCGCGCCTCGATGTCGCCCATCAGCTCGGTCAGGCCGGGCACGTCGAAGACGTCCTGGAGGCATTCGCGTACGGCCTCCAGCACGATCGGGAACGAGCCGAACTCCGAGGCCACCTGGAGCAGCTGGGAGGCGCGCTGGCGCTGCTGCCACAGTGGGGTGCGCTTGCCCGGATTGCGGCGCGGCAGCAGCAGGGCGCGCGCCGCGCACTCGCGGAAGCGGGAGGCGAACAGTGCGGAGCCGCCCACCTGGTCGGTGACGATCTGGCTGACGTCGCCGTGGTCGAAGGCGACGTCAGCCGCGCCCAGCGGGGCCTGTTCGTCATCGAACTCGAAGGTGGCCGTGCGGGAGGGGTCGTGGTCCAAGAGGTCCATGGACAGCAGGTCCGCGTCCGGCAGGCGCAGCACGATGCCGTCGTCGGCATGCATCACCTGCGCGTCCATGCCGTACTTCTCGGCGAGGCGGGCGCCCAGCGCCAGCGCCCACGGGGCGTGCACCTGCGCGCCGAAGGGGGAGTGGACCACGACCCGCCAGTCGCCGAGCTCGTCGCGGAAGCGCTCGACCACGATGGTCCGGTCGTCGGGGACGTGCCCGCAGGCCTCGCGCTGCTCGGAGAGGTACGCCAGTACGTTCTCCGCGGCCCAGGCGTCGAGGCCGGCCGCCAGCAGGCGCAGCCGGGCGTCCTGCGCGGTGAGGCCGCCGAGCTCGCGCAGGAACGCGCCGACCGCGCGGCCCAGTTCGAGGGGGCGGCCGAGCTGGTCGCCCTTCCAGAACGGCAGCCGGCCCGGCACTCCGGGGGCGGGGGTGACCAGGACCCGGTCGCGGGTGATGTCCTCGATGCGCCAGGAGGTGGTGCCCAGGGTGAACACGTCGCCCACGCGGGACTCGTAGACCATCTCCTCATCGAGCTCCCCGACGCGGCCACCGCCCTTCTTCGGGTCCGATCCCGCGAGGAAGACGCCGAAGAGGCCGCGGTCCGGGATGGTGCCGCCGGAGGTGACCGCCAGGCGTTGGGCGCCAGGCCGGCCGGTGATCGTGCCGGCCACGCGGTCCCACACCACCCGGGGTCTGAGCTCGGCGAACGCGTCCGACGGATAGCGGCCCGCGAGCATGTCCAGGACCGCCGTGAAGGCCGACTCCGGCAGCGCGGCGAAGGGCGCCGCCCGCCGGACCAGCGCGAGGAGGTCGTCCAGCTGCCAGGTGTCCATCGCGGTCATCGCGACGAGCTGCTGCGCGAGGACGTCGAGGGGATTGGAGGGGATCCGCAGGGACTCGATCGAGCCGGTGCGCATCCGCTCGGTGACCACGGCGGCCTGGACGAGGTCGCCGCGGTACTTGGGGAAGACCACCCCGGTGGAGACGGCGCCCACCTGGTGCCCGGCCCGGCCCACGCGCTGGAGCCCGGAGGCCACCGACGGCGGGGACTCCACCTGCACCACCAGGTCCACCGCGCCCATGTCGATGCCCAGTTCGAGACTGGAGGTGGCGACCACGGCGGGCAGCCGGCCGGCCTTCAGATCCTCCTCCACCAGCGCCCGCTGCTCCTTGGACACCGAGCCGTGGTGCGCGCGGGCCAGCAGCGGCGGGGCGCCGTGGGCGGCGCCCGACTGGGCCATGATCTCGGCCGGCGGCGCACCGCCCGTCGAGCCGCCGTCCAGCTTCTCGCCCATCGCCCGCTCGTACGCGATCTCGTTCAGCCGGTTGCAGAGCCGCTCCGCGAGCCGGCGGGAGTTGGCGAAGACGATGGTGGAGCGGTGGGCCTGCACCAGGTCCGCGATCCGCTCCTCGACATGCGGCCAGATCGACGGCTTGTCGCCGCCCTCGCGGCCCTCGGTGGCGGGGGAGCCGCCCAACTCGCCCATGTCCTGGACCGGGACGACGACCGAGAGGTCGAACTCCTTGGTCGACGGCGGCTGGACGATCTCCACCTTGCCGCGCGGTGCGAGGTACCGGGCCACCTCGTCGACCGGACGGACCGTCGCCGACAGTCCGATCCGGCGGGCCGGGCGCGGCAGCAGCTCGTCCAACCGCTCCAGGGAGAGGGCCAGATGGGCGCCGCGCTTGGTCCCGGCCACCGCATGCACCTCGTCCAGGATCACCGTCTCGATCCCCGACAGGGCCTCGCGCGCGGCCGAGGTCAGCATCAGGAACAGCGACTCGGGCGTGGTGATCAGGATGTCCGGCGGGCGCGTGGACAGCGCCCGGCGCTCGGCGGGCGGGGTGTCACCGGAGCGGATCCCGACCCGGATCTGCGGCTCGGGCAGTCCGAGGCGCACCGACTCCTGCCGGATTCCGGTCAGCGGGCTGCGCAGATTGCGCTCCACGTCCACCGCCAGGGCCTTCAGCGGGGACACATACAGCACGCGGCAGCGCTTCTTCGCCTCGGCCGGGGGCGGGGTCGAGGCGAGCTGGTCGAGGGCCGCCAGGAACGCGGCCAGGGTCTTGCCGGAACCGGTGGGCGCCACGACGAGCACGTCCGAGCCCTGTCCGATCGCCCGCCAGGCGCCCTCCTGCGCGGAGGTGGGCCTGACGAAGGCCCCCGTGAACCAGGAGCGGGTCGCGGGGGAGAACGAATCGAGCGCGGTACCGGACATGCCCCCATCGTGCACCCGGCCACTGACAACGGGCCGGAGCTGCGAGAACACCCCTGCCCGGCGGGGCGCAGAATGGGGGGATGGGGACGGACGAGGGGCGCGGGGAGTGGGCCCGGCACTGGCAGTACGCGGAACTGCCCGGGCTGGACCTGCTGCGCGCCCACTACGTACGCCACACCTTCCCTCGCCACGCGCACGACGGGTACGTCATCGCGGCCGTCACCGGCGGCATCGAGGAGATCGGCCTGCCCGGCACCACCGTGCGGGCCGGGCCGGGCAGCGTGGTCCTGATCAACCCCGAGGTGCCGCACTCCGCGCGCGCCGGGGTGCCCGAGGGCTGGGCGTACGCCACCCTCTACCCCTCCCGGGAGCTGATCACCGAGGTCGCCGCCGAGATCGGCACCCTGCGCGGGACCCCGGGCTTCACCGCCGACATGGTCGCCGACGCGCAGGGCTCGCGGGCCATAGCCGAGGTGCACCGGGCCGCGGAGGCGGGGAACGCGCTGGCCGCCGACACGCTGCTGCGCGGTGTGGTCGCGCGGATGCTCAGCCGGCACGCGGGCCCGCTGCCCGCCCGTACGACGCGGCGCGCGGGCGCCGACGACGCCGTGCGGGCCCGGGCCGTGCTGGAGGAGCGGATGGCGCAGCCGCCGTCGCTGGAGCAGCTCGCGGCGGAGCTGGGCACGAGCCCGTTCGCGCTGTTGCGGGCCTTCCGGGAGCAGTACGGGATGCCGCCGCACACCTGGCTGACCGATGCCCGGGTCCGGCGGGCGCGCCGGCTGCTCGACGCGGGCACCGCGCCGGCGGAGGCGGCCCTCGCGGTCGGCTTCACCGACCAGCCGCACCTGAACCGGCACTTCACCCGGATCGTGGGGGTCCCGCCGGGCGCCTACCGGCGGGCGCGCATCCCCTAGTCCACGGCGGCGCGCGCAAGAACGTACAAGACCCGGGTGCCCCCGCCTGCGTACGTTCGGGGCGTGGGAGAACATCAGATGGTGATACAGGAGGCCCCCGGCGGGGCCGTCACAGGGCGGCCGCGGGCCGCCGTCGTGCGGGACGCGCTCGGGGTCGGGGTGGCCGTCGGGCTGTCCGGGTTCGCGTTCGGGGTGACCGCGGCCGGGTCCGGGGTCAGTGTGCTGCAGGCCTGCGTGCTGAGCCTGCTCGTCTTCACCGGAGCCTCGCAGTTCGCGCTGGTCGGGGCGCTGGCCGCGGGCGGCAACCCCTTCACCGCCGCCGCCGGGGCCTTCTTCCTCGGGACCCGCAACGCCTTCTACGGGCTGCGGCTCTCGCAGCTGCTCGCGCTGCCCCGCGCCGTGCGCCCCCTCGCCGCGCACTGGGTGATCGACGAGACCACCGCCGTGGCCCTCGCCCAGCCCGACCGCAAGTCGGCCCGGCTCGGCTTCACCGTCACCGGGCTGAGCCTCTACGTCCTGTGGAACCTGACCACCCTGCTGGGTGCGCTCGGTGCCGAGGCCATCGGGGACACCGCCGCCTGGGGGCTGGACGCCGCCGGGCCCGCCGTCTTCCTCGCCCTGCTCGCGCCGATGCTGAAGTCCGCCACCGAGCGGGCCGTGGCCGCGCTCGCGCTGGTTCTGGGGCTCGGGTTCCTGCCCGTGCTGCCCGCCGGGGTGCCGGTGCTGATCGCCGCGCTGGCCGCGCCCGCCGTGCTCTGGATGAAGGGACGCCGCTCGTGAACGTCTGGATCGCCATCGGACTCACCGTCCTCGGCTGCTACGCCGTCAAGCTCGCCGGACTGCTCGTGCCCGCCGGGGCGCTGGAGCGGCCCGCCGTGCGCAAGCTCTCCGCCCTGCTGCCGGTCGCGCTGCTCGCCGCGCTCACCGCCCAGCAGACCTTCAGCACCGGGTCCGCCCTCGTCGTCGACGCCCGAGCCGCCGGGCTCGCCGCCGCCGGGCTCGCGCTGCTGCTGCGGGCGCCGTTCCTGCTCGTGGTCGCGGCCGCCGTCGTGGTCACCGCGGGGGTACGGGCCCTGGGCGGCTGACCCCGGTCCCGCCCCCGCCCCCGGCCGGAGCGGTCCCGGCCGGCAGGCGCCCGTACGCGCGCAGGGTCAGCAGCGCCTCCAGCGTGGCGATCGGCCGCCGCTCCAGGGAGCTGCCCGGCGCCCATGCCCGGCGGCGCACCGGCCAGCCGCCGTCCGGCTGCTGCTCGGCGGCCAGGAAGTCCAGCGAGCGGCCCAGCTCCGCGTCCGTGAACCAGCCGCGGGCCAGGGACTCCGGCCGCCGGGCGAAGTCGTACGGGAAGAGGTGCTCGCCGGGGGCGTACCCGGAGGGCGGCGGGTACTCCTCGCGCCGCCCCGGCTCCAGCACGGCCAGGCGCTGCTCGCGCACCAGCCGCCCCAGCCGGTCCGCGGCCGCCGCCGCCCGCGCCCGGTCGGGGACGCCGTCCAGGAAGGCCACCGCGCTCTGGACCTCGTACGGATGGGAGTGGCTCAGGTTCTCGACCCGGTCCCAGCAGAAGTCCGTCGCCCGGAACAGCCACGCGTGCCAGACCCGGTTGCGGTGCAGCACCCCGACGACCGGGCCGGTGGTCAGCAGCTCGCTCGGCGGGTCGTCGTGCACGGGGTGGTACGGGGCCGCGGGATAGCCGCGCGGGGCCGGGAAGACCACCGGCAGCGCGCCGTCCGCGGTGGACACCCGCGTGAGGTGGCGGCAGAGCCTCTCGATGCGCTGCCCGGCGCAGCGGCCCAGGCCGTCCAGGATCCGCAGGGCGTGCGCGGTGTGCAGGGGCTGGCTCAGCGGTCCGCGCAGGTCGGGGTCGAGCGCGTGCCCGTAGCCGCCGTCGCCGTTGAGGTACGAGGCGAGGGCGGTGTCCACCGGGTCGGCGTCCCCGCCGAGGAAGTGGAACGCGAACCGCCGCTGCTCCAGCACCCGGGCCGTGAGCCAGATGAACTGCTCGGCGCGGGCCAGCGGAGCCGGTAGGGCCGCGGGCACGGGGGCCGGCGGGGGAGCTTCGTCTCCAGGCATGCGAGAAACGTAGGGCGCCGTGGTGCGCCGACGCAGGACGATCGGGGCGGGTGCACTCTCCGGGGCGGGATACTGGAGGCATGCGGTTGACGATTTTCTGGGAGCGGATGGCCGAGCACTTCGGCGAGGGCTACGCGGACTCCTTCGCGCGGGACCACGTCATGACGGAGCTCGGGGGACGCACCGTCCACGAGGCGCTCGACGCGGGCTGGGAGACCAAGGACGTGTGGCGCGCGGTCTGTTCGGCGATGGACGTGCCGGGCTCGCTGCGCTGACCGTGCCGCAGGGGCGCCGCCTCGCCGGGACCGGCCGGGCTTGAGCCGCTCCTCGTGGTCCGGGCCGCCGGTGGGCCAGACTTGGCGGCGTGGCAGCCACCGAAGAGACGACCGACCAGCCCTCAGAAGCCCCCGGCGAGCCCGGGGGCCCGCCGCCGGGGACCGCCCCGTCGGGGGGCGCTGCGGGGGACGCGGCGCGGATGCCGCGCTGGCTGCCGCGTGCGGTGGTCCTCGTACTGGCCCTGATCGCCTGCTTCCAGCTCGGCAGCTGGGCCTTCCACCAGCTGATCGGGCTGCTCGTCAACATCCTGATCGCGTTCTTCCTCGCGCTCGCGATCGAACCGGCCGTGGCCAGGATGGCGGCCCGCGGCATGCGCCGCGGGCTCGCCACATTCCTGGTGTTCCTCGGGGTGTTCGTCGCGTCCGCCGGATTCCTGACCTTGCTCGGCTCGATGCTCGCCGGACAGATCGTCGACATGGTGGCGGGCTTCCCGGGCACGCTCGACAAGGTGATCGACTCGATCAACCGGACCTTCCACACCGAGCTGTCGCGGCTGGACATCCAGGACAGCCTGCTGCACTCCGACTGGCTCCAGAAGTACGTGCAGAACAGCGCGACGGGCGTGCTCGACGTGTCCGCCACCGTGCTCGGCGGGCTCTTCAAGCTGCTGACGATCGGGCTGTTCTCCTTCTACTTCGCCGCCGACGGGCCGCGGCTGCGGCGCGCGCTGTGCTCCGTACTGCCGCCCGCGAAGCAGTCGGAGGTACTGCGCGCCTGGGAGATCGCCGTCACCAAGACGGGCGGGTACCTCTACTCGCGCGGGCTGATGGCGCTGATCTCCGGCATCGCGCACTACATCCTCTTCGTGATCCTCGACGTGTCGTACGCGCCCGCGCTCGCGGTGTGGGTGGGGCTGGTGTCGCAGTTCATCCCCACCATCGGCACCTACCTGGCGGGCGCGCTGCCGATGCTGATCGCCTTCACGGTCAATCCCTGGTACGCGCTGTACGTGCTCGGATTCGTGGTGGTCTACCAGCAGTTCGAGAACTACGTGCTGCAGCCCAAGCTCACCTCGAAGACCGTCGACATCCACCCGGCGGTCGCCTTCGGGTCGGTCATCGCGGGCACCGCCCTGCTGGGCGCGGTCGGGGCGCTGATCGCGATCCCGGCCGTCGCCACGCTGCAGGCCTTCCTCGGCGCGTACGTGAAGCGCTACGAGCTCACGAGCGCGGCCGCCGATGAGGAGCCCGGGCCTACCCGTCGGCGCCGAGTACGGCTGCCAAGGCTTCGGTGACGCTCGCCTCGACAGCGGCCTTGTCGACGCCGAGACCGGTCAGCAGGCCGTCGCCGTCCTCCAGTTCGAGGATGCCGAGCAGGATGTGCTCGGTGCCGACGTAGCCGTGGCCCAGGCGCAGGGCCTCCCGGAAGGTGAGTTCCAGGACCTTCTTCGCGGACGCGTCGAAGGGGATGAGGTCGGGGACCTCGTCGGCGGCCGGCGGCAGGGTGGCGGCCACGGCCGCCCGTACGTCGTCGGCCGCGATCCCCTGGGCGGTCAGGGCGAGCGCCGCGAGGCCCTCGGGCTCGGCCAGCAGGCCGAGGACCAGGTGCCCGGTGCGGATCTCGGTGCCGCCGGCGGCGCGGGCCTCGTTCTGCGAGGTCATCACCACGTTGCGGGCGCGGGGGGTGAAGCGGCCGAAGCCCTGGTTCGGGTCGAGGCCGGGGTCGCCCTCCTTGTCGGCCTTGGGGACGAAGCGCTTCTGGGCGGCCTGGCGGGTGACGCCCATGCTGCGGCCGATGTCGGTCCAGGAGGCGCCGGAGCGGCGGGCCTGGTCGACGAAATGGCCGATGAGGTGGTCGGCGACCTCACCGAGGTGCTCGGCGGCGACGACGGCGTCGCTGAGCTGCTCCAGGGTGTCGGTGTGGACCTTCTTGATGGCCTCGATGAGGTCGTCGAGGCGTACCGGGTTGGTCATGCGAACGGGTTCCACCGAAGGGTTCGTCATGAGGCAACCGTAGGTTGACAGTCCGAAGGGTGTCAACCCTGGGTTGTCAGTCGATATAGGCGGGGGATACGGGCGTTTCGTACACCTGGGGTCCATGAGCGTCGACGAGATCACCAGCCCCGGGCCCCGGCCTCGCACGCACGTCCTGCGCGGGCGCGCACCCGCCCCCGCCGCGCCCGCGCCGATCACCGCGCTGCACAGCGGGGGCGTCGCCGCCGCGGCCCTGCTGACCCTCGTCGGAGCCGGTGCGCTGCTGCGCGAGCCGGTGCTGATCCCGCCGATCGCGGCCAGCGCGGCGATCGTGTACGGGGTGCCCGCGCTCCCACTGGCCCAGCCCCGGAGCGTCATCGGCGGGCACCTGCTGTGCGCGGCCGTCGGCTACCTGGCGCTGGCGGCGCTGGGCGGCGCGGCCTGGGTGGCGGCGCTCGGGGCGGGTGTGGCCGTCGGCGTGATGACCCTGGCCCGGACCCCGCATTCGCCGGCCGCCGCGACCACCGTGGTGGTGGTCCTCCAGGCGCCGCGGCCGCTGGTCTTCGTACCGCTGCTGACGGGGGCGGCCCTGGTCCTGGTGCTGGCCGGGATGGCGGCGTCCCGGGCGCGGCGGGGTGCGGTGGCGTACCCGGCGTACTGGTGGTGAGGCGGGCGCGGGCGTACGTGCGGTGAGTGCCGGGCCCCGGGCCTTCGTGTCAGATTCCGCCGCCGCAGCCGGCGCCGCAACCGGCCGCACAGCCGCCGACGCTCGGGGGCTCCTTCGCGGCGGAGGACGCCGGCCCGGGTGCCGGGCGGGGGCGCAGGTGCGCCGTGAGGGGAGCCAGGCCGTGGAGCGCGCCCGAGCCGGGCCCGTTGCGGGCGACGGCCGTCAGGGCGGCACGGGCTGCGGCGGGGACCCCGGAGGGCAGCGGCGGGGCCCAGGTCCCGTCGGCGGCGGCCTCGCGGCTGCGGCGGAGCCCGGCCGCCGTCGCGTGCCGGTCGAGCGGTACCGTGCCCGCGAACAGGCTGACCAGCCCCGTCACCACCCCGAGCGCCGTGAACGCGAGGAACGGCCGCAAGCCCGAGCCCTGCCCGGTGGCGGAGTCCACGATGCACGCCGCGACGGTCGCCAGGACCGCGACCAGCACGCACACCGACTGGGCCAGCTCGGCGTTCGCGGCCCGTTCGCGCCGCCGGGGGTCCACCGCCAGTCCGCGCCCGACCAGCGCCCGCTCCACCTCGACGGCGGCGGGGCGGTCGCCGACCCCGGTCCGGAACGCTGCCGCGTGCGGCGGCGCCTCCCCGTCCAGCAGGGCCAGCGCGGCCGCCTGGACGGGGTCGCTGCCCGGGTCGTTGCCCTCCGGTCCGGGGGCGGCCCGTACCGCAGTGACCCGGCCGTCGTCGGTGACCGCCAGGCGCCCGCCCAGGTGCAGCGCGCAGAGGGCCACCTCGGCGACCCCGCGCCGGCCGCGCTCCAGGTACGCGGCCTCGTACAGGCCGATCGGCCCGCTGTCGGCGCTGCCCGGCCGGCCCGTCCGGCCCGTCCGGTCCGTCCGGTCCTGGGGGTGGAGCCTGTGGTACAGCCACACCCGGGCGAGGCTCACGCCGAGCAGAGGCACGCCCGCCCCCGCGAATATGAAGACCCACACGCCCCGAGTCTGGCTCCCGCCCCGGGGCGGGAGCAACGGTCAGGACGCCGCGGACGCTACGCAGTGCGCGCGAAGGAACGGCGGTAGGAGCGGGGCGGCACACCCCGGCGGCGCACGAACTGCTCGCGCAGGACGGCCGCGCTGCCGTACCCCACCCGGCGGGCGATCTCCTCGACCGGCAGATCGGTGGTCTCCAGGAGCTCCTCGGCGCTGCTCAGCCGCAGGCCCCGCAGCCATGCGTGCGGGGTCGTGCCGGTCGCGGCGGCGAAGCGGCGGGCGAAGGACCGTTTGCTCATCACGGCACGCCGGGCCAGTTCCGCGACGGGAAGCGGCTCGTGGAGGTGCTCGCGGGCCCAGGCGAGCACCTCGGCGAGCCGCTCGTCCTGGCAGTCCTCGGGGACGGGGGCGGCGAGGTACTGGGCCTGCCCGCCGTCGCGGTGCGACGGCAGCACCATGTCCCGGGCGACGGTGTTGGCCATCGCGGCTCCGTACTCCCGCCTCAGCAGGTGCAGGCACAGGTCGAAGCCCGCGGCGGCTCCCGCACCCGTGGTGATCCGCCCGTCGTCGACGTACAGGGCGTCGGGCTCGACGGCGACGTCCGGGTGGCGGCCGGCCAGCAGCCCGGCGAACCGCCAGTGCGTGGTGGCCCGCCGGCCGTCGAGCAGCCCGGCGGCGGCGAGCGCGAACGTACCGACGCAGTGGGCCGCGACCAGCGCGCCCCGCGCGTGCGCGGCCGCCAGCGCGTCGAGGACGGCGGGTGCGGGCGGCGTACGGAAACCGGCCCAGGGCAGGGCGATCGCCAGGTCGGCGGCGGCCAGCCGGTCCAGGCCGTGCTCGATCGTGAGCGGCACGCCCACGTCGGTGGGGACCCGTCCCGGCCGGTCGGAGCACAGGGCGAAGTCGAAGCCCGGCATCCCCTCCCCGTGCGGGGCGAACACCTCGGCGACGATGCCGACGGCGAGCATGCCGACTCCGGGCGGGGCGTACGCGGCGACGGTCTCGAAGGGCGGCACCCGTGCAGTCTGGCACGCCTGGCACTAATCCTGCGATCAGCGGCAGCAGTGCCACTCGTACGCGGCCGCCCGGCCCGGAAGTATTGAGGACATGACGACGAACACGGCAGTAGAGACGACGACTTCGACCCCGGCCCCGACCCTGGCCCCGACCCCGGCCACGCAGGACGCACCGCTCGGCCGCAGCGCCGTGTACCGGGTCCTGACCACCGGCTACGTCGGCTCCACCGGCCCCGGAGTGGCCGCCACCGTCTCCTACGTCTCGGACGCCGGCCGGCACGTGATCTTCGACCCGGGCATGGTGGCCTCCCACGACGACATCCTGGGCCCGCTCGCGGAGCTGGGGCTCGGCCCCGACGACATCACCGACGTGGTGCTCAGCCACCACCACCCGGACAACACCATGAACGTGGGCCTGTTCGGCCGCGCCCTGGTCCACGACCACAAGGTGGAGTACCGGGCCGACCAGTGGAAGAACCGCGACGCGGAGGGCTACGAGCTCACCCCGTCGCTACGGCTGATCCGCACCCCGGGGCACAGCGCCGAGGACATCACGCTGCTGGCCGGCACGGACTCGGGCGTGGTGGCCTTCGCCGGTGACCTGTGGTGGCACTCGGCGGGACCGGCGGACGACCCGGTGGCCCCGGACCGCGAGGTCCTGCGCACCTCCCGGCTGCGGGTGATGGCCGCCGCGGACCTGATCGTGCCCGGCCACGGCGCCCCCTTCGCTCCGGACGCCACCACCCCGCGCTAGGGGGTGTCTCCTGGGGCTGGCGTGGCGCGCTTGACACGGAAATCGAACACGTATTCTTATGGGTTATCCACAGCCAAACCGGGCGTGGGAGCGCATTGTCAGTGGCAGGCGTTAGCGTCAATGGCGTGAAGCGATCGACTCAAGCAAACCGGGTGGAACCCATGGCAGGCACCGACCGCGAGAAGGCTCTCGACGCCGCGCTCGCACAGATTGAACGGCAATTCGGCAAGGGTGCGGTCATGCGCCTCGGCGACAAGCCGAACGACCCCATCGAGGTCATCCCCACCGGGTCGACCGCGCTGGACATCGCCCTCGGCGTCGGCGGGCTGCCCCGCGGCCGCGTGATCGAGGTGTACGGGCCGGAGTCCTCCGGTAAGACGACCCTGACCCTCCACGCCGTGGCCAACGCGCAGAAGGCCGGCGGCACCGTCGCCTTCGTGGACGCCGAGCACGCGCTCGACCCCGAGTACGCGAAGGCCCTCGGCGTCGACACCGACAACCTCATCCTGTCCCAGCCGGACACCGGTGAGCAGGCGCTGGAGATCGTGGACATGCTCGTCCGCTCCGGTGCGCTCGACCTGATCGTCATCGACTCCGTCGCGGCGCTCGTGCCGCGCGCGGAGATCGAGGGCGAGATGGGCGACTCGCATGTGGGTCTCCAGGCCCGCCTCATGAGCCAGGCGCTCCGGAAGATCACCGGTGCGCTCAACCAGTCCAAGACCACCGCGATCTTCATCAACCAGCTCCGCGAGAAGATCGGTGTGATGTTCGGCTCGCCGGAGACCACCACCGGTGGCCGCGCGCTGAAGTTCTACGCCTCGGTGCGCCTCGACATCCGCCGCATCGAGACTCTCAAGGACGGCACGGACGCGGTCGGCAACCGCACCCGCGTCAAGGTCGTCAAGAACAAGGTCGCGCCGCCGTTCAAGCAGGCCGAGTTCGACATCCTCTACGGCCACGGCATCAGCCGCGAGGGCGGCCTGATCGACATGGGCGTCGAGCACGGCTTCGTGCGCAAGGCCGGCGCCTGGTACACGTACGAGGGCGACCAGCTCGGCCAGGGCAAGGAGAACGCGCGGAAGTTCCTCTGCGACAACCCCGCCCTCTCCGACGAGATCGAGCGGAAGATCAAGGAGAAGCTGGGCGTGGGTGTCCGCAAGGACGCCGCCGCGGACGAGACCGCCGCCGCTGCGCCCGCCGAGACCGCGGCAGTTCCCGCCCCGGCGTCGAAGGCCAAGACGACGGCCAAGGCCGCCGTGGCCAAGAGCTGACCCGTGCGCGAGCAGGAAAGGGGCGGCGGAGGTGGCCGTGAAGGCCGCCAGGAACTGCCGCCCCAGAGTCCCGAGGAGCAGGCGCGGGCGATCTGCCTGCGCCTGCTCACCGGGATGCCGCGCACCCGGCGGCAGCTCGCGGACGCCCTGCACAAGCGGGGCATCCCCGAGGAGGTGTCGCAGGCGGTCCTCTCCCGGTACGAAGAGGTGGGCCTCATCGACGACGCCGCGTTCGCCGGTGCCTGGGTCGAGTCCCGGCACCGCGGCCGGGGCCTGGCCCGCCGGGCGCTCGCGCAGGAGCTGCGTACCAAGGGGGTGCACGCCACCCTCGTGGAGGAGGCCCTGGAACAGCTCGACTCCGAGCAGGAGGAGCAGACCGCCCGGGAACTCGTCGAGCGCAAGCTCCGCTCCACCCGGGGCCTGGAGCGGGAGAAGCGGATCCGGCGGCTCGCCGGGATGCTCGCCCGCAAGGGATACCCCGAGGGCATGGCCCTGCGAGTGGTCCGCCGCGCACTGGAGGCGGAGGGCGAGGACGCCGACGACCTCGGGTACCCGGGGTAGCCGGAGGTGGGGGTAGCCCCCCGGCGGTGACGCCGGGGCGCTCCACTGCCAACGGGCGGCCCCAGCGGCAGAGTTGATCACATGATGCTGCGTTACGCCCTCCAGACCGTCCGGGACCGCAAAGCCGGTTTCCTCGGCGCCTTCGTCGCCCTCCTGTGCGCGGCGGCCCTCGTCACCGCCTGCGGCACGCTCCTGGAAACTGGTCTGCGCGGAAAGATCGGCACCGAGCGCTTCGCGGCCACACCTGTCCTCGTCTCCGCCGACCAGAACGTGCACCAGACCACGGTCAAGGAGAAGAAGGGCAAGACCAAAACGAAGCACAAGGCCAAGCCCGTCGCCGAGCGGGCCTGGCTCCCCGCCTCCACCGTGGACGCGGTCCGGTCCGTGCCCGGTGTCGAGCGGGCCGTACCCGAGCTCACCTTCCAGGCCGTCCCGCTCGTCAAGGGCAGCCCCGCCGAGGTCCCCTCGTACGGGCACTCCTGGACCTCCGCCGAGCTCACCCCCTTCACGCTCGCCGAGGGCCGCGCTCCCCAGGGCGCCGGCGAGGTCGTCATCGACCGTGGACTGGCCGCCCGCGCCGGCCTGAAGACCGGCTCCGAGCTGACCGTGCAGGCCACCGGCGAGCCGAAGACCTACACCGTCAGCGGCGTCGCCAAGACCCCCGGCGGTGACCTCGTCCGGCAGGGCGCGCTCTTCTTCGGCGACGCCGAGGCGCAGCGGCTCGCCGCCCGCGACGGCCAGGTCAGCGCCATCGGCGTGCTGCCCGCTCCCGGGGTCGACGCGGGCCGCCTGGCCGGGCAGGTCGCGCAGGCCCTCAAGGGCACCACCGCGCAGGTGAACACCGGCGACGAGCGGGGACCGGCCGAGTTCCTCGACGCGGCCGGCGCCCGGGTCAAGCTCGTCTCCATGGGCGGCGCGATGGGCGGGACCTCGCTCCTCGTGGCGATCCTGGTGGTCGTCGGCACCTTCGCCCTGTCGGTCCAGCAGCGCTACCGCGAGCTCGCCCTCCTGCGGGCCATCGCCGCCACCCCCAAGCAGCTGCGCCGCATGATCGGCCGTGAGGCGCTGCTCGTGGGCCTGGCCGCCGGTGTCGCCGGAGCGCTCGCCGGACTGCCGCTCGCCGCCTGGCTGTACGGGCGGTTCGTGGACGGCGGTGTCGTCCCCGCCAACCTGGAGCGCACCGCCGGGATCTTCCCGATGTTCGCCGCCGTCGGCGCCAGCCTGTTCGGGGCCTGGGCCGCGGCCCGGATCACCGGCCGCCGGATCGCCCGGATCCGCCCCGCCGAGGCGCTCGCCGAAGCCGCCGTCGAGCGGGCCCGGCCCGCCTGGGCCCGGATCGGGATCGGCGTACTGCTGCTGGCCGCCGGGGCGGTGCTGGTCGCCGTACTGAGCACGCTGCGCACGGAGCCAGCCTCCACCCCGGTGACCTTCCTGGCCGTGGTGGTCCTGGCCGGGGCGGTCTCCCTGCTGGGCCCGCTGGTCGTCCGCGGCGCTGCCGCGCTGCTGGCCGGGCCGCTGAAGCTGGCCGGTACGGGCGGCCACCTGGCCACCGCCAACCTGCGCGGCAACGCGACCCGGATGGCCTCCGCCGTCACCCCGCTCGCGCTGCTGATCGGGATGACCTGCACCGTGCTCTTCGCCACGCCGACGCTCGGCGACGCGGCCCGGGCACAGGTCCGCGAGGGGGTCAAGGCCGACTGGGTGCTGGCCGGGCAGGGGCCCGGGGTGACCGGGGGCGCCGCCGAGCGGATCCGCCGTACCCCCGGGGTCACCGCGGCCACCGAGGTCGTGCACACCTCGGTGCGGGTGGGGCTGACCAAGTACGCCGCCCAGGGCGTGACCCCGGCCGGCCTGACCCGGACGTGGGACCCGGCGGTGACCGGCGGGAGCCTGGCGGACTTCGGGGACCGCAGCGCGGCGGTGAGCGAGCTCGCCGCCGACCAGCTGGGGCTCCGGCCCGGCAGCCCGCTGAAGCTGGCCCTGGGCGACGGGACTCCGGTGACGCTGACCGTATCGGCCGTGTACGCGCGGGGGCTGGGCTTCGGTGACCTGACCCTGCCGCACGACCTGGTCGCCGCGCACGTCGACAATCCGCTGGCGAGCAGCGTGCTGGTGGCGGCCGAACCGGGCACCGGGCGCGAGCAGCTGGCCGCCGCGGTGCAGGGCTTCCCCGGGGTCCGGGTGCTGAGCGCGCAGGACGCCGACCGGGTGCGGGCCGAACGGCAGGCCGCCGGGGCGGAGATCAACCTGCTGGCGATGGGGCTGGTGCTCGCGTTCACCGCAATCGCGGTGGTCAACACGCTGGCCATGTCCACGGCCGAGCGGCTCCGGGAGTTCGCGATGCTGCGGCTGGCCGGTGCGACGCGGCGCCAGGTGCGCGGGATGCTGCGCACCGAGGCGGTGTCGGTGCTGCTGATGGGCACGGTGCTGGGGTCGGGGATCGCGCTGGCGGTCCTGACCGCCTTCAGCGTCGGGATGACGGGGACGGCCGCGCCGGCCGTGATGCCGGTCGCCTACGCGCTGGTCGTCGGGGTCGCGGGGCTGCTGGCCCTGGTGGCGACCGCCCTGCCGGGGCGGGTCGCACTGCGGGTGCCTCCGGTGGACGTCGCGACGTCGAAGGCGTAGGGCGGGCGGGCCGGTAGGAGGTGCGGGGTACGGGGTACGGGGCGCGGCTCCGTACCCCGTACCCCGCACCCGTGTCTCAGGCGGTCGTCGGGAGGCCCGCGGCCCTCCAGGCCTGGAAGCCGCCCGCGAGGTCCGTGGCGTTGCGCAGGCCCAGGGCGTGGAGGGAGACCGCGGCCAGGGAGGAGGCGTAGCCCTCGTTGCAGATCACCACCACCTGGAGGTCGTGGCCGGTGGCCTGCGGGACGCGGTGCGAGCCCTGCGGGTCGAGGCGCCATTCCAGTTCGTTGCGCTCGATGACCAGCGCACCCGGGATCAGGCCGTCGCGCTCTCGCAGGGCCTGGTAGCGGATGTCCACCAGGAGCGCGCCCGCCCGGGAGGCCGCCTCGGCCTGTTCCGGTTCCAGGCGGGTGTAGGTGGCGCGGAGCCGCTCCAGCAGCTCGTCGATGCCGGTCGCGGCGCTCACTGCCAGTCCGCCGGGCGCTCGACGTGCTCCAGCCGGAGCACCGGGCCGGTGCGGCTGAAGCGGCGGATGAGCGGCAGTGGCGGGTAGTACGCGTGCACCGAGACGGCGTGCTCGGACTCGGAAGCGTTCAGCACCTCGTGCACGTGGTGCTCGCCGAAGGCCCGGCCGGTACCCGCGCCCAGGTTGCGGGTGCGGTCCACGTCGGGGGCCAGCTCCAGGGACTGCCAGCCCTCCGAGGGGAGGCGCACCGCGAGGGAGTGCTCGGTGAGGCGGCCCCGCGCGGTGGTGAACGCGCCCCGCGACTCGGCGTGGTCGTGCCAGCCGGTCCCGGAGCCCGGGGGCCAGCCGATCAGCCAGGCCTCACTGCCGCCCGGCCCGTCCAGCCGGACCCAGGTGCGGCCCTCCGGATCGAGGGGGAGGGAGGCGACGAGCTCGGCGTCGGAGGCGACGCGCCGCGTGAAGTCGAGGAGCTCGGCGGCCGTCACGGGGGCGGCGGGGGCAGCGGGGTTGGCCGCAGGCGTGGGCGCCAGCGTAGGCGCCGGAGCGTGCGCGGGCGCAGGGGCATGCGTCGATGCAGACATGGAAGTGACCGTCCTGGGGTTCGCGAAAGTGCGCGCGGAGCGCGGAGGGAGGCGAATCAGCAGGAAGGGCGACACACGCAGCCCGCATAGCGGAGCAGGTCCATGTGGACCCTCCGCCACAGGCGCACGTCGTTGCCGGTCATGTCCGCGAGTGAACCACGACCCGACCGGAGGGTCAATCGATCACCGGTGCAGGCGTCGGGGCCGGCGCCGGCACGCCCGAGAGGGCCGCCATCGGCGGGCCGTGCCGAACGGCGTCCGCGGCCTCGTACAGTTCCGCCGGACGGACTCCCGCGAAGGTCGCGGCCAGGTGCCCGTCCGGTCGTACGAGGAGCACGGTGTGTGCAGGAGCCCCCGGGTAGCCGTCCGCGACCAGCAGGTCCGCCCGGACCGGGAGCGCGCTCACGGCCGCCGCGAGGCGGGGCATCAGGCCGGCGCCCAGCCAGTGCCGCCGGTCCCAGACCCCGGTGCCGGGGGCGACGAGGACGACCAGCAGCCGCCCGCGCCCCAGCTGGTCGCGCAGCGGCACGGTCGCACCGTCGGGCGCGGTCACGGGGACGTTCGCCACCGGGCCGCCCGGCTCGGTGTCCGTCGGGACCTCGCGTACGGCCACGGGCGGGGCGTACACCGGCTCCGCGCCCAGCGGCCCCCGGCCCAAGTGGCCGTCGGTGATCCGGAGTTCGCCGGAGCGAGCCGCTCCGGGCAGGTACGTGCGCAGGCCCCCGCCGGCACGCAGCGCGGGCATCGCCTGGTCGGCGGCGCGCAGCCGGGACGCCACCGCCCTGCGGCGCTCGTCCTCGTAGCTGTCGAGCAGGGCCTCGGAGGCCCCCTGGTGCCAGGCGAGGGCCAGCTTCCAGGCGAGGTTCTCCGCGTCCCGGAGCCCCTCCTCGACGCCCTGGGTCCCTAGCGCCCCCAGCAGGTGCGCCGCGTCCCCGGCGAGGAAGGCCCGACCGTCGCGCCAGCGCCTGGCGAGCCGGTGGTGCAGGGTGTGGACGCCGGTGTCGAGGAGGTCGTACGGGGGAGCCGTGCCCCCGCACCACAGGCCGAGGGTGTCGCGGATGAGGGCGACGAGCGCGTCGGGAGTGACGAGTTCGCCGCGCGGCGGGAGCAGCCAGTCCAGCCGCCACACGCCGTCGGGCAGCGGCCGGGCGGTGACCTCGTCGACGCCGCCCGCCTGGCCGCGGTGCAGCAGTGCCTCGCCGGGCCAGGGCAGTTCGGTGCGCAGGGCGGCCACGGCGTGCCGTTCCACGGCGGTGCGGCCGGGGAAGCGGATGCCGAGGAGTTTGCGCACGGTGGAGCGGGCCCCGTCGCAGCCGATCAGGTAACTCCCGCGCCACCAGGTGGTTTCGGCGCCCCGGGTGTGGACGGTGACCGAGTGGTCGTCCTGCTCCAGGGAGTCGAGCCTGCTGTCGGTGACGAGCTGGATCAGCGGGTGGACGACGGCCGCGTCGCGCAGCCCGCGCGTCAGGGCGTGCTGCGGCAGGTGGAGGGGGGCGGGCCGGTCCTCGAAGGTGATCCGCCGGTGGTCGCGCCCGCGCCGCATCGTGCGCCAGGCGGCGAAGTACGCGCTCTCGTAGCGCAGGGTCGTACAGCCCAGCCGGTGGACCATGGCCGCGGTGTCGGAGTGCAGGACAACGGTCCGGGCGGTTCTGGCCTCGTCCTTGCCGGGCCCCTCGTCGAGCACGACACAGGGCACGCCCTGGCCGGCCAGGGCGAGGGACATGGACAGTCCCACGGGCCCCGCGCCGACGACGATCACCGGGTCCATGATGTGGCTCCCGGTGTCCGGTATGTGATCACAGAACGTATGCAACCCACTGGAGGTGCCTGCGTCAAGTGACGCCGGTCCGGACAAGGCCGTGGGGGGGGGGGGGGGGGGGGGGGGGGGGGGGGGGGGGGGGGGGGGGGGGGGGGGGGGGGGGGGGGGGGGGGGGGGGGGGGGGGGGGGGG